>DASTZI010000374.1:0-50782 GCA_035764385.1 Vicinamibacterales bacterium
CTGGGGATGTCCCCGGGAGCCGTACGGGTGGCCGTCCATCGGCTTCGCCGCCGCTTGGGCGAGCTCGTGCGTCGTGAAATTGCCCAGACGGTCTCATCGTCCGTGGAAATCGATGACGAACTGCGGCATCTGTGGTCGTCGGTCAGGCGCTGATCTCTCGCTGTAACGTTCACACGCCCGTGCTGTAGACCTTCGTGGGAGGTTCACCCATGAAGGTGCGAGGCATTGTCATCGCCAATGTGTTGGTCCTGGGGACGGGCGCCAGTGTGGTCGCGCAAACACCCGCTGCCGCCGCCGACGCCGGAGTATTCATCGACGGCACGGTAGGCGCCGATTACGACCAGACTGATTTCGAGCCGCCGGGTCCTGCGATGGCGGCGGGGTTCGGCATTGGCGCCCGCCTGTGGAAGCGGTTCAGCCTGCGATTCGAATTCGATTTCCCCGGGGATCATCTGGACCTCCAGCGGTCTGACTCGCTGGAGCATCGCTTCGTGTCGAGGACGACATCATATGCGTTCCTGTTCGCGCGCCATTTCCGGCGACAGAGCCGAATTCAGGTTGTCACGCTCGCCGGCGTGAGCGCGCTGACGCACCGAAGCCATTTCACCGGATTCATCGATATCAGACCACGTGACGGGAGCGCTCCAACACATACCGTGTTCGACGACCGCGACGTGGAACAGTGGGTCGCACTCGCGCTCGGGGTGGAGACGCCCATCACCATCACGCGTCATCTCCAGGTGGTGCCGCAGTTCAGAACGCACCAGGTCGCCAATTCCGAACTCGGTCAGTTGTTTCCATCCGGCAAAAGTTTGCTCCGGCCGCGGCTGGCCGCGCGGTGGCAGTTCTAAAGGGGGCAGGACGTGGACAGACTAATTCGTGCGCGCGTAACCGCCGTCGTCGTACTGTCGGTTGCGGTTGGTATGTCGGCCGCCATTGAAGCGCAGGACGTGGGTCCGAGACATCCGGCTGGGTTGTCTCTGCATGTTCAAGTGGCGTCCGAATCGGCCTTTCAGCGAGCCGCAAGGCTTCGCAGTACCCCGCGTCGAATTCGATGCTCCAGGGTCAAAGGGGCCTTCATCGGCGCGGCCGTCGGGTTCGGAACGGGCGCGGTGTACGGCGCCGTTGCCGGACCGTCCAAATACGGGATCCTCGGCACTCGGCAACGGACTGACGCCCTCGTGTTCGGAACTATCGGGGCGGGCGCCGGTGCGTTGGTCGGTATCGCGTTCTGTTCCTGACAGCCCGCAGCAGACCGGCATTTTCCAGGACCTTCAGACCTCATCCTTCTGATGCGTATGCGTATGGCGATGGCCGTGCGCGTGATCGTGGTCCTGATCGTGGTGGTGATGATCGTGCAGGGCGTGACCGTGATCGTGGTCGTGCATCAGCTCTTTCGGCACGTCGGGGAACAGCTCGCGTGATGTCGGCGCGCGGCCGCCGGCCCACTCGACGCCACCCTTTTTGCGCGCGGCTGCCAACAGGTCGTCCCACGTCATCGTTGACGGGTCGCGTGCGACCTCGAGACGCTGCGCCAGTGCTGCGAGCACCAGCTTGCGGATGCGGCGCCCGTCCCATCCTTCGCACAATTCCGCCAGCTCTGAAACGCGCGAGCGATCTTGCGCCAGCGGCAGGAGTGCCGGCCACTGGACCGCCAGCTCGCCGAGCGCGTGGTCGAGAATGTGCTCGATCGTCTCGCGATCGGGCAACGCGAACGTCATGACGAGATCGGCGCGCGACAGGAACGCCTCGTCAACGGCCTCGATGAAATTCGTCGTGGTCACAAACAGCACCGACGGCAGGTTCTTGGCGATTTCATCGATGCCCAGCAGCACCGCATCGGTCGCCCGATGCACGTCGACGGGGTTGGCTTCGAACGACGCCGCCGAACGGCGGACGGCGAAGCTTTCGACCTCATCGATCAACACGATGACGAATGGGCGCCGATTGGCGATCTCGGGGATGGTCTCCGTCAACAGTCGTGTGACGTTACGTTGACTCTCGCCGAGCATGTCGCTTGGAAATGCGTGCGGGTTGATCTCGACGAGCGCAGTAGCGCCCTGCCGCGCAAGCGCCAGCGCCGCTACCTGCGCCAAACCGCGCGCCATCGTGGTCTTGCCGGTGCCCGGAGGACCGGCGAGCACGATCAGGCCGTGCGGTAACCCTGAGAGCATCGACAGCTTGCGACCGTGCTGCAGGACGAGCAGCGCCTGCGAAAGCAGACGTTCTTTCACTTCGCGCGGAACGATGATCGCGTCCCAGTCGCGATCGTGGTGCTCGGCTGGGAGGATGTGTAGCGAGAGAACACCGGGCGGAAGCGCCGAGCGGGGAATATCCATCAGTCCCCGGGCCGCCTGTCGTCCGGCCACTGGATTTGCGACAGCTCCTGCATGGACACTAGTGTGTCCTCCGCTTCCTCGAAGAGCACCATTGGATCCATCACCGCGCGCATCGTTTCAAGCAGCGAGTCGAACATGTGGATGCGCACCAGACGGCACTGATTCACCGGATCGTCGTTGAAGTGCTGATGCCAGAGGTAGTGATCGACGATGATCAGGTCGCCCTTCTTCCAGCGGTGGTGCTCGCCGTTGTCGGGTGCGATACCCATGAAGCTGTGGCCGTACCCTTCGACCACGTACAGCCACGCTTCGCCCGGATGCCGGTGCAGCGACTGGGTCTTGCCAGGAGCGAACTGAATCATCACCTGCGTCAGCCCGGACGCCTGGTTGCCGATCGCGCGATCGTTGAGGAACTTCGTGCGGGTGCCGCGAGGCGTGGCGAGGATTTCCTGCTCGTCGTAGGGCGTGTGGATGCGTCCCGAGCGCCGCTTCTTTGCCTCGCCATCGACACGGCGCAGCCGCCGCGCGTATGGATCGTTCCCTGGAACGCCGGGTGAGACCGGCGGACGCGGCGAGAGGCTCGCGAACGGTTCGTGACCCGCGTCTTCGAGCACGCTCATGCCGAGGGTCCAGAGCGTCGGCTCCGACGAGTAGCTCATGAAACGGGCGACCTTGCCGCCTTCGTTGCCGTGCCGATGCCAGCTCCACGCCGGCAGGTGAATCGCGTCCCACGCCTTCCAGTCGTAGCGGACGCCGTCGACTTCAGTCCATCCACTGCCCTCGACCATGAAGAGAATCGCATCCCACGAGTGGCGATGGATGGTCGTCGTGGTCCCGGGATCGATCTCGTGGACCAGCGCGTCGAGCTGACGTGTGGGCCGGTCGCCGTCCCATCCCATATAGACGCCGGTGCGGAGGCCGCGCCCGGTCGGCACCAGCGTGACGTCTTCCTTCCGAATGACGCTCTGGCGATATTTGCGCCATTCGTCCATGAACTCGGCGCGGCGCTTCTTCTGAATGTGATAGTGCGTCGTCGTGGTCTGGGTTTTGGTAGACATTGGCCTGCGGGGCGATTAAACATACATCGCGATGCGTACGCTCGCCAATGCGCTGGCCGCGACCGTGCTGCTGTCCGCGGTCCTGATTGCCCAGTCGTCAGCGGGTTTGCTGGACCGCGCGAGGCGCGAAGGCAGCCTGACGCTCTACACATCGCTGGCGCCGACCGAATCGCAGCCGCTGGCTGACGCCTTCGAGAAGAAATACGGCGTCAAGGTGCAACTCTGGCGCGGCCAGTCGGACGAAGTCGTGCAGCGTGTCGTCACCGAGGCGAAGGGACGCCGTTTCGCCGTCGACGTCGTCGAGACCAACGGTCCGGAAATGGAAATGATCGCGCGGGAAAGGCTGCTCGGCGAGCTGCAGTCCGCGTACGTGTCTGACCTGCCGGCCAATGCCATTCCGGCGCACCGCACCTGGTTTCCTGATCGGATGAACTATTTCGTCGTGGGCTACAACACCGCGAAGGTGAAGCGCGGCGATATTCCCACCACGTATGAAGGCTTCACGGATCCGAAATGGAAAGGGCGCATTGCCCTCGAAGCGACCGATGCCGAGTGGATGGCGACGCTGATCAAAACGTCGCCGGGCAACAAGGGTACCGATATCGTACGGAAGATCGCCGCGCTGCAGCCGTCGCTTCGCAAGGGACATGTCCTGCTCGCGTCGCTGGTGGCCGCGGGCGAGGTGCCCGTCGGTCTCGCGATGTACAACAGCAACATCGAGACGCTCAAGCGCAAAGGCGCACCGATCGACTACGTGCCCGTGCAACCAGTTGTCGCGCGTCCGCAGGGAATCGGCGTCGCCCGCAGCGCGCCGCATCCAAATGCCGCCATCTTGTTCGCCGAGTTCGTGCTCTCGCCCGACGGACAACAGCTGTTCGAATCGATGGGTCGCGTGCCGGCAAGCACGAAGATCAAGAGTGAGTTCAACAAGTTCCCATTCGTCGTCATCGATCCGGTAACGGTGCTTGACGAAGCCGCGAAATGGGACAAGCAGTGGAACGAGCTGTTCGTCAGACGATAGCGGACACAGATGTTTTTC
This sequence comes from Vicinamibacterales bacterium, assembly GCA_035764385.1. GTDB lineage: Bacteria > Acidobacteriota > Vicinamibacteria > Vicinamibacterales > UBA2999 > Gp6-AA40. The sequence goes on from DASTZI010000374.1 coordinate 4,437, forward strand.
GCCGAACGACGCTCTTCGTCCGCTACTTCGACAATCGCGCCGACCAGTTCACGACCGCGTGAATCGGCGACGAACCGGCTTGAAGCTTCAGCAGAAACCGATCCCCGTCCGGCGCCACGTCATAGGCCTGACCGACGATCCCGCTGAGCCCGAGGGTGGCCGATCGAAACAACACTCGCCCAGGCGACGCCGTCGGCGTCGCCTGATCGTCGATGGAAACCGCGATGAGCGAGGAGTCCTGCGACACGTAAAACAGTTCGCGGCCGTCGCTTCGCCAGCGCGGCGCCGAGGCGGCGTGCGCGATCGCTCGGCGCGTTTCGAGGAACGGCCGACGGCTGACGTACACAGTCTGCGCCGACGGCATCTCGGTTCGCTCGGGCACGGCGTAACTCAGCCAATGACCATCCAGAGACAGACGCGCATCCGCGGGGTACATCCCCCCAATCCGCAGCAGCGGCGTTGCGCGCCGCCCATCGGCCAGCTGCCACAGATCGAACGGTAACCGCGCGCGTTGCGCCGCGTACACCACATCGTTCGCCGACACCGTCTGCAGCGGCATAATCGGCGTGTCGGACTCGAGCAGCAACTCCTCTGGTGCGATCGCCGTGGGGTTCCGGCGGTATAGCCGCGATCGATTCTGCCGGCGCGATGCGTACACGATGTACTTCCCATCGGTTGACCACACCGGGCTTGTGTCCCAGGCGGGATTGTCGGTGACACGAACCTCCCGTTCGTCAGGTCCGAACATCCAGATGTCTGTGGTGCCGATTCGCGGATCGAGCCGCGCTGCCGCTATGCGTCGGCCGTCGGGCGCAATCGAGAAGCCGAAGTACGTCCCGGCCGGAGCCGCAACGCGTTGTCGAGTTCCGAACCGGTTCATCCACACGAGTTCGGTAATCGGCGGTCCGCGGTAGGCGATGACACCGCTGTCGGCGGCGGCGACCAGCACACGTCCAGTGATCGCGTTGTAGGCGACTGCGTCCGCAACCGGAACGGGGACTCCGACCAACCGAAGCCTGACTGCGTCGAACGGCTGCGCGTACAACGTCGACGATCGGGCGTACAACAGGAATCCGGGCGCTGCATAGATGCAGGACGACATGACGTCGATCAGCCGCTGTCCCTTCGTCGTCCCGAGCTCGCCCACGTAGACGCCTGTCGTGTCGCTATCGGCGCTGACCACAGTGAACAGGAAATGGCGACCATCCGGTAAGAACCCGGGCCAAGCCACGCAGCCTTCGCAGCCTGCGCCTTTCAAGTTGATTCGACGAGGCGTCGCTCCCGCAGACGGAACCAGATACAGGCCGTCGTCGGGAACAGCGAACAATATGTCTCCCTCGCGATTCCACGTGCCGCCGACGACCCGCGCACTGATCGGGAGCATCGCCACCACACGAACTGCACCCGTGACCACGTCGATCGTCTTGAGCCGGCGGTCTGCGAAGAACGCCAACATGTTGTTGTCCGGAGACCAAAACGGTTGTGACGCCCCGTTCGTGCCAGCGAGGAGACGGGGAACGGCCGAATCCAGCGGTCGGAGCCAGAGCCACGGGGAACCATTCGCATCGGAAGCGATGAACGCGAGTTGTTTCCCGTTGGGTGAGAGGGCGAGCATATTGCCAGACGTGGAGAAAACCCAGTGGTCCGGTTCAGACACCGTAAACTCGACGGCCGCTCGCGGCGGTTCCAGGCGCCAGCGTCCGTCTGCCAGCCAGCCGCCAAATATGCTGACGCCCGCGAAGAGAGCGACCGCGGCCGACCGGTGGAAGAGAGTTCGTTTACGGATCGAGGTCGATCCGACAGGCGCGTCGGCTGCTGCGCCGACCGCCTCGTTCGTGGTGGCGGCGATAAAGCGGTAGCCGCAGCGCGGCACTGTTGCGATGAACTCCGGTCGCTCGGCCTGATCCCCCAGTACCCGACGGAGCGTGGAGACATTCTGTGCGAGCGTTTCATCGCCGACGACCGTATCGCCCCACACTGCGCGCAGAAGCTCGTCCTTTTCGACGACGCGACCTGCGCGCTCGACCAGCGCGAGGAGTGTGTCGAATGCTTTTGGGGTGAGCGGCAGTAGGTCATTGCGCCTGTAGAGACGCCGTAGCCGCGTGTCAATTCTGAAGTCGCCGAAGCAGTAGTTGCCCACGGCGCGTACGACTCTAGCCGCCGGCACCGAGCGGCGCAAGTAACACTTTCAGCCTTTTTCAAAGTTCCTCACCGTCGTTATCAAGACTTCTCCACCTCGGTGGTCCGATGCTCCTCGGGCACGGTGACCACTCGCATACCTGCCTATCGAAAACGAGCGATGAACCACAGCTTTAGAACAACAGGAGCTCAGATGAGTACGGCGAAGATGCGTGGCTTGCGGCTCGCATGCGCGGTCGCACTCGCGTGCATTTCCGCTCCGGCCTTCACTGCTCAGCCCGGCATGCTTGTCGTCGACAGCGCCGCCGCGCCGGGCGGGGACGGAAGCGAGCGATTTCCCTTCCGTGACCTACAAGACGCGGTTTCGGCGGCGTCAGCCGCCTCAGAGGCGGTAAAGCGATCGACGACCGAGACGGAACGCTGGCACACGCCTGGGTCAATCATCCCTTGTCCGATCCATTTGTGGGCCCGTGCCCGAGTGATGCGACACACGAGTTGCTCGGAAACACGGTGATCTACAACGGCGTGGCCGTGCCGAACGGCAGGAATTTCTGAATACGCAATCTTGTAGCAGCGATGAAGCACAGCTTTAGAAGAACAGGAGCGTCGCATGACTCACAAGTTTCGTTTACTCCATGGTGGCATTGCCGTACTGGTGCTCGCCGCTGCTATCGTCCCCTCAATTGCCGCAAGTCCCGGTCCGGTGGTGTACGTCGCTGATGTTGAGCAACTGTACGACGCGGTCAACGCGGTCAACGACGTGAATGTGGGCGCCACCGTTGTGCTGGCTCCTGGGATTTACACGCTCTCCGTCAACGATCAATTTGGCGCTGCAAGACCGCATGGCGGGCGTCTCGAACTGAAGCAGGACATGTCGCTTTACGGCGTTGCCGGCGATCGTGCGGCCGTCGTGATCGACGCCAAGGGGTTGCTGTCACCTTCTTTTACGGCCGAACTACCGATGGGGCAACGCACGGGCGTGATCCGCATTGGGCGCGGCAGTAACGCGATCGAATGGCTAACCGTGCTGGCAAAGCCGGTGGCGGCGGCAGGCATCGAGACGGACCTCGGCGAAACGTCGAGCACGTGGATCAGAGTAGCCCACGTGGTCTCCGACGGAAGTTCTCGCGGCGTTGACGTCAGGAATGCGGGCTGGGCCATGAATGTCGGACGACAGATCGATGCCGAGATCGTCGACAACGAATTTGTTGGCCCGCCGCCCACGGACGTGAGTTCAAGCGTTACAACCGAGGGTATTCGTGTGAGCAACTTCGCCGGAGCTGACTCTGGAGTCATCGTTGCGACCTTGAGCCGCAATCGGTCCCACGGCTTTCAGTACGGCTGTGTCATCGCCAACAATCGATCGAGCAACGCCATTGTCCAGGTACGTTCGTCGGTTGACCGATTCTTCGGCAATGCGCAAGCGTGCGTCATCTTTGGCGGAATCAGCCAGACAGCGACGGGTATCGCGAACTCGAACTCCACGGCGTTCGAGGCGCATGGTTCCGAATTCGTTGACAACACATTGACCATCGACGTGGTGAAGCCAGGAGGGATCCGCGTCGCCGGCGGCCTTTCGACCATCAAGGCGAACGCCACGTCACAGAACATCGTGTCAGTCGCGCTATGGGGATCGAAGGTCTCGGGCAACTCGGGAGATTTCCAAGCCTGCATCTCGGGCATCGATTTCCAAGCCTACGGCGCATGCTCGGGCACGACAAACACTGCGGGTCACGACAATCACGCCACCATCGAGCTTCACGGCGTCAGCGCGCTCGTTGATTACGTAGCCGCGGACAGCGTGCCCGACGATCCCTCCGCCGGCAACAGCGTCACCGTGATTCGTTCACCCGACAGGCCATGACAGATCCGCTGCGAGACGGATGGCAGCACCAGGATCCCATCGACGCTGTGTCTATCGAACGAGCGACCAGCTTCCTGCCATCCGTCCGCTGCGCCATGTCCCGTCGATCTGAGCCTGAGCCACCCGCTCCAGCATGTCCGACAGCGTGTCACCAGCCGAGTCCTTGACGTTCGCCTGCCACGTCCCGGTCATGGGCGGCGCCCCAGGGGGTGCCGACGCGACGAGCGCGGACCACGCGCCGCGCCACCCTGCGCGCTCTTTTTCTGCCGCCCATGTCCCTCGCAACAGGACGCGGGTTCCCTCGATGAGCGTCCACGAACCCTGCGCGAGATTTGGTGTCTTCGGGTTCGCGTCCGCGGTCCAGGTTCCCTGAAAGATGCGCGTTCCCGCCGTGGCGCGCCAGGATCCGCGAAGTTGCAATGTGGACTGCGCCGCGGCCTCGGCCGCGGCGAAGGCGATCGTCACGACGAGCACCAACCGCAGGATCATGGCCGTTGCGGAGGTCGGCGTGTGTTCGACGCAATCTTCTCGGTATAAAAGAAGTTCTTTCTTCGGAGCCAGATACGAAGGAGATCCGGCCGTACGAAATACCCAAGCGTATCGCCCGTTTGCTGTTCACCGAGAATCTGCGAACTTGTGAGGAGCTTCAACGCTTGCGAACATTCACTGTGATTGAGGCCTTCGACGAATGACTCCTCGCAGAGCTTGAAAATGCTTTCCCAGGGAACGACCTGGAGTTCGTCTGCAGCTAAGTAAGCAATTGCGAGAAGCAATCTCCAAGGAACCCCGCCTTCCAGTTCCTGAAAGTCGCTGTATAGCAATCGCACTTGTGGCTCTTGAACCACATCAACCACCGCGGTGACATCATCTCGGCTGATGATCGTTCGGTTGTCGTTCCGCGCCCTTTCGACGAGTTCGTAGCAGAGATATTGGACCACATAAGGATATCGACCACTGAGTATCAGAATGTGATCGACTGCTGCCGGTTCGTACGCGAATTTGCCGCGCACCGGCTCCTCGATGAGATGCCGCGCACTGGCCTCGTCAAGAATGCTTAGTTCAATGGGCACCATCAGCTTGAGGAGTTGCGTGTCAAGTTTGTTGTCCAGCAACTGGATCTGATATCGGCCGCAACACAGGAGCTGGAGGTAGCCTTCCTTGACCAGAGAACCCAGGTACCTAATGAACCCAGAATCCAACGGATCGCGCGTCGTGCCTTGACGCTCGGCTTTCTCGAAGGCCTTCTTGATGTCCTGGAATTCGTCGATAAATAGGAGCGCGCGTCCGTATCGGCTGGCGAAACCGCGCAGAAGGTTTCTCATCAGCCCACGAATGGCTCCGGGGTCATTACCTGTTCTCAGGATTTGCCGCGCCTGTTCACGAACCTTCTTGTAATCGACGACGTTCAGATCATCACAAAACCTATCGATCATCGTTTCAAAAAAATCTATATAACTGGTCAAGGTTTCGCACGACTCGTACATGTCAATGCGAATATCGCGCAGCCGGACATTGGATGGTTTCAGTTCGCGGTCGAGCGCTTCCTTGACAAGCGAGGTCTTGCCGACGCGTTGAAGGCCGTACACGACAACACTTCGACCTTCTTTCAGCGCGTTGATCAGGCGCGTCATTTCCAGTCTGCGTCCGAAGAAGTGCTCTCCGATGGCCGGCCGCTCAAAAATATACGGATTGGTCAGCGCTCCAACGTCAGCCGGAAGGCCAATGTCGATGGAAGGAGTGACGCGCTTACGTTTGGTTCCGGTGATTCCCCAAATCAATCTTTCGAGATTCGCGTCAAACGTGCTGTCGTCGAGGAATTCGACCCAGTTTCGGGTCGACAGAAATCCGGGCAGCTCCGCCTTCCCAAGGATTACCGGGATAACTTGAAGCGGGCGATCCTTTTGTTTCGCAAGTGTGACGGCGCGGTGGTACTCGTCCGATACCCATTGAGAACGAACGGCATCTCGTGAGACCACGAGGACGCAGGACTTGCACATTTCCAGTCCGGCCTCGAGGCCGGCGATGATTGGATTGCCCGGTCGAATCTGTTCTTGATCCAACCAGATGTTCAGGCCACGCTCCTCGAGCGCCGTCTTGAGCCTGATCGCCCAATCGATGTCGGTCTGGCTGTAGGACAAGAAAGCATCGAACTTGTACTTCTTGGCGACCGTTCTGGCGCGGCGGGCGCCGCCGACGACCGTGTTCCGCGCTGTGGCTGATACGACCGACTCCGCGCCCATGTGTGGACGCTTTATGGCGTCTTCAAAGTCAATTCGCGCATCACCGATGTGACGCAGCCGTTCCCGTGGGTTCTTTTTCAAGCAGCGCTTAAGGACCTCGACAATTCGCGGCGGTGTCGATGTGGGCAGCGCCGCCCAGTCCGGCTCCTTCGTCATGACCGCGACGACAACGTCGGTCATAGCTGCGCCGTTGAACGCACGCCTGCCCGCCAACATCTCGTAAATCACGCAACCGAATGACCAGATGTCGGCGCGATTGTCGACGGTTTCCCCACGAGTCTGCTCCGGACTCATGTAGGGCGCAGTGCCGAGGACGAGACCCTCCCGGGTCGCATCGACTGAGCTTGTTGGAATCTGAGATAGATCGGTGTCCGCCGTCTTGTTACCAATGATCTTCGCCAGACCGAAGTCGAGCACCTTGATGACAGCATTTGCCGTGACCTTGATGTTTGCCGGCTTCAGATCGCGATGGATGATTCCGTGTTCATGCGCAGCTTCCAGCGCTTCCGCGATCTGCTCGGCGAGGGAGAGCGCGTCACCGATGGGCACCGGACCTCGTCCGATCCGCTCCGCCAGCGTCTGACCTTCTACCAATTCCATGATGAGGCCGCGCACCCCGTCGGCTTCTTCGACGCCGTAAATGGTCGCGATGTAGGGATGGTTCAACATCGCGAGCACGCGCGCCTCGCGCTCGAATCGACGCAAACGTTCTGGATCAGATGTGAAGACAGCCGGCAGTACCTTGATCGCTACGTCACGCGCAAGCTTGGTATCACGTGCGCGGTAGACCGCGCCCATCGCACCCGCGCCGAGCAGAGATTGAATCTTGTAAGAGCCGAACTGTCCTCCGATCAGGGAAGGCGCCGTAACGTCTCCGATCAGGTTCGCCGTCGCTTCCAACGCAGCAGTGGCGAGAAACCGGTCCACAACTCCTTCCCCGGCAAGCAGTGATTCGACTACCCGGCGCAGGGTCGGATCACCTACGCACGCGTCGCTCAAGAACGACGCCCGCTCGCTTTGCGCGCGCTGCAGGGCGGCGTAATACAGTCGTTCGACCTCCTGCCACCGTTCGGGCGTCATGAGACCTCCGTGGGCGAACGCCGCGTGCCAGAGACACGCTTGCAGGGGAAAAGGGGCGAATTATACGCTCCCGCGGGGGACCGGATCGCCTTTCTTTCGCAGCTCGTCGCCGGCGCCACTCATCAAACGCTCATCGACAAATCAGCCGCCATCTATGGGCCTGCAGGTCCTTCACGCCTATAAACAGGCCGTGGAGTCGTTCTTGCCCGCATTGAGCAACGAACCGATGGAGATCCAATGATTCTCAAGCAGTTCTATCTCAATTGCCTCGCCCATGCCTCATATGTTGTCGGCGACGAAGAGTCGCGACTAGCCGCCGTCATCGACCCGCAGCGGGATATTGAGCAGTACCTGGCGTTTGCCCGAGAGCACGACCTCCGGATCACGCACGTCTTCCTGACGCACTTGCATGCCGACTTCATCGCGGGTCACCTCGAGCTTCGTGAGCGAACCGGAGCGACCATCTGCCTCGGCGCCGCCGCACGCGTCGAATACCCGTTCCTGGCCTTGCATGACGGCGACTCCGTCGATTTGGGACGGACGCGCATCCAAACGCTCGAGACGCCGGGGCACACCCCCGAGTCTGTCTCTCTCCTTTTGTTCGATCTCGATCGGGACGAAACGATCCCATACGCGGTTCTGACCGGTGACACCCTGTTCGTCGGCGATGTAGGACGTCCCGATTTGCGTGGCGCGCTTGGATGGTCGGCACGGTCGTTGGGCAGCCTGCTCTACGACTCGTTGCGAACCAAGTTGCTGCCGCTCCCCGACGAGACACTCCTCTACCCTGCGCACGGCGCCGGCTCGCTGTGCGGCAAAGCACTCAGTCGCGACACCTTTTCGACCATCGGCGAGCAGCGCCGATCCAACTACGCGCTACAACCGATGACGCGTGACGCGTTCATCGAGCTCGTCACAGCCGATCAGCCGGACGCGCCCGCGTACTTCGTGTACGACGCGGTGTTGAACGCAAAAGAGCGTCCGACGCTCGAAACGTCGCTCGCGTCGGGATTGAAACCGATGCACCTCGAAGAGGTCCTCGAGCGTCAGCGCGGGGGTGCACAGATTCTCGATACCCGTGATCCCGCCGAGTTCGCCGCCGCCCATCTCGCGGGCAGTCTCAACATCGCCCTCGCCGGCCAGTACGCGACCTGGGCGGGCACGATTCTGAGCCCGCGCCGTCCGATCGTGGTCATCGCGGAACCAGGTCGCGAGCTTGAGTCGGCGATGCGGCTCGGTCGCATCGGGTTCGACACGGTCGTCGGTTATCTGGCCGACGGATTATGGACTCTCGAGTCGCGCCCAGAGCTGATCGCCCGGACCGAACGACTGAGCCCCGCGGTCGCAGCCGACCGCCTTGCCTCGAACGAGCCACCACTAGTGGTCGATGTGCGAGCGACCCGTGAGTACGAAGCAAAGCACATCGAGGGCAGCCTCTCGATCCCGCTGAATCATCTGGCGGAGCTCGCCGATCGGTTACCAACCGACCGTCCGCTGCTCGTGCATTGCGCCGGTGGGTACCGCTCGTCGATCGCCGTGAGTCTGCTGCGCCAAATGGGCTTCATCCGGATCAGCGAGCTCGCCGGCGGCATCGGCGCGTGGGAAGCCGCGGGATTTTCCGTCTCTCGATTGGCCGCTTGAAGATCAAGTCGTATATCGGCGTCACCGTCGTTGTCGTCATTTGCGATCCCGGAACGGTCGATTGGCAAAGCGAAGCCCGTAATCGACGCACGGTCACATCAGTAACATTTCGCCGCTATGCCATCCGGTGTGGCGTCTCGTCAGTGCTCTCCTCGGTGTGCCGCCCATACCGCTGCTGCCGACGCCGCTGTTCCGCGGCAAGCCCCGTCAGCACGATGAGCACCCACACGAACCCGAGCAGCGTGAAGAGCGCGATGCCTCGAGAACCCCAATCGATGGCGCCCAGTACGTACAAACTCAACCCGACCAGACAGGTAGTGCCGAGGACACCGTGGACACCAGCGTCAACTTTCATGTGACTCGTACAGATGAATAGCGAATTCCAAGAAGGTCCGCATTTGTTACGGGAGGGGAGGGCCCGCAACGGACAACACGGACAGACCTCCTGATACTACCTCGCACGACGTGCTCGCTGCATGAGACGCGCGGACACACGCCCCCTTTCTTGATGTGCGGAACAGGATCGTCAAATGCTCCGAGCGAGTAAATCCCCTGTTCAGGGGATTAAATGTCCGGGACGCTCAACAGAAGAGCTTGCAGTCGGCTCGTGGTGCTGCCCCGCAGCCTCGCGCACCAGGCTCTCGAGGGCATCCAAATCGAAAGGCTTGGCCAACCAACGTGTGAGCCCTACCTCGGCCGCACGCGCCGGGGGATCGACAGCCGCCGTACAGAGCACGATCGTCGTGGAGTCGGTCAGGCTGCACAGCTCTCTGGCGCAACACGCCGGTTCCATCCCCGGCATGAAGTAATCAAGCAACACGAGGCGGACGCGGTCGCGATTCGCCCGCAACGCCGCAATGCCCTCCATGCACGTGGCCGCCTCCACGACATCGACGTTCGTCCCCTCCGCTAACAGGCGTACGAGATCGCGCAAGTCAGGGTCGTCGTCGATGATCAGGATAGCGTCGTCGCTCATGTCGTCGACTCATGCGGGGAGTTCGAGGACCAGCATCCGCTGAACGTCCGTGGGGTTCATCGCGAACAGAGTGCCGCCATGGACACGGGCAACCTCGCGGCACAGAAACAGTCCGACCGCATTCCGGATTGCGCTCCCGCCCTCGTACTGAACCGACGCGAACGGCGCGAATGCGCGCTCCATCTCCTCGACCGGCACCGATGGAGCGTCGAACAAGACCTCCAACCGAAGCCGTGCGCCACCGGGCACCAGACGCACCAGGATTTTTCGGCCTGTTTCGGCAATCGCCGCCGCATAGGTCAGAAGCGTCCAGACGGCCTGCGTCAGGAGGTGCTCGTCGGCAAGCAGGCGTCCGCCTCGAGCGACGTCAACATCGAAGCATCGTCCAGGCATGGTGATCGTGACTTCGGCCGCGACTTTCACGGCCACACAGGCTGCGTCGACTGACTGGGGCCGGAACGGAAGCGCGCCCGAACGAGTGCTCGCGGCGAGCAGGAGATCGTCGATGAGACGACCGAGGCGACTCGCATGCGATCGCACCACATCGAGCGCACGCGCGCGGACTTGAGGGCTTTCGGGACGGGAGAGCGCGAGCTCGGTGAAACCCAGGATCGACGTCATCGGAGTCTTCAGTTCGTGCGCGACGAGCGCGAGGAATCGCTCGCGCTCACGGTCCTGGGCGGCGATGGCGGCGAAGCCGGCATCGAGTGCGTTGGCGAGGATCGCGATTTCGTCGCATCCCTCTTCGAGAACGCGTTGATGGACGCCGAGCTCTTTGAACCGTTGGACTTCTTGCACAAGACGGCGGATACGCGGAGCGATCGCCTGATGGACCTGCAGACCAAGCGCGAGGGATCCAAACAGGCCCAGCAGACCGACGACGGACATCCACCAGTACGTCTCGCGGCTCCGCGCCTCCGTTGCCGCGTTCTCGACGTCGATGAAGGCCACCTGCACCCGCAGCAGCCGTCGGAGTGCGGTTCGCAAGTCGCGCGCGTCATTTTCAATGCTCGCGGCAACCTGGCCATTGAACGCAGGCGACGCGAGCCTCGCCTCGACGCGCTCGAGGCTGTTTCCCACGTCGTTCATGGCGGCGGTCTCGTCGGCGGCGAGCCCTCCCCGGTTCGACCGCTCGAGGGTGGCGCGAAAGCGGAGCGCATCCTCACTCGTGTTCCCTGCGACGGCCCACTCGGTGCGGTACCGGTCGAGGAAATGACGGACGTCGCGCGCCCAGCCCTTCATCTGGTGAAGGTCGGGTGGGGTGTTGCGCGCTGCTTCCGCGGCGAACTTCAGCTGCGCGGCCTCCTCCATTGCGTCGGAGATCCCCTCGATGCGCGCGAGCACATATCGATGAAGGAACGCGAGATCGGACGCAAGGCGGCCGTAGCCCCCGAACGCGACAGCCAGAAGGATAGCCGCCGTGGCGACCTGCACGCCTACGAGTGCGGCCAGACGCCTACCGACGGAGACCGCCCGCTGTCGTCGCACCCTACTCCTGTCTTCGCCCCATCACGAGCGAAGCTATCGCCTCTCACGCGGTGCCGGAGCAAGGATGATGCCTCGGGATTCGATATCGTGGAGCGACAGAAAGCGCGGCTCGCTGGCGCGTCGCCGCGGATCACAGCGCCAGCTCACAAAGTTGCTTGCGAAAATCTGATAGCTGCCTGTCTCTATCGCGCACCGAAGACATAGCCGCGCGCGAACGTCATACTACCCGTCGACCGAGTCAATTCCCGCGCGGCGCCGAACGGACGTCGCTGGGCTGCGGCGTCGTCAAGGACAGGAGTTCTACGTCACACGCCGGCGTCCATCGCAATATGTAGCCGGCACGCCCGCGCACCGTCTCGAGAAAGCGGCGATCATCTTCGATGTTCACGTGATTAACCCACAGGACATCGTTCTGAAGGTCTGGATCGTTCACCGGCCGGAACAGCACGAAGTGCCGAGGCGACCGCCCGCACGGCGGGGCAAACGGGGACGGGGCGAAAATCGCCGCGTGATGAAGGCCCGCCCGTTGCGGCGCGCGCAGCGCCACGTTCACGTGAGCCGCGATACGGCGCGCGGCCTCCAGTCGAACTGGCACGAAACCGAGCCAGGCCGTGACAATCAGCGCGGTGAGCAGCGATGCGGCGAAGATCGACCACGGCCAGCGGCGAGAGTCGATATCATCCGGGCGCGACGCGTTCAACCAATCGTGAAGATTCCGGGTACCTGCGATCGTCAGAACCAGGAGCGGGAGCGACATCTCAAAGGCGTGAACGGGCCCAAAGGTGTCGATCCCCCAGTCGCGTTGGAACAGGTTGAGGAGAAGGTATGACGCACACATCCACCAGAGCAGCCCGGTAGGGTTCGCGCGCGTCGGGCGCGCGAAGACGATGAGTGCGAGCGAGGCGGGCCAGCCGAAGAGATCCGCGTTCAGTCGAAACATGGCGGCCGTTGTGCGCGCAATGGCGGGCTGCAAATGCGAGAAATCGAACCCGGCAAGAGGTGTGAGTTCGCTTGGACCGAAGGTGGTGAAGCGGAACATGTTTTCCACCAGGTACTGGTTGTAGCGCGTGTATCCGACTCGCCAGGGCGATCCGTTTTGCGCCCAGAGCGACGCCAGGAACAAGACGCCCAGGAGCGTCGTCGGAAGCAGGAACGCGAGCATTGCCCGTCCGCGTGCGCGCGGCGCCAGCCGCCGCAGACCCCAACACCACGAGACGAGGAGCGGCAGCCCAATCGGCAGCACCGACTGCGGACGGATACAGAAGGCGAGCGCGAAACTCAATGCAAAACCGGCGTGGTCTCGCATCGAGGCGTTGTCACGCGTCGTGCGGATGTACATCCACAGACACCAGGTTAGCGCCATCAGGCACGAGGTGTGGGAGAGCAGCGTTGCGGCGGCGATCTGGAGAAACGGGGCCGACAGGAACAGCACGACGCCGCCGCGTGCCCACGACGGTCCGGCAATGTGACGCATCACCCGCAAGAGCGGCGGGACGGTGAGCGCCGACAGAATCGGATTCATGATGCCCGGCGCGCCCATCCACACCGCAGGTACGAGGAGTGCCGGCCAGCCCAGGAAGTACACGGGGTATAGGCGGCCGTCATTGATCATGAAGTTCTGATCGAAGAACAGTTTCATAGGCGGCGAGGCGACCCACAACCGGCCGCTTGCGAGCAGTTGCGCAGCGAACTGGTAGGCACCTTCGTCGTCGGTGAGCGGGGCGCCGTGAAGCAGTGCGTAGCGAATCACGGCGGGAATCATGAAAGCCGCGATGCAGCTGACGAAGAGAAACCGCCCTTCCGGCACCGCGTTCCACCGGGCGACCACCGAGTTGGCGTGCACGGGAGCGCCACAGCGTTGCGACACGGCGCGCGCGAACAGCACTGCGGATAGGCCGCCCAAGAACATCCAGGTCAGGACGTATGTCGTGTAGCCGGGAGGGGGGAAGTTGACCGATCCGAGGTCGAGTGCAAATCCCCTGAAAGATACGAGCCCGACGACGTGGAAGCCAAGGAGCGCCAGTCCTGCGGCCGCAAACAGCGTGGTGCTCTCGTCACCCATTGAACCGCGCGGCCCGCTCGCCGCCGCCGCGTCCCGACTGCGTCGTCCCGTTTCAATGGATGTCGACATCGTTGCGCATCAGCGACAGCATCATTCCCGACGGCACTGGTGCGGCGGCGACCCAAATAGCGAGTGCATGCGGCGTGGCCGCGAGCGTATCACGCCTCGTCCGGCCAGTTCCGTTAGACTGGCGCTAACCGATGGACGAACACACCCGTGCGAATCCCTCATGGTGGGATCATCAGCGCCACAGCCTGATTCGGCTGCGCCGCCAGATTGACGACGAGATCCACGCCCTGCGTCCGGGCGCCGGCGATTGCATTGTGGACATGGGCTGCGGTGACATGCCTTACCGTCCGCTGTTCGAGGCGCGCGGCGCCCGCTACATCGGGTGTGACATCGATCCGGCGGCCCAGGTGACGATCACCGAGGGCGAACCTGTCGCGCTCGACGATGCGTGTGCGATGGGCGTCGTTTCGTTCCAGGTCCTCGAACACGTCTGGGATCTCGAGTGGTACCTCGGAGAGTGTCGCCGCATGCTGCGGCCCGATGGATGGCTGCTGCTGTCCACGCACGGGGCGTGGCTGTACCACCCGCATCCGACGGACTTTCGACGCTGGACCGTGGACGGCCTGACCCGAGAGATCGAATCGCACGGATTCGTCGTCGAACGCATCACCGGCCTGATGGGGCCGCTCGCGTGGACCACGCAGTTCCGGCTGCTCGGCTATCGAGAGGCGCTGCGCCGGATCCCGCTGTTCGGTGCGCTCGCGCTGCCGTTTCTTGTGACGTTGATGAACGCCCGGATGGAGATCGAGGACGCCATTACGCCTGCGGCGATCCGCCAGACCAACGCGTGTGTCTACGTCGTGATCGCGCGTCACGCAGCGAGGTGAACGCCCTCGCCTGCAGCGCCCTTCATGACGCGCGGCCCTTCGATACCAGCAACGCGCGGATTTCCTCCGCTCGCCGATTGATCGATGAGAGGACGACTCCAGCGGTCATGCTCAACGCGCTGAGGATGAACAGGCCGGCCGCGCAAATGGCCAGCGGCACCCGCAGCACCTGACCGGTCTCGACGTACTGCTGGATCACGAGGCCTCCCGCAGAGAGCGACGCCACCAAGAGGAGTAGCGCCGCCGCGCCGAAGGACGTGAGCGGCCGGTAATCGCGGAAGAACGCGAAGATGGCGAGCAGGATACGAGAGCCATCGCCGACCGTCCGTAGCTTGGACTTGCTGTCGCCGGTGCGGGCCCGATACGTCACCGGCACTTCGTCGACCCGGAAGTGATTTACGAACGCCTGGATTGACAGCTCGGTTTCGATCTCGAACCCCTTGGCGATGAGAGGCGACTGCTCGAGCAGGCGGCTCGTCAACGCGCGGTAGCCCGAAAAGAGATCAAGTGTCCGGATGCCGAACAGGAGCCGAACGACGGTATTGAAGAGGCGGTTGCCCCAGGAATGGCCGACCGGGAATGCGCCCTCCCCGGCACCTTCCAGCCGCGTACCGATCACCATGTCGGCGCCTGCCTGAATTCGCGCAACAAACAACGGCGCGCTCTCGGCCGGGTATGTGCCGTCGCCATCGACCATCACGAAGATGTCGGCCGGCGCGGCGTGGCGCAGGCCCGTCAGCAGCGCGAATCCCTTGCCGCGACGCGTCTCGCGTACGACCTCGGCGCCGGCGGCGAAGGCAATCTCCGCGGTCCCATCGGTTGAGGCGTTGTCGACCACAACGATGCGCGCATCCGGCAGCGAGGCGCGAAAGTCCGCGACGACCTTCGCAATCGAATGGGCTTCGTTGAGGCATGGCACGACGACCGCAACGGTCGGCCCAGAGGGCGTGGAGACGTTCAGAGGTTTGGTCATACCTTCTCGCGCGTCGCGTCCCGGAACAGATCGAGGTGGCGTTCGACCGTCGAATCCCAGCTCCAATTCCGGAGCGCATACTCCCGTGATCGGCAGCCGAACTCCTCTCGAAGTCCGGGAGCGATCGCCAGCCGGACCGCGGCCTGACGGAGCTCCTCGAGTGAGGCGACGGCGACCACCGCGTTCCGGTCCACTGAACCGGCATATCCCTCATCCCAAAGTATCGTCACCGGCAATCCGCTCGACATGGCCTCCTGGACCGAGACCGGAAACCCCTCGCCCGTGGCGGCGTGAAGCAGAAAGTCCGCAGCCGCGAACACGTCGGGCATGGCGGCGTAAGGGACGGCGCCAAGATCATGCACGTCCGGCCCCAACGTCCGGTCGGCGCCGCAAACAACGAGGCCATACTCCTTCGCGGAGAATTCCAGCACAGCGTCGAGGTTCTTTTTCTGGGCGGCGCGCCCGACGAAGAGCGCGAGCACGTCCCCTTCGGGCAGCCCGAGGCGTGCTCGCGCCGTGCGGCGCTCCTCGGCACTCCGAGGGTGGAACCTCACCGTATCGACACCGTTCGAGATGAAGGTCACCGTGCGATCCCCGAAGCCCGCGGCGATCCATTCGTGGACGCGGGAGTTGTACGCGATGACCTTCGCGCTGCGGCGAACGACGGGCGCGCCGATGAACGCCCAGGCGACCTGCTGGACCGCGTTCAAGACGGGCGACGGGTAGCGTACGAAGCCGACGTGCTCCGTGAGGAAAAGCGGTACCCGTCGGCGTCGCGCCACCAGGGCGAGGAGCGTCGTGAAATAGAGGCTGCCGTGGGCGTGCAGCACATCGCACGAGCGAAGCGCGACAATCGCGCGCATCACGCCCGGTCCGAGCGGCATCGCGTACGGCACGCCGCGAGCTTCAGCCCCATGCCATGCCGGGAGACGATGGACGGTTGCGCCGTCTTCAATCGTGACGCCGCTTCGGCCCTGCCAGGCAGTGCTGACCACGATGACGTCGTGCCGGCGAGCGAAGCCTCGTGTGAGCTCGTGGACGATCGTCTCCAGGCCGCCGAGGTGAGGTGGGTAGTTGTGTGTGACGATGCCGATGCGCATGCGATCCGCCGCGCCCGGGGATCATCGACCGCAATACAGAAGGGGCGGCGCGAGGCAGGATGGTATCAGACACGATAAGCAGGTAATTTCACCCGCAGATTCTTCACGCCGCCGCCGTTCAACGTGAAGGTCGGGTAGGACGCTCAGCTGATATCGGCGACGTACATGACGACATGCCGCCATGAGGGCTGCTGAAGGGACGCTGTGAATGATCGGGTGCGGCCGCTCGATCCTGGATCAAAGGCGACACTGAAAGGTCGGATCCTAGAACCGCACGATCACTCGTCAAGGTGACCGCGACACCAAAGGCGTTCAAGATCGGGAACGCGTCGAGGCAGACGTTCACGTGGAGCGACGCACTGCAGAACATCACGAGCTTGATCGTGAATTAAACGCGCGGATCCCCGGTTACGGCATCTGCGCCTTAAATGTCGCGCTCGCGGTCGTTCTCCCCCATGAGATCGCGATTCGGCCCCCATCGGTCGTCATGTCCTGAAACGCCCAGGTGAGCTGTTCGACACTGAACGGCAACATCTCAACCTTCATCGGCTCGCGCGCGACGTCTTTGTCTGGCGTATAGCCATATGCGCCCCACAGCGCACTCTTATCCTTCGCGTCCATCTTTGGCTGCGCCGCCCAGCTCGAAACGATCAGGGTCCAATTGCTCGGGCCTCGTACATCGATGAACAGGCTGTACTCGCCGGGCGGGATCGTCTTGCCGCCGATCACGAGTGCGGCTTCGGTATTGAGCCGCGTCGAGGCGTTCGCGCCCGCCCGCCATACGGGCGGCGGCCCCCAGTCGCCGAGCGGCAGATCGATCAGCGCCTTCCCGTAATTCGGACCTGACCCAAAGATGTCGCGTCCGCGCAAGGAAGGACGGCCATACGTGATCTCGAGCCATTTGCCGTCCACGTATCGTTCCTGGCCGACCGCAAACGAGGGCCGGTCGCCTTTCACCCAGCGCCCAAGCACCTGCGCCTGTGTCGACCCCGGTGGGCTCAGCGGTCTGTTGGCCGGCTGTTGAGCGTTTGCGACCGCACCGCATGCGATCAATATGGCGACTAGCACAATGCGAATGCGCGGCATCCATCCTCCTCAAAAGACTGCCATCGACCCACGACCGTCTCCCGGGTTTGCAGTTCTCCTGGAAATTCTACGCGGGTTCCGGAACGGCCCGAAGTTCGCCCCACTTCAATGGTGTCGCGCCTCGGCATCGTTACCGGCTGCTGGCCGATAGAGCTGGCTGCCGTGCGGCAACGGTCTGGCGCATCTTTTCGGCATCCTCACTGAGAAACACCCAGTCGGCCGACCGGTTCGCCTGTAGCTCAGCGCTCGACCAAAGCGCGCGCATCAGTCCGGCATTGGAATGCCGAGGACTGTTCAGCAACAGGTGGCCGATTTCGTGTGCGATGGCATATCCCAACAGTCGTGTGGCATCAACGCGCGCGCCACGCGCGACCACCGCCACGACGTCGGGAAACACTGTGGACAGGATCGACGCATGGTCCTCAGGCGTGCGACTGACCGGCGAAAACCCCATTGATACGTCCCGAGCGTCACCGACCGAGCCTTTCGTCAGGATCCGGAGAATCAGCTCGTTTGTAGCGAGCGTCTGCCCGCATCTCGCGGATTCTCCGATCGGCTCAATGCTCTTCACGCCACAATCGAGCCATCGGACGTCGCTCGCCACGTCCTTCAAGATGGCCGCCGCAAAGTCCTGGGCAATCCGAAGGTTCCCTCTCGCCACTTGAGAGGTGTTGTAAGTCCGAATCACCAAAAGCGGCCGGGAGGGTGCCTCGACGCTATCCGCTCTCACCGCACCTGAAATCATCAGAACGAGCACTGCTACCGCGCCAACAAGCCAGAACCTCACGCTCCCACCTCCCCTGTTTCCGCGTCTGTTGGCTCACGCGGAGAAAGCGGAGAAGTTCACTCACGGCAACACGGCAACTGCGAAGGCGGATAGGCCGCCATTCAGACGAGTGAAAAAGGCCGGAAATTGCGCGTGAGAAGAGGATGGAGACGATTGCCTTGAGCGTGCGGGCTGAGGTGCTTATGCTTGGATTCCAGTCAAGTTCAATGGAATCTTCACGTTCCGAGGTCACCGCGCTGTTGCAGCTGTGGAGCGACGGCCGCAAAGACGCACTCGACCGACTCTTGCCACAGATCTATGCCGAACTGCAGCGGCTGGCCTCCAGCTACCTCCGGCGCGAGCGACCCGACCACACGCTGCAAGCGACGGCGCTCGTCCACGAAGCCTTCATCAAGCTCGTCGATCAACGGGCAGTCCGCTGGCAGAATCGCGCGCATTTCTTCGGCATCGCCGCGCAAGCCATGCGGCGCATCCTGGTCGATCATGCGCGTGCACATGACGCTGGCAAACGCGGTGACGGCGCACGCCGGATCTCGCTCGATGATGTGCTCGTCTTGACCGACATGCCGAATGTCGATCTGCTCGCGCTCGATGAAGTACTCTCGCGACTCGCAGTCGTTGACCCGCAACAGAGCCGGGTCGTCGAGCTGCGGTTCTTTGGTGGCCTGACGATCGATGAGACCGCGGAGGTGCTGCACATTTCCCCTGCAACCGTCGGGCGGGAGTGGACGCTGGCGAGAGCGTGGTTATACGCGGAACTTCAACGATCCACAAAATGAATACGGATCAGTGGACGCGTGTGAAGGAGGTCTTCCATGCCGCGCTGGATCGCGCAGTGGACGAGCGAACCGCGTTTGTGGCAGATGTCTGCGGCGCGGACGCGGTGGTGCGCGCAGAAGTCGAACGGCTTCTCGCTGCGCACGCGCAAGCTGGCCACTTCATGGAGCGATCGCCAGCGGTGGGCCGGCGTCCATCTCTAACAGGTCAACGGCTCAATCACTACCAGGTTGGGCGGCTAATCGGGACCGGCGGGATGGGAGAAGTCTACGTGGCGCACGACGTCGATCTCGGGCGCGAGGTCGCGCTGAAGATCGGCATCGCCGACCAAGACACGGGTTTTCAGCTACGGCGTGAAGCGCAGCACGCATCCCAGTTGAATCATCCACATATCTGCACGATTCACGAGGTGGGCACCTACGATGACCAGCCCTACATCGTGATGGAATACATCGAGGGGCGGCGGCTCTCAGAGCTCATCCCACCAGGCGGACAACCCACCGAGAGCGTCGTGCGGTATGGAATCCAGATTGCCGACGCCCTGGCACATGCGCACCGGCACGGTGTCATCCATCGCGATTTGAAAAGCACGAACGTGGTCGTGACGCCAGAAGGGCGGGCGAAGGTTCTCGACTTCGGGATCGCATGCGGTGTGTCGGCAGAGCGCCTGAAGGGTGTTTCCGAATCCACAACGCCGGAGACCGTCCCGGGCGTTGTGGCGGGTACGCTCGCCTACATGGCCCCCGAGCTGCTGCGTGGAGAACAAGCCGACGCGGGCAGCGACATCTGGGCACTGGGCGTTCTGCTTTACGAGATGGCGAGCGCCATCCGACCGTTTGTTGGTGCCACCGGATTCGAGCTGAGCAGCGCCATCCTGCACGAGGAGACAGCGCCGCTCCCGCCTCGAACCTCCGCGCCCCTCGAGCAAGTCATTCGACGATGCCTCGCGAAGGATCCACGGGATCGCTACAAGCGAGCAGACGAAGTTCGTGCGGCGCTCGAGACCGTGCAGGCCGAGACACCACACGGGAAGCCGCGCGCTCGGCGCATATCGTTAAGCCAGCCTCTTCTGCCTTCGTGGCGCGCTCGTGCAATGACGCTGGGTCTGCTGATTACGCTTGCGGCCGTCGGGACTCTGACGTGGCGCTCGTTCCGATCGGGAACCGTGCCTGTGGCGCTGGGGGCGGGCGGCCGACCGGCAGTTGCCGTCATGCCCTTTGACAACCTCTCGGGCGGCCAGGACATGGCCTGGCTGTCGAAAGGCGTGCCGAGCATGCTGCTGACAGGGCTGGCCCAGACGCATGGTCTCGACATCGTGAGCGGACAGTACCTGCAAGATGTGATCAGACAAATGGGGGCGAGCAACCTTGAAACACTCGGACGCGATGCATTCGCGGAGGTCGCGCGGCAGGCAGGCGCCGGCGCGATCGTTGTGGGTGGCATTTCGAAGGCTGGATCCGAAATCCGCATTGACGCGCAGCTTGAAGATCTGGCGAGCGGACGGGTCCTGGTGGCCGAAAGCGTCCGGGGAACGGATCTCTTCGCGCTCGTCGACCAGTTGGCCGCGCAGATCCGTGACGGCATTGGATTCCGCGACGCAACCGGCATCCGCAAAGTGTCGGATGTTTCAACCACATCGCTCGAGGCGTTCCAGTTGTACTCGCAAGGGCTGGACGCGTTGTTCAATACGCGAATGGACGACGCGCAGAACATATTCGAACGTGCTGTGGCCATCGATCCGACGTTCGCGAGCGCGTACCTACACCTGGCTAACGCGAGCAGCTTCCGGGGGCAGATCGATCTCGAGCGAGAGTACCTTCGCAAGGCGGCGGAGCATACCGACCGGTTGGGAGAACGAGAGCAGCTTTCGTGGGCAGCCCAATCGGCACTGGCATCGGGCGACTCCGCAGCTGCAGCACGGGCACTCGACGACCTGATCGCCAAGTATCCAGATACCGACCAAGCGTATGGCCTTGCCGCTCAGTTGTACGCTCCGGTCACCGGGCTCATTCACGATCCAGCGAAATTGTTGACGACGACTGCGGCCGGGGCGGCGGCGCTGCCGAAGTCGATGGTGACGCGCGGTCTGTACGCGTACGCGCTGCTCGGTGCGGGCCGGTATGCAGAGGCGCTCGGCGAGTTCGACGCATACGTGCGGGTGGCTCCACGCGAACCGAATCCTTTCGACAGTCTTGGGGAAGCGAATTTCGTGATGGGCGAACCCGACAAAGCCATCGAATCGTTTACACGCGCGCTCACGATCGACCCGACGTTCGCCGGTTCACAGATCGGACGCTTGTGGAGTCTGGCGAGCCTCGGTCGTTATGACGACGCCGTTCTCGAAAAGCCGCCGCAGTACCTGCTGGCCAAGTGGTCGTCCATCAGCGCATTCGTTCTCTCACGCGTCGGCAGATATCGCGAGGCCGATCGCGCACTCGAGGCGGGCAGGCGAGAAGCCGAAATCGGCGCAGACGTCAGCGAGCAAGGGAACATCCTCCTGTTGTCGTCACTCCTTGCGATCGAGCGCGAGCAGTATGGGCGAGCGCTGCAAGACTGCGATTCAGCCGAACGCATGTTCACAAGGTTGCCCGAGAAGAAAAGGAGGGTCGGCCTCGTGCTGGTTCACCTGATGAGCGGGATCGCCGAGGTAAGGGCCGGCCACATCGATCAAGCTCGCCGGCATCTGGAGATGCAGGAACGCCTCGTCAACTCATCCGTCGAGCCCGAGAACTGGTGGCACAACGCGTTGGTGGGAGAAATCGCGTTGGGCGCTGGCGACCTCGGGAAGGCGGCAGCCGCTTTTTCAGCCGGCGAACCTTCGAGAAAGATGTGGTGGTCCACTCGATATTCGAGTTTGTCGATTCTGGCGAACAATCTGATTTCGCGTGATGGCCTCGCTCGCGTGGCGACCGCGCAAGGGGACCTCGCCCGCGCCATTCAGATCTATCGCCAACTGTTGTCCTATGGCCCTGACCAGAAATGGGTGGCGGTATTCGAGCCGCGCTATGTGCTCCAGATCGCACGACTGCTCGAGCGATCGGGAGAAAAGCAAGCCTCACTGAAGGAGACCGAACGCTTTCTGAATTTCTGGAAGGGTGCCGATTCCGGCTTGCCTGAGGTCGCCGACGCACGACGAGCCGTCGCGCGTCTCCTCCCGCTCGCGCAGACCGCTCGATGACCTCCGACAAACCTCGGACCATGTTTCCTCTTGCTCTCCCGCCTGCACTCATGTAGCTTTCGTCTCTCCAACCCAGGGCCGTTGATAACCCGACGTCCTTCGCAGTTTCAGCCTAGGCTAGTCACCGATCAAAAAAGGATGAGGACACGCCCATGCCGAATCAGCTTTCTCGTCGAACCTTCATCGCGGCCCTAGCTGCCGCCGTCCCCTCCGCCGCACTGGCCCAGACCGGCGGCGCTCCGGCTGCGCCCGCGGCACCGCCGCCGCCAGCGCCGATAACCGGCCCACAGTTGGGGGCTCCTCCCACGGATTTCAAGGCGCCTTACCCGGAAGCTGGCAAGGTCAACCGGCTTGACCCTCGCCTCGACGCCCTCATTGATGCCGACGCCAAGGTGGAAAAGGTTTGCGACGGTTTCCTGCACGCCGAAGGGCCGGTGTGGGTTGGCGGCAGCGACGGCTACCTTCTCGTCTCCGACACCCAGGTCAACCACATCGTCAAGTGGTCGCCGAAAGAGGGCCGTTCGATATGGGTCGAGCCTTCCGGCTATGAAGCCGGCGGAGTGGCTTGGAACGCCGCCATTCGCGAGCCGGGGACCAACGGCCTGATCCTCGGACGCGGCGGCATCATCTCCGCCGGATCGGGCGCACGCGCCATCTTGCGCTTCGACCTGAAGACGAAGAAGAAGACCGTGCTGGTCGACAAGTACATGGGCAAGCGGTTGAACACGCCCAACGACTGCGTGCTCGGCCCCGACGGCTCAATCTACTTCACCGATCCTCCGTACGGCCTTGTCAACCGCAACGCTGGCCCCGACCGTGATCTCGACTACATGGGGATCTTCCGCCTTGCACCCGACAACAGCCTGCACCTGCTGGACACCATGACCGCGCCGAATGGGATTGGCGTCTCTCCTGACGGGACAAAGCTCTATTCCTCCGACCAAATGACAGGCTGGGTGATGTGGGACCTCGACAAGCAGGGGAACGCCTCAAACCGCCGCAACTTCGTTGCCCGCAGTGTCGTGATGGGCGGCGACAGCCTGAAGATCGACACGGCCGGCAACATGTGGGCCGCGACCCGCGAAGGCGTCACTGTGTTCACTCCGGGAGGCGAGCGGATCGGGTTTATCAGTACCGACCAGGGCGTATCCAATTGCGAGCTCGGCGCGGACGGCTACCTTTATTTGGCCTCGTCGACGAGAGTGCTGAGGGTGAAGGCCAAGGCCAAAAAACTGCTCTTCAAGACGACCTAACAGCGCGAGCCATCTGCGGCAAGCTGGTCATCGACAACGAACCGCCGTACCGCTGCATCTGCGCTATATTCTTGCCGCGCTGCTCAGTCCGGACGGCGATGGGGGCTTTCCCGGCGCCTTGACCACAACGCTGGCCTACACGGTGACGCGCGAGAACGCGCTGACGCTCGACTACCGTGCGATCAGCGACCGGCCGACGGTGGTCAACCTCACCAACCACGCCTATTTCGCGCTGCAGGGCGGAGGCAACGGGGATGTCGCGGATCAGCGCTGCAGGTGTTCGCCGACCGGTATACGCCCAGCGCACCGGACAATCTGCCGACCGGCGAGATAGCATCGGTGACGGGAACGCCGCTGGATTTCCGAAAGCTGGTGATGGAGTTGCTGGACGGAATGGATCTCGAGTCTGGCCCGGTTCCGCCATCAGAGCGAACGGAGCTTCCGATCCCGGCGACGCTCGAACACCTGGTGCTTGCCTGCCTTGCCAAGAATCCAGAAGAGCGACCGCAAAACGCGCGACAGCTCGCACAGTCACTCGACACGATTGTTGGGATGGCGTGGGACGAGGAGCAGGCGGTTCGCTGGTGGAGTCAGCATCACCCAGCGCAGGCATCGACATCCGACGCGATTGCGGTCTGAATCAGTAACCCCTTGAATTTGCTGGTTGCGGGGCCCGCAACGTCAATGACCGCACATTTCAGGTCAGTGTGACGATCCCGCAGCGCGGCATCGCCGGAAAACCGGGTCGTCCGTGATGCCGTCACAGCGAGATTAGTCGTTCAGCTTTGCTCTGGTCGTATACCAAATATCCCTAAGGCCGATTGTCCCCGCACGGTTGGAAGAGAAATAGAGCGTCGTCCCGTCTTTCGAGAGCCATGGAGCAACATCATCAAGCACGCTGTTTACTGGTATTCCCAAGTTCGTCGGCGTTGACCAGTCATCGGACGGCGTGTCCCTCGAGGAGACCCAAATATCCAGACTCGCATTCAGGCTCCCCAATCGATTGGACGTAATGAACGCCTCCAGACCGTCCTTCCGGACGAAAATCCGAGTGTCGCGTTTCGGGCTGCTGAATTGGGGAACCAGTATTCCAGGACCCGCGGAGCCATGCTCACCCAATAGGCTGGCATAGACATCGAAGTCGCCGGGCCCACCGGTTCGATCGCTCCCGTAGAACAGCCATGTCTGTTCCGTTCTCGGATCCTCAAAGAGCGCGGGAGCAGTTTCCGTTGCCAGCGTATTGGGCCCTAATGGATCACAGCCCAAATTGGTCGGTTGTTCCCAAGCCGAGTGCTTGTTGCGCCGTCGAGTCATCCAGATGTCGCCCTGGCCGCCGCAACTCTCGGGGCGCATGCGAGCGCTGTGGAAGTACAGAACGTGTTCATTTGGCGAGAGGAACGGTAACGAGTCGTCAACTTCACTATTGACTAACGGCCCCATGTTCTGGGGATTGCTCCATAGCAGTGATTCGGCAGAGTCTCGCGTCGCAAACCATAAGTCCAGACCGCCGAGACCGCCAGGACGATTCGATGTGAAGTAGATCGTTAATCCGTCTCTCGAAAGGACGGCATACTCGTCGTTAGACGCCGTGTTCAATGATGTGACATTGACAGGCGAAGACCAGTCGCCAAAGGTCTCTGCTGCCCACAGTGAACTGAAATCAATCGCGACATAGCATCCGAGCGCGCATAGAAGAATCAAAGCTCGTGTCATCGGTCCCCCCGGCGCATCGAAGCGCCTCACTTTGTAAACGTCCAGGAACGATCGAACCGGACGGACGCTGCGGTGGGCTCGGGCCGGAGAGGCGTTCAGCGGTCGATTGCGCGCCGCTTTAGAAGAGGTCGCGGAACGAGACGGGCAATCAGGGCAGGCCGAAATGCTTCTGAACGGCCACAAAGCGCGGATCGCTGCGCAACGGCGCCATCTCTGGCCAGGTCAGAAGCAGCGGAATACGCTGCGGTTCCCGTGAGGCCGTCTGATTCAGGGCTTCGAGGGCACGGTCGCGTTCTCCCAGTGCTGCGTAGATAATCGTCGCGCGATACGGGTACTGCTCGTTCTCCCTTGCGAGGCGCTCAGCGTCAGATCGTCTGCCCGCTTTCACCAATGCGTAAGCCTGGTACTGAGGAACCCCTTCCGGAAGGCGAGAGCCTACCGGTGCGCCAGCGTTCTCCGATTTGATTGCATCATAGAGCGCCAGTGCCTCGTCGAGGCGGCCGCGACACGCCAAAGCGCGCGCGAGAATCACGGCCGCCGCAGGCAGCTGCGGATCCACAGCTCGCACGCGCTGCAGCAGATCGATGGCCTCATCAAAGCGCCCGACGGTGAAATCCACTTCAGCCATTTGCCGCCACACGTCTAAGGAGAGCGGATCGCGCTGCATCGCAATTTTCAGCAGGCGTTCCGCTTTGCCAAATTTGCGGAGTGGTCGAAGGGTGAAGAACGAATAGCTCGTGTAAACCTGGCTGAGACTTGGGTTCAAGGCGATGGCCTGTTCGAAATGCTGTTCCGAGCTTGCCCAAGCCATGTCGCGTGCGTACACGAGTCCCATCGCCGCGTGTGCTTCCGCGAGATCCGGGTCCAGTTCCAGAGCCTTGACCGCGGCCGTCCGCATCAGCTCCTGCGCCCTGGCGACCGGCACCCCCAAATATGTAGGAAGAGACATGTAGGCGTACGCGTCGGCCATACCTGCGTACGCAGGCGCGAAATCCGGAGCCACGGCGATGACCTGCTTGAAGTACTCAATGGCTTTCTGGGCGTCGAAAAACCCGCGGCGACTCACCAGTGCACGTGCCGTCAGGTAGCGTCCGTACGCTTCCGGGTTGAGATCGTATGCGCGACGGTTGGGCGCAGCCTTCACTCCAAGCCGTCCGACTACACTTTGAATGATGCGATTGCGGATACCGAACACGTTGCCGATGTCAGTGTCGAAGGTCTCGTTCCAGAGCGTCACGCCCGTTGCCGCCTGGACGAGTCGCGCTTCAACCTGAAACCGATTTCCTAAACGCCGAACGGACCCGTCCAGCACCAGGCTGACGTCAAGCTGCCTCGCGACGTCTCGCAAATCTTGCTCGTTTTTCTTGAACGCGAAAGTGGATGTGCGTGAGCGGACCTGAAGATGCTCATTCGCCGCAAGACCGTTGATGATCTCTTCCGTGAATCCATCGGCGAATTCCTCACCGCCTGCCTCAGTACTGAGGTTCTTCAGCGGAAGCACGGCGATCGCCGGCCCATCTGAGAGCCGCTGCACCGCCGTGGTCTGCGGTAGACCTGCCTGGGTAGCCGCAGCCTCGCGGTGCAGGCCTAACGCTCCTGCCCACAACAGCAACCCCCCCAGCACAAGCGCCACCGCCACAACGATCGCTGACTTGGGTGGAACAACCGCCCGGCGCGGCTGGAGCTCCGCAAGTGCGGTGGCGACGGCGTCGACGCTCGCGTAACGGCGCTCCGCGTCGGGATCGATCGCGCGCTCAACGATGTCGGCCAGGCGTCGCCCCACATCGCGGAGAAGCGCGACGACATCACCCCGTTTGCGACGTTCGTGCGCGACACGCAGATCCGCGAAGTCGTGAGCGCGTACCGGGTAGGTTCCGGTGAGCATGCGATAGAACAGGACGCCGATGCTGTAGATATCGCTCTGAATCGTGGCTTCACCACCGCGAAGCAGCTCCGGTGCGAGGTACAACGGCGTCCCGGCAAGGGCGCCCGTCGAGGCCGATGCCTCGCTCATGTCCCAACCAGTGCCGAAGTCCATCAGAACCGCTCGGCCGTCGGTCGCGAGCATCACGTTCTGCGCCTTGATGTCGCGGTGCAGAAGACCGGCAGCGTGGACGGCCGAAACAGCGTGGCAAATCTGCGTACCGATCTCGATCACCTCGGAAGGTTGAAACGGACGACGCTTCGTCAGCCGCTGTTCGACTGTCTCGCCATCGACCAGTTCCATCCAGAGACCAACGGTGTCCGCGATACGCTCGGCGCCGTAGATGGTGACGACGTTGCGATGGCGGACGCGCGCGAGGAGGCGGCCTTCCTCGATGATCGAGGGCGTGCGCGCAGCGTCGACATTCGATCGCGCGGGCAGGAGTTTCAGCGCAACTTCGCGATCCAGACGCGTATCCCACGCACGGTAGACATGCCCGAAGGCACCGGTGCCAAGTAGCTCGATGACACGGATGTGCCCCCATGTCTGCGGGACACGCATCTCTTCAGTGCGCTGCTGCCGGTGAAAGTCTACGAATGTCGATAGAACGTGTAGTACCTCGACGAGCGGACGCTCGGCCTCGTTGGCGTTCGATTGAACTGTCCGCCAATCGACGGACGTGCCGTCGAGAATAGACCCCGCCAGTTCGTCAAGGTCACCCTTGTCCGCGTCCACGCTGTATTTCCTCGGCGAGACGCACGAGCGCACGCTGCGCCGTCTTGCGCGCCGCTTCCGCGCTCGGTTTCTCCAGCATCAAGGCGAGTTCTTCGTAGCTATAACCCAACTCGACGCGCCCGATGATCGCCTCCCGCTCCACGGGATTCAAACGGTCAAGCGCCTTTTCGTATTCCTCGACCTTCTCGCGTCCGATTGCCGCTTCGAGTGGGGAATCCGCCGCTTCGACTTCAATGCTGTCGAGATTCGTCGACTCGGGCGCGCGTTCCTTGCGCCGCAGTTCATCCCGAAGACGATTGAGAACGGCACTTCGCAGGTACGCCTGCAAGGCACCGACGCGCCGCGGCTCGAAGGTCTCAATCTTCTTAAACGTTCGAAGCAGCGTGTCCTGGACAAGATCATCGGTGTCGGCGAGGTCACGTGCCCACTTTGGCAGGCGACCGGTCGCCCATCGTTGTAACGGTCGGAGGTGTCGTGCGAACAACCGCTCGAGCGCCTCCTGGTCGCCGGCGCGCGCACGTTCGATAAGCGAGAATGTCGAGTCCAGGTCGAGGGGCGCGGCTCCGGAACAATCGGTGGGCTCGTCGGCCATCTGTAGACGCCGGCCGGATTGTACTCACCGGCTACTCCATTCTGGACTCCACGCGCGTACTGGCTGAGCAGCCGGTCACATGTGAAGCACTAAATGGTGTAATCGAGGTGGGCGATGTGCGCGAAAAATGGTTGCGGGGGGGGGATTTGAACCCCCGACCTTTGGGTTATGAGCCCAACGAGCTACCGGACTGCTCCACCCCGCGTCAAGGAACCGCACAGAAGAGAATTTCGATGTGCAGCGAACCTTCAATCTAACACGCGCGCCACGCGAGATCCAGCGATCAGCAACGCGGTGCCGGCAACGACTAGTGCCAACGACACCAGGTGCGCAAGCGTCAACGGGCCGAGAATCCGCTCGTTGACGCGAATGAACTCGATTGCGAACCGGATGGCGCCCGCCAGTACGAGATAGCGGCCAAGCACGATGGCATCAGGCACGCCGTGACGCCGCCATCGGATCAACAGCCATCCGACGACAAACAGCGCCGCCATCTCATAAAGCTGCGTCGGATGGACGCGGACATCCGTGGGCGGCAACCCCCGCGGGAACGCCACGGCCCACGGCAAATCGCTCGGACGGCCGTAATCATCGCCAACGAGAAAACACCCGATGCGGCCAATGGCGTGTCCAATCGCTAGCGCCGGTGTGGCCGCAGCGAGCGTTGCCACGAGTGGTAGCCGCTGCCACTTCATGACAATCACGGCGGTGCCGACGCCGCCCACGAGTCCGCCGAACCAGCTCATGCCGCCGCGACTGAAGAGCAGATCGCGAAACGGCTCCTGGCCCACGTGTTCGGCCACCCAGAGCAGCTTCGCGCCGACGAGTCCTCCGAACACGCCGGCCATCGCCGCATCGGCTGCTGATGCGGGCAGACCGCTGCGCGCCAGCTCGCGCCCGAAGATCCAGAGACCGACGAGCGCGCCGGTCGCCACCATCACGCCGAATGTCGTGACGTCAAAATTTCCGATACGAAAGAGCGTTGGGTACATCCGTGTGCAAATTATCAGGAAAAGTCAGTAATGCGCTGTATTGTCGCGTCTACAGCCGAGGTTATAATTCGCGCTCCCGTATCCCAGCAAGCGAAAGAAGGCTGCCATGGCTCGTCCACGCAAGAGACTTCCCTCGGATCTCGCTGACCTTTCAAGAAAAACCGAGATACTCGAGCGTGAAATGATCGCGCAGCGCGCCGCGATCGAACGGCTCAAACAGCTGGGCCAGGTCCGGGCCCAACCGCTTCGGGCCGATGATGGCCACGATTCGGGTGCCTTACGGCGGCGGATGTCGCGCTGAGGCATCCGCCATGCATTAGCGTAGCAGGCCATGCCGTCCTCCGATGTCCTCATTGCCTGGCATCGACTCAGAAACGCACTCGGGGCGGCAGGCATGGGCACGTGGCACGTCGACCTGCAGACAGGCATCGCCACTCACGATGAGAGTCTGAACCGCATTCTGGGGCTCGACTCGTCCGAAACCAAAGGCCCCATTCGCGATCCTGCATTCACCCGCATCCACCCCGACGACCACGCGCGCGTGATGAAGGCGATTGACGATGCGGTCGCGTCGCACGGCGAATACAGCGTCGAGTACCGGATTATCCGCCACGACGGCGAAGTCAGGTGGCTGCAGGATCGGGGACGGATCGTGCTCGACGAGAACGGGACGCCGCGCTACGCAACGGGCGCCGTGATGGACGTCACCGCACGCCGGATGCTCGTGGATCACGAACGCGCGTTGTCGGAGGAGCGCGCGCACCTGATTCGGGATCTCGAGCAAGCGAGCCGCGTCAAAGACGAATTCCTCGCGATGCTGTCCCACGAGCTCCGCACGCCCCTTAATGCCGTACTCGGATGGACGCGGATGCTTCGAAGGGGGACGATCCCGCCCGAACGGACCGATGCGATCCTCGACACCATCGAACGCAACGCCGCCGCGCAGATGCAGATCATCGAGGAGCTGCTCGACTTGTCATCGATGGCTGCCGGCAACCTCCGTCTGAACATCGCGCCCGTCGACCTCCGCGAGCTGATTGGCGGCGCGGTTGAAACGGTACGTCCCGCTGCAGATGCGAAATCGATCGCACTTCACCTGTCGATCGACACCGACGTCGGCGAGCTCGCCGGCGATGCCGCGCGACTCCGGCAAGTGCTCTGGAATCTGCTCGCCAACGCCGTCAAGTTCACACCGGCAGGCGGCCGCATTGAAGTCGCCGCGAAACATGGACCGAGCGATCTCGAGATCACCGTCACCGATTCGGGCCCGGGTATCGATCCGGACTTTCTGCCGCACGTGTTCGAGCCTTTCCGCCGTGGCGAATCGCTGACGACGCGGACCGTTGGCGGCCTCGGTCTGGGCCTTTCCATCGTCCGGCATATTGTCGAAGCGCACGGCGGCATGGTCACGGCCGATAACGCCGACAGTACGGGGTCTATCTTTCTCGTACGGCTGCCAACCGCACGGCCGACGCGTCGCGAGCAGCCGACGCAGTTGACGCTGCGCGGGCGACGCGTGCTCGCAGTTGACGATGATGTGTCGACGCAGGACCTGGTCGCGACGATGCTGCTGATGTATGGCGTATCCGTGCGAACCGCCGGCCGCGCATCCGATGCCATTCAGATCCTGTCGGAGTGGCGCCCCGACGTGCTGCTCACCGACATCGCCATGCCGGGCGAAGACGGCTATGCGCTCATTCGGCGGGTGCGCGCGCTGCCCTCGACCATTGGCGAGATCCCCGCCGTCGCCCTGACGGCGTACACGGATCCGCAGAGCGTGCAGGAGGCGTTTGCAGCCGGCTTCGACGCGCATCTCGGTAAGCCGCTCGAGCCCCATGTGCTCGCCGACGCACTGACGAAGGTGCTTCGCGTCAGGAGATCTGCGTAGAGCCCGGAGAGGCGTTCAGCAGGCGTCGCAGCTCGAAGGCGATCACGTCCGGTGCGCACGGTTTGATCAGCACGTGCGCGATGCCGGCTTGCGCGAACCGATCCGGCTGTTCGAGATATTCGGAGTGGCCGGTGACCGCGAGAATCGGAATCGATCGCGTGGCCGGCGAGTCGCGCAGCGCGCGACAGAATTCGAAACCATCCATCCCGGGAACGGCAAGATCGGTCAACACCGCGTTGGGACGCAGATCGCGCGCTTTCTCCAGCGCCTGATAGCCGTTGTGCGCGTCGATCGTGCGGAAGCCATCGTTCTGCAGGTATTCGCGGTACAGCATTCGGGTGCTGAAATCGTCCTCGACGATCAGGACGAGCGGATCATGCGTGGAGGCGTCGGCCGCCTCGATCTCCATTCGCGATACCTGTCGAAAATGTAGTTCGCGGCGGCGGGAGCACGCAACATACCTTTGCAAGCTCAGGCGGAGGGAACCCTCCGTTCACATCTTGACGGCTTTCAGTGGTGCGGCGGGGCGCGGCTGCGTCCGCGAGCGCGTTGTCCACCACACGCGGAAACCCAGCAGCAGAATTGCCGCGACAAGGACCACCTGAAACTGCGGCACGACCGTCTTGCGGGCGAGCCAGAAATGCAGCAGTGCCGTGACGGCGGCAACATAAATGAGCCGATGCAGCAAGGCCCACTTCCGCCCAAGGCGGCGGATCGACTTCTGCGTGGAGGTGACTGCGAGCGCGATCAGCATCACGTAGGTGGCCATGCCCAGCGTGATGAACGGACGCATCACGATGTCCTCCGCCATCTGGCGGAAATCGAAAAACCAGTCGAGCACGAACCACGTCAGGAAGTGGAGCGTGGCATAGAAGAACGAAAACAGCCCGAGCATCCGCCGCAGCTGGATGACCGGGTTCCACCCGCTAAGGCGACGGATCGGCGTTACCGCCAGCGTGATGACCAGGAAGCGGATCGCCCAGTCGCCCGTCGTGTGGGTGATGTATTCGATCGGATTTGCGGTGAGATCGCCTCGGAACGCGTCGAGCGCGAGTGCCGCGGCGGGGATGAGCGCCGCGGCAAAGATGATTCTCTTGAGAAGGACGACAGGTTTCAAAAGTTCCGCTTCAAGTCCATCCCTGAATACAGTGACGCGACCTGATCGGCGTAGCCGTTGAAGGGCAGCGTCTTGACGCGGAAGAACGTGCCGATGCGCCGCTCGGTCGCCTGGCTCCACCGCGGGTGGTCGACGTTCGGATTCACGTTCGCGAAGAACCCATATTCATTCGGCGTCATCACCTGCCACGTGTTCTTCGGCTGGTAATCGACGAAGCGAATCTTGACGATCGATTTGATCCCCTTGAACCCGTACTTCCACGGCGTGACCAGTCGAATCGGCGCGCCGTCCTGATTGGGGAGTGTCTCGCCGTAGAGACCGACGGCAAGGATGGCAAGCGGATTCATCGCTTCATCCATGCGCAGGCCTTCGACGTACGGCCACGGCAGCATTCGCGTCGTCTGACCCGGCATCTGCGCGGGGTTGAGCGCGGTGATGAACTCGACGTACTTCGCCTGTGACGTCGGCTTGTACGTCGCGATGATGTCCTTGAGCGGAATGCCCACCCACGGAATCACCATCGACCACGCCTCGACGCAGCGCATGCGATACACGCGCTCTTCGAGCGTGTACGGCTTGATGAACTCGTCGAAACCGAAGACACCCTTCTTCTCTGCGTATCCTTCGATCGTGACCGTCCACGGACGCGGCTTCAGACGCCAGGCGTTCTCTTTTGGATCTTCTTTATAAGGACCGTATTCGTAGAAGTTGTTGTAACTGGTGATGTCTTCCCAGGATGTGACCTTTTCGCCTGTCGTGCTGAGCGGACTTTTGACAACGTTCGCCAGCTTCGCACCATGTCCCGTTCCCTCTTTCTGAGCGGCGACACGGGCCGTGAACGGCGGAGCCATTACGGCAGCTGCGGCGCCCAGCGCTGCACCGGCAGCTGTCTGCAGGAATTCTCGCCTGCGGAGGTACAGCGATCTCGGTGTGATGTCCGAGAAGCGGAGATCGGGCGCACGTCGGATCAACATGCGGTAATTATAGAGCGGCTTGGGCCGCTACAGCCGAGGTTATCGGCGGCGGCTCACGTGGTAGTGTGGGGCCCCGGAGGCGGCAATCGAACCAGACCGTTTTCCCAGAACTCTCTCGCTGGCCGTGCATGAGCTTCGGACGCCCGTCACCGTGGTGTGCGGGTACCTGCGGATGTTGCTCAAGGAGCACGGTGGTCCGCTGACGGACAAGCAGAAAAAAATGCTGCAGGAAGCCGAACGATCCTGCGAGCGTATCGGTGCGGTCGTTGCGGAGTTGAGTGAACTTGGTAAGCTGGAATCACACGAACTCGCAGTCTCACGGCAGGAGGTCGATCTCGCGGCGCTTCTCCGTGACGTGGCGAGCGATATGCATGAGGGCGACGACCGCGGGGTGCGCCTCGAGTTGCGCGTGCCGAACCGGCCGGTCACAGTGACCGGCGATCGCGCACGCCTCGGCGCGGCCGTCAAGACGTTGCTGCATGCAGCTTTGCGCGAGCGCGGCGAACCGGGTGTCATCGTGGCCGAGTGTTCGGTCGTCGATAGTGCGCCAGGTTGGGCCGTGCTCGCCGTCGGCGCGGAGGACACGTTGCCGTCGCTGATTCAGGCAGGCTTCAGCACTCCCCCGCCATTTGATGAATGGCGCGGAGGACTTGGCCTTGCGCTGCCGGTGGCGCGGCGCGTCGTCGAGGCGCTTGGCGGCGCGTTGTGGTCGGCACCCGGCGATCGGCCGCGTGCAGGGTCCGCACTGAAGTTACCCATTCGAACCTGAGGTCCACCTGATGTCAGCAGTCGCGGGCGCGAGCTCCGAACCTACCAACAATCCAACGGACGAAGGCCGTCCGGCCAACATTGCCGTTGTCGACGACGACTCCGGCTTCGCCGGATACCTGCGTACCTTCCTCGCGCTCCGCGGTTACGAGGCACGCTCCTACACGCGTGGCGATGAAATCGTCGCGGCGATCCGTCAGGGCGAGCCGCCAGACATCGTGCTGCTCGATGTCGCGATGCCCGGCATGGACGGCCTGCAGACGCTCAAAGCACTGAAAGCCGCGCGGCCCGAGTTGCAGGTGATCATGCTCTCGGGACGCGAGCACGCCGCGACAATTGTCGAAGCCGTTCGCCTCGGTGCCGCCGACTACGTCGTCAAGCCAGACGATCCGGAGGGACTCGGCGAGATTGCACTGGATGCGGCGATCAAGCAGGCGTTCGAGCGCAACCGTCTGGTACACGAGCTGAGCGATCTGCGCAGGCAGCTGAGTGACGATCAAAGCGACGCGTTCATCGGCTGGAGCGACAGTCCCGCCATGCGCCAGGTGGCGCTCATCATCGAGCAGGTGTCCGACAGCGATGTCACCGTGTTGATTCGAGGCGAGAGCGGCGTCGGCAAGGAACTCGTCGCCCGGGCGATTCATCAGCGCTCGACGCGCCGCAACAAGGCGTTCGTGAAAGTGAACTGCGCCGCGCTTCCCGCTGAACTGCTCGAAAGCGAGCTGTTCGGCCACGAGAAGGGTGCCTTCACCGGTGCGGCCACGACGCGCATCGGCAAGTTCGAGCAGGCGCACGGCGGCACGATCTTCCTCGACGAGATCGGCGAGATGAAACCGGCGCTGCAGGCAAAGCTGCTGCACGTCCTCCAGGACGCTGAGTTCACGAAACTCGGAAGCAACAAGAAGATCAACGTCGACGTGCGAGTCGTCACCGCCACCAACCGCGACCTCGAACAGATGATGGTGCGCGGCGATTTCCGTGAAGACCTCTATTACCGCTTAAAGGTGATCGAGGCGTACGTCTCGCCGCTGCGCGAACGCCGGGATGAAATTCCGAAGTTGACGGACTTTTTCCTCGCGAAGTACTCGCAGCGGTACAACCGGCCGGTGCGTTCGCTCTCGAACGAACTCCGACAGCGATTCCTCAGTTACGAGTGGCCCGGCAACGTCCGCGAGCTCGAGAACATGATCAAGCGGTTCGTCATTTTGCAGGACGAAACGCTCGTCATGAAAGAGCTGAACAAACCACGACTCGTGGCCAACCCGCCGCCCATGGAACCAGGCGCGCCCGCGTTTCACGCGCCGCCGCCACAGGCGGCCGCCCCACCGCCGCCACAAGCGGTCGCCGCACCTCCGCCCGCAGCTGTCCCCGTAGGGTCTGATGCGGCGGACGAGGAGGCCGATGAAGTGCCTCCACCATCGGGCAGCGATGGTCGGCGGCTGTCGGATGTGGCGCGCGAGGCAGCGCTCTCAGCGGAGCGAACGGTCATCGCCGACACGCTGCGCCAGGTCCACTGGAACCGTCGAAAGGCCGCGCAGCTTCTGGGCGTGAGCTACAAGACGCTGTTGAACAAGATCAAAGAGACTGGGATCGAGCGGCCGTAGAAGACATCCCGCCTCAGTAAACGGCTGACCTTCCCAAACTTCCGATTGTGAGAAACGTGGTTCCACGCGGAACCAGATTTCCACGATTGGATGTGTACTCGATTCCCGCAAATCGAGATTGCCTATCTGTTCCAACCTTTTTCTGCTGTGGCACCCTGCTTGCTCGACCGGAAGACCAACCCGCGAACTCGGCGGGTGGAAGGGCTAACGGGCAGATGAGTCAGAAGTCGCAGGTGATGGTTGTAGACGACGACCTCGCAATGTGCGGATTTCTTCGCACCTTCCTCGGAACGCGCAACTACAACGCACTCACCGTCACGAACGCCGACGAAGCATTGCGCCGTTTTCACGCGGACCGGCCGGCCGCCGTGCTGCTTGATGTCGTCATGCCGGGCATGGACGGACTGGCGGCGCTCGCGGCGTTCAAGAAAATCGATAAAGACATCCCCATCATCGTGATTTCCGGCCAGGGGCGGACGAGCGTGGTCGTGCAGGCGATGCGGCTCGGCGCCACCGATTTCCTCTGCAAGCCGTTCGACGATGGCGAGCTCGAGATGGTGCTCGAAAAGGCCTTGAAGCAACACCAGCTCACACAGGAAGTCGCCTCGCTGCGCGCGCAGCTCAAAGAGCAGTCGAAGTACACGATGCTCTTCGGTCACAGCGAG
This sequence comes from Vicinamibacterales bacterium, assembly GCA_035764385.1. GTDB lineage: Bacteria > Acidobacteriota > Vicinamibacteria > Vicinamibacterales > UBA2999 > Gp6-AA40. The sequence goes on from DASTZI010000374.1 coordinate 40,949, forward strand.
CAGATGCAGGAAGTACGCGATCTGATCGAACGCGTCTCGGACACGGACGTCACCGTCCTGATTCGCGGCGAGAGCGGTGTCGGCAAGGAACTGGTGGCGCGTGCGCTGCACGAGCAGTCGCTGCGCAAGGACAAGCCGTTTGTGAAGGTGAACTGCGCGGCGCTGCCTACCGAGCTCCTCGAGAGTGAGCTGTTCGGGTTCGAGAAAGGCGCATTCACTGGCGCCATCCAGCACAAGCCAGGCAAGTTCGAGTTTGCCAATCACGGCACGATGTTCCTCGACGAGATTGGCGACATGAGTTTTCCGCTGCAGGCCAAGCTGCTGCAGGCGCTGCAGGACGGCGAGTTCTCGCGGCTCGGCGGAAAGTCCGATGTGCGCGTTGACGTGCGCGTGATCACCGCGACCAACTGCGACCTCGAAGGCGCGGTCGCGGCAGGCAAGTTCCGCGAAGATCTCTATTTCCGCCTCAACGTCGTCACCATCACCATTCCACCGCTTCGCGACCGCCGGGAAGAGATCCCGATGCTCACCGATCACTTCGTCAAGAAGTACTCGGTGCAGTACAACAAACCATTCCCCGGCATTTCCACCGAACTGTCACGCATGTTCATGGAGTACGAGTGGCCGGGCAACGTCCGACAGCTCGAAAATCTGATCAAGCGCATGGTGGTGCTTGGCAGCGAGGCGCCGATCGTCCACGAATTGCGGCAGCCTGCAGCGACGCTCCATCAGTGGCCGAACACTCCCCCTCCGTCGGTTCCGCGTCCGGTCGCTCCATCGCCGCAGCCGGTTATGCCTCCACCGGCTGCGGCGGCGATGGTTCCGCCGCCGGGGGCCGTCAGCGCGGCCGCGCCGGTTGGTATCGAATCGGTCGCTGCCGTTGCCGAGGCCGCTGTCAACGGAAATGGCAACGTCTCGCTCAAAGACATCGCGCGTTCGGCGGCGCGTGAGGCCGAGCGCGAGCTGATTCTGCGGATGCTGACCAAGACCCGCTGGAACCGGAAGGAAGCCGCGGAGATTCTCGGCATCAGCTACAAGGCGCTGCTCTACAAGATCAAGGAGAACGGCCTGGACAAGGCCTCGTAGATGGGCAGAATGGCCGACGCATTTTTCGAAGAAGAAGGCTCGCGCCTGCTCAAGGCGAACGCATTCGAATTCGTCCTGGAGGGGGAAATGAAGCGTGCTGTCCGGTCGCAGAACTTCCTGACGCTGGTCGTCCTCGAAACGCAGCGTGAGTGGGACGGCATCACGGTCACGGCCGACGCCGGCACGCTCGACGAGGTCGCACAAATCATCGGCCACGAAGTACGCGACACCGACCTCATCGGCAGCACCGATACCGGGTTGATCTCGCTGGCGCTACTCGACGCCGATTATGAGAACGGGACACGAGTGATCGATCGTCTCGTGCAGCGGATCGACGACTACGAGTTCACCGCGCCGCTGCGTATTTCACTTGGTGCAGCCTGTTACCCGACTCACGCGGTCGATCCCGATTCCCTCAGGCAACAAGCGCTGTCGCATCCCGTCGTGAACTGGCGCGGCGGCTCGCCCGACGCCAGACCTACCCGTCATTAAGCGGACCTTCGCGCCAGGCGGACCTGAAGGTCCGCCTCTACATTCCCACAGACCACAGCCTCGACCTTCCGTGTCGACGGAACCGTGTCAGTGCGCCACGCCCCCTCGCGGATAGGTGTGCTCGAAGCGGCCTCGGACGTGGAAGCGCGTTTCTCATCGGCGCCCTCCGAGACGCCGTGCTGCGCGTCAGTTGCTCGGAATGATGTGGACGTGGGGACTTTGTGGAAACCCGATGGATAGATTGGCGAAACGATTGGAACGGCAAATATGTGAACAGCTTTTGCACTTCAGCCGCGCGTAAGTGAGCCATTTGGCCAGCACGACGAGAGGGGTCATGAGAGCACGAGTCGTCACCATGTTGGTCGCCGCCGCCAGCGCGTGGTACGCGGCGGTCGTCGCGGCGCAGTCACACATCGAAGCCGTGCCCTCGGTGACGATCGGGACCATCTACGACAACAACCTGTTCGCTCAGGAGCAGGGCGATGCCGGACATATGCTGACCGTGCGGCCTGGCTTGGGCACCGCTCTCGACACACCGCGCTTGAGCCTCTCGAGCCTGTTCACCTTCGACTCGCAGAAATCCAATCACGGCGACCTGACGATGTTCGACGCGCGCCGCCATGGCGACGCCGCATTCAAGTACCGCACGACGTCGATGACCACGCTCGGTTTCATGGCTCAGTACGACCGGACGTCCACGCCTGGAGAAATCAACATCGGCACGGGGATCCTGTCGGAGCGGCGACAGGCGCAACGCTGGGAGGTGTCGCCGAATTTCGACCACCGCCTCCGTCAACACACCAGCGTTGCCGGGTCGTACGACTACGTCGCGGAAAGCCTGGTCGACAACGGTACTGGCCGCATGCAGACCGGACGCCTCGGGCTGTCGCAGATTCTCAGCAACCGAACGACGGTGAACGGGTGGGTGCTGGCGCGCCACTTCGCGGATCCGAGCGATGCCACCAACGGGAGCGATTCAGTGGCGGTGGTCGGCGGCTGGGAGCATGTGCTCTCGCCCGCCACTCGTTTCTCGCTTCAGGCCGGCCCGCGTGTGTCGTCGTATCGAGGCCTGGAGCCGGAGGTCAACGCGGGCATCGCGCGCACGACGCCGCGACTTGGTGCCGCGCTCGAGTATTACCACACCGAAACGATCGTGCTCGGCATCCGCGGCCCCGTCGTGCTGAACGGCGGCAGCGCGCAAATCACGTGGCCGTTCCGTCCGCGGATGGCGATCAGCAGCCATTCGGGAGTGAACGCCATCGACACGCTCGACCTGCATCGGCTCACCAATTTTCACCAGGCCTTCATCGCGTCCTGGTCGCCCGGCGGCTTCTACACCTTCAACGCGTCATACGGCCTCGACTATCAGCAGGGCAACATTCGACACAACGTGTTCACCGACGCCACCGTGATACGGCACGTCTTTGGCGTCAGCGTCAGCGTGGCGCCGAGGTACAGCCGTTCGATCAAAGAGCCGGACGATCCGGCCGCACGCGCGAAAGGGGTTTCTCAATGAACGTTCGTCTTCCCGTTCTTTTCTGCTCGGTGATGTGCGTCGCATGGGTGGCGCACGCGCAGAACGTGCCGCCTCCGACGCCTCCACAGGCGGAAGCCACGGCTGCGGCCGCAGCGCCCTCGACATCGGCCGCGACACCGACCGAGCCCGCGGCCCCGGCTCCATCCGAGCCAGCGGCACCAGTTGCACCGGCCCCGGCACCTGCCGGGTCGCCCGCACCGCGCGTGGCCCCCGTCGTTCGCAGCTCGAGCACGGTCGACATGACGAAGGAATATCTGATCGGCCCGGAAGACGTGCTCGACATCACGGTGTGGAAGAACTGTCCGGACCTGTGTCGCACGGTTCCGGTTCGTCCCGACGGAAAGCTGTCGCTGCCGCTCGTCAACGACGTGCAGGCCTCGGGACTGACGCCGATGGATCTGCGCCTGCACCTCACCGAACAGCTCGCCGAGTACATCCCTTCTCCCGAGGTCTCGGTCATCGTGCGGGAGGTTCACAACTTCAAAGTGGCCGTTGTCGGTGCCGTGAAAATGCCGGGTGACTACGAGATCAAGAGCCAGGCAACGGTGCTCGAACTGATCGCGCGCGCGCAGGGACTGACCGAGTTCGCCAACCGCGACAAGATCGTCGTGCTTCGGCAGAAGGGCGCGAAGACCGAACGCATCAAGTTCAATTACCGCAAGGTCGCCGAGGGTGACGACGAGGACAATCTGTACGTCCGCGCCGGCGACATCATCGTCGTTCCGTAGGAGTGGATATCAATGCCGCGTGACCTGCTCGCTTCAACCGCTGACGATTCGCTGGTGGTCCGGATTCTGGACATCCTCCGACGTCGCCGGCTGCTCGCCCTCGCCACCTTCTGCGCGGTGCTCGCCGCGATCGTGTCGTTCGCGATCTACCTGCCGGACATCTATCAGGGCCAGGCGCTGGTGCTCATCGAGCGCCCCGTCGACGAGAACATCGTCCGCGCCACCGATTCGGCGCCCGGCGAGCTCGAGAGCCGGCTGCACATCATCAAGCAGGAGATCCTCAGCCGCGATCGCGCGTTGGAGCTGATCAACCGCTTCCACCTCTATCCAGCCTTGATGAAGAAGGGCGCCGTTGACGATGCGCTGAATCAGATGCGGAGCGACGTCGAAGTCAATCCGTCCGGTCCGGAACAGGTCAGCGGCAAGGTCAAGACGGTGTCCTTCACGTTGAAGTACACCGGCGATTCGGCGAAGACCGCGTCGGATGTGACCAACGCGATTGCCGCGTTTTACGTCCAGCAGAACGAATCGATGCGTTCGCAGTCGGCGATCGGCACACTGGCGTTTCTCAGGCAGCAGCTCGCCGAAGCGAAGGGGCAGCTCGATCGTCAGGATGCCGCGATCACGCAGTTCACATCGAAATACACCGGCCAGCTCCCACAGCAGGTCGGAATCAATCTCGCGACCATCGAGCGATTGAATACGCAGCTGCGCCTCAACGGCGAGCAGCAACTGCGCCTCATCGAACAGCGCGAAAAGCTGTTTGAAGGCCTGCAGGACCCGACTTCAGTGGCGCGCGCCGAGAACCCTGATGCTCCGCCCGACATGATCGAGCGGCTGAAACAGATCGACAAGCTGAAGGCGGATCTGGCAGGTCTGCAGACCCGTGTCACGAGTAAGCACCCGGACGTGCTCCGCCTGCAGGAACAGATCGCGGCCCTCGAAAAGGAGCAGGACGCGGCTGAAGGGTTACTGGATCAACGGCAACAGGCCGCCAAGGCGGCCGCCGTCGCGTCACAAGCGGCAACGGACGATGCGAAGGCGCCTCGCCGCCGGACGATCGAGAGCATCGACGCGGAACTCGGGAAGCTGCGCACCGAAGAAGCCACCCTGCGCGCGACGATTGCCTCGTTCGAACAGCGTCTTCAGGGCGCACCCGAGCGTGAACAGGAGTTTTCGCTGGTCACACGCGACCGGCAGGTGTCGAAGGACTTGTACGATTCGATGCTGAAGCGTTACGACGAAGCGCAGCTCGCGGCCAGCCTCGAAACCGATCGGCAGGGCGAGCGCTTCCGCGTCCTCGAGCCGGCGCTGCCGCCCGAAGGACCCACCGGCCCGAATCGCCTTCGGCTCATCCTGCTCGGCCTTCTGCTCGCGTTCGCCGCAGCCGTGGCCATCGTCCTCGGCTCGGAACAGTTCGACGCGTCGTTCCATGGCGTCGACGAGGTCCGCGAATTCACCAGCGTCCCGGTGCTCGTCTCGATTCCCCCGATCGGGCCAGTGCCATTCAAACGGCGGATGCTGACCGGGCTGGCAACGGTGTCAGCTATCGCCACGATTGCGCTCATCGCAATGGCATCCGCCTATTTTGCGCACGGCAACGATCAACTCGCCCGGCTGATTGGGCGCGCCGGCTAGACGGTCAGGAAACAAGAGTCATGGCAAAGACAAAAGTCGACCCGCATCTCGTAACGCTCACCTCGCCCGGATCCTTCGCGGCGGAACAGTACCAGGGACTGCGGCTCACCATCGAGCGGCTGCGCCGCGGACGAACGCTGCAGGTCATCGCCGTCACGAGCCCCGCTGCCGGCGAAGGCAAGACGCTGACGGCCATCAATCTCGCGGGTGCACTCGCCCGCGGGTCGGACGATGCGCGCGTGCTGCTGATTGACGCGGATCTCCGGCGGCCCGCCGTGGCGCGTCAACTGGCGATCGACCAGGTCTCGCAGGGCCTCACCGAGGTCATCGAGAATCCGGAAACGAGCCTCGACAGCGTGACGCAGACGATACGGCCGTACAACCTGTCGATCCTTCCCGCCGGCCTGCGCAAGGGTGCGGTGCACCAGATCCTTCGATCGCCACGCCTCGATGCACTGCTCACCGAGGTGCGGTCGCGCTACGACTTCGCCGTGCTCGACACGCCTCCGCTGCTTCCCGTATTCGACTCGGCACTGCTGGCCAACGCCGTCGACGGCGTGCTGCTCGTCGTTGCGGCCAACCAGACACCACGCAAGCTCCTGGGCGAAGCGCTCAACATGCTCGACCCGTCCAAGGTGCTCGGCATTGTCTTCAATCGCGACGCGAAGCCGCTCTTCGGCTACTACGACGCGTATTACAAGGACTACTTTCCCGAACAGGTTGCGGAAGCTTAGACAGGTATCAGGTATCAGGTGTCAGGTATCAGAGACAAGAACCGATGGTAGGCAAACTTCGCGACCTGCGCGATCAGTCACGGCGCGTGCTCATTCTTGGATCAGGGCCGCTCGCCGCGGCCCTGATCGAGGAGATCGAATCGGCGGAGAACCGCCGATACATCGTCGCCGGCACGGTCGACGACCAGATGCCGGAACCAGACTCGCCGGGTTATCGGCGGTGGATCGGGCCGCTCGACTCGCTCGACGAGATCGTCGATCGCGTGCATCCGGCGTTCATTGTCGTCGCGATGGCGGATCGCCGCGACCGGCTCCCGCTCCAGATGCTGCTCGAGGCGCGCGTGCGCGGCATTGTCGTCGAGGATGCGCTCGACTTCTCGGAACGACTGATGGGCAAGCTGGCGATCGAGGCCATCAGGCCCAGCATGCTGATTCTCGCGAAAGGGTTCCGCAACCATGGCGCCGCCGACCTGCTCGCGCGTGCCGTGAGCATCATCGGCGCGATTGTCGGTCTCATCATCTGTGCGCCGCTGCTCATCGCCATCGGCATCGCCGTGAAAATCGACTCGCGCGGCCCGATGTTCTTCATCCAGCAGCGCGCCGGCCGCAACGGGCGGCCGTTTGGTCTCATCAAGTTCCGGACGATGCACCCGTGCGACGAGCCGAGGTCGGAGTGGGTCTCGGACAATGTCGATCGAATCACGCGTGTCGGCTACTACCTGCGGCGTTTCCGCTTTGACGAGCTCCCGCAGCTGGTGAATGTGCTCCGCGGTGACATGAACCTGGTCGGGCCGAGGCCACATCCGGTCACGAACCAGGCCGTGTTCATGGAGAAGATCGCGTACTACGGGCTCAGATCGACGGTTCGTCCAGGCGTCACTGGATGGGCGCAGATCCGCTACGGGTATGCGAACAACCTCGCGGAAGAGACAGAGAAGATGCGGTACGACCTGTATTACATCAAGAACCGCTCGCTCTGGCTCGACCTGCGGATCATGCTCGAGACGGTTGTCACCGTGCTCTTCGGCACTGGCGCCACCGAAGTACGCCGCCGCCGTGCCCCGCTTCGTCCAACGGTTGTCTGGAAGCGGCCGCGGCCGGTGCTGACGGCGGCGCGGCCGGTGCTGGCGCCGACGGGCACGGATGGTCTGCAGTGAATCAAGCCGCAGTTGGGTGGTGGCAGCAACGTGCCCCGGACACTCGTGGCGCAAGCCTTCATGGTTTGCGCTCGAGCGCGAACCATAAAGGTTCGCGCTACGGGGGCACGTTGGCGTCGCTCGAGGGAAGCCCCGTCGCGTTCTATGCGCTGGTGGCGTTCACCTTCGTCCTGCTGCTCTCGCCACAGGCCTGGTTCCCGGTTCTGAAACTGATTCGAATTGCGTTCCTCGCCGGTGGCATCGCCATGGCGGCGCACGTCTTCGAGCGAACCGCGCACAGACAGCCCATCACGCCGCTGGCGCCGGAAATCGGTATCGCGCTCGCGCTCGTGTTCTGGTCGACGGTCACGCTGCCATTGTCGTACTGGCCGGGTGGTGGCGTCCGGCTGCTGACCGATCAATATCTGAAGGCGATCGCATTTTTCTGGCTGCTCGCCACCATCATCACGACCATCGATCGGCTTCGTGCGCTCGCCTGGTCGCTCACGTTGTGCGCGATTCCGCTCGCCGCGACCGGCGTGTGGCATTACCTCTCCGGCAAGGTCATGACGACCACGCAGGAAGGGCTCGTCCGCGTCGTCGGCTACATGGGCAGCTCCGGCCTCACCGGAAATCCGAACGACCTTGCGCTGATGCTCAACCTGATCATTCCGCTGACGGGCGCGCTCGCGCTCAGCTCACGCGGCAGCACGCGGCTGTTCGCCGTTGCGGTCGCGCTTCTCAGCATGGGTGGAGTCATCATCACGTTCTCTCGCGCCGGTTTCCTGGCGCTCAGCGCGACGTTGCTCATGTTCATTCTCGTGTTGGTGCGGCGTCGGTCGGCTGGCACCGCGATCGCGCTGCTCGTCGCCGTGCTCGCGGTTCCGTTCGTCCTGCCAAAGACGTATGTCGAGCGATTGAGCACCATCACGAATCTGGAGCAGGACAAAACAGGGTCGGCACTGGGGCGCTACAACGACCTGCGCCTCGCGCTGGATGTGGTCGCGCAGAACCCGATTGTTGGCGTCGGCATCGGGCAGGACATGATCGCGCTCAACCAGGCGCGGGGCCAATCGACGTGGCGTTCCGTTCACAACGTGTATCTGCAGTACGCCGTGGACCTCGGGATCCCGGGCTTCCTGTTGTTCGCATGGCTGCACCTGCTCTGCTTCCGCAGTGCGTGGGCGGTCGAGAAGCGAGCGCGCAGCGATCCGGCGCTCACACGCCTGGCGGCGCTGGCTGCCGGCGTACAGGTGTCGCTCGTCGCGTTTTTCGTCGCGGCGATGTTTCACCCGATCGCGTATCAATTCTATTTCTTCAGCATCGCCGGACTCGCCGTCGCGCTCAAGAACACCTACCGCGCCGAGATGGCGCGAACACGCCTCGTGCCCCTCGACGTGATTGGGGCATCCGAATGCTCTCGAGGGATGGAAGAACAGTCGTGACCACCGCCCGCGTCCTCAACGTCGTGCCCACGCTGATGTGCGGCGGCACCGAAAACCAGTTCATGACGCTCGCCCGGATGCTCGATCGGGTTCGGTTCGACGTCGAGTTCGCGTGCCTGCGCCGGTGGGGCGGATTCGTGGACGAGCTTTCGGCGCGCAACATTCCGCTGACCGAATACCCGGTCTCGACCTTCCGCAGCCTCGCGGCGATCGCGCAGCAGGCGCGGTTGACACGGCACATCCGGCGGCGCCGCATCCAGATCGTTCACGCCTACAACTTCTACGGCAATGTCTTCGCGACGCCCCCCGCGAGGCTGGTCGCTCCGGTCGTCATCGCATCGATTCGCGACCGTGCGCCCTACCTCACCAGAATGCAGAAGCGCGTGCAGCGCTATGCGTGCCAGTTTGCCGACTGCATTCTCGTCAACGCGGACGCCGTACGGGACTGGCTGATCGGCGACGGCTATGACGCCTCGAAGATTGCCGTCATCCGCAACGGTGTCGACCTGACGCGGTTTGACCAGCTGCCATCGCCGATCAACCTGCGGCGTGAGCTCGCACTACCGGATGACACGCCGATTGTCGGCGTCGTGTCGCGGCTGACTCGTCTCAAGGGGTTGGAGCAATTTCTCGAAGCCGCGGCAGTCGTCCGGTCGCGCGTACCGACAGTTCACTTTCTGGTCGTCGGCGAAACCAACCCGATGGACCGCCAATACCTCCGAGAGTTGCAGGAGTACGCGGCCCGCTGCGGTATTGCCGAGCACGTCACCTTCACCGGACTTCGGAGCGACGTGCCCGCGATGCTTGCCAGTTTCACCGTGTCGGTCATGCCGTCGCTCAACGAGGCGCTCTCGAACGTGGTTCTCGAATCGATGGCGGCAGGCGCCCCGACCGTCGCCACGCGCGTCGGTGGGACGCCGGAAGCCGTCGTCGACGGCGTCACCGGCATCCTGGTCCCGCCTGCGAATGCGGCTTCTTTGGCCGACGCGATCATCGACCTGTTGAACAATCCGCAGCGCGCCGCGCATCTGGGACGCG
>DASTZI010000375.1:0-38492 GCA_035764385.1 Vicinamibacterales bacterium
GCGGCGGCCGCTACCAGATCATGGAAGGGCCGGAGTACTTTCACCGCCACGTCGTCATCGAATTCCCGAGCTTTGAGAGGGCCGTGGAGTGCTTCGAGTCGAAGGAGTACCGCGACGCCGCCGAACATCGACGCCTTAACGGCGTCGGCGAAGTGCAGAACGTCATCGTCGACGCAGGCGACGCGACGAAGTGAGTTCGAAGGTTCACGTTTGAAGTGAGGAGACGCTTATGAAATCGCTGGTTGGTGTTGTGGTGCTGTTGGTTATGACCGGCGGTGCCGTGGCGCAGGAGCGCGGCGGCGGCGGACGCGGAGGTGAGGCGCCCATGCCGCGCCTGAAGCTGACGAGCAGCGGCTTTACCGACGGCGGCAGCTACCCGCTGGACTTCACCTGCTACGCCAACGGCGGCAACGCGCAGAACCCGAGTGCGATTAACCCGCCGTTTTCCTGGAGCAACGTGCCCGCTGGCACTCAGAGTTTCGTGCTCGCGCTGAACGGCCCTGACAACCACCCGAACAAGGGCATCAACATGGAGATGTTCTGGGTGGTTTACAACATTCCCGCGACGGTGACGTCGGTCGCGAAGGGCCTCAAGCCGGGCGATCTACCGGACGGCAGCCATCAGGCGGCAGGGCAGCGCAATATTCAGGGATATCGCGCGCCGTGCGCGCCTGTAGGCGTCGGACGGCTGCACTATCTGTTCAACTTGTTTGCGCTGGATACGAAGCTGGATCTCCCGGCAGGCGCGACAGAGGCCGACATCCGGAAGGGGATGGACGGTCACATCATCGGCTCGAGCATCAACGTCGCGGCGTTTGAGCGGATGCCGTAGGCGGTTAGTGGTTGGTGGTTTGTGGTTGGTGGAAAAACCACGAACCACTAACTACCAACCACCAACCAGATCATTTCTTCACAGGCGCCGGTTTACCTTCTTCCGATTTGCTCCGCACCACCGGGTGCAGGTCCCCTAGGCCTCCGTCGTTGCACGCCAGTCCCGGCGCCGCGCCAGGTAAGCCCTGGCGCTCGATCCAGCCGCAGCAGTAACGGCCGCACGCCGCCGGCGGCGTGTAGAGACCCTTGAGCTTGTGACGGAACTCGGGATACAGCGATTCCGCGTAGCCAAGCGCCGCTTCCTTCGGCAGGTTGTACGTCCGCGTCATGAAATCCGCTTCGGGATTCTGCCCAGGCAGGTAATGCGGCACGATGCCACTGTCTTCGAGACGCGGAATTTCGTTCGCCGTGTTGCAGATCGAACGGCCGCCCTGGTTCGCGCGTGGATCGAATTTGAAGACGCGGCTGACGACGTGCGGCTCGCTGAGATAGAACGGATCTTCCTGGATGGTGACGACGGTCAGCAGGTCGTCGTGCCTTGTGATGTGGACCCAGTAGGTTGTCTGGTCACTGGCCGGGATGCCGTTGCCTCGCCGGATCCACGTCGTCTTGACGTGTGTCGTGTGGATCGTCAGCGTGTCGCCTTCCCATTTGCCGGTAGAAAATCCCGCTGCCGTCGACAGCGCGTTGGGCGACGGCTCCGGGCGCCCGTCCATCCAGATCGTCAGCGTGTCGCGCAGGTAGTCGCCTTCGATCTTCCACGCGATAACCTTGTCGTCCTTGTCGACTTCGCTCCAGATGCGCATGCCAAGCGGCCGATACTGCAGCACCCACGGCGCCTGTGCCAGGCATTGCCGCTCGATCGTCGAGGGAAGATTCGATGTGTAGAGCAATCCCTTCGCGCGTCCCTCGTCGGTCAGCGGCATGCCGGTAAAGTCGCCGAGGTCCGAGCCGGGCCCGCGTTCGATGTAATCCTCGTACAGGATCGGCGAGTAGGAGCCCGTCAGCTCGATTTGCGCGTAGGCCGGCACGCTGAACGCGAGCACGGCAAAAACGACAACAAGAGCACGCATTGTCAAAACCTCGCGTCGCACGAAGTCGGATCCCATTTGTTTCCGTCCGGTTCCTTCTTGAAGTGCAGCGAAGTGATCCACGGCGTCTGCAGATACACCGGATCCTCAACCAGGTTCGTGTCAACGAGATACTGGTCGCCGTTGGTTTCAACATGCAAGTCCCAGTACTCCGTGAAGACGGCACGATCGCTGTACGGCACGCCGTTCTTGCGAAGGTAGCCGGGTCGGAGCTGCGTCGTCACCGACTTGATCGATCCGTGACGCGCACCGCCGCGCCCACGTCCGCCACCGGTCGCCATGGTCCATTGAGCGGTCGTGACGCCCTGCCACGTCCGGGCGCCAGCCCTGCCCGCCTCAGCCGCGCCGACGAAACGCAGCAGCCGCGTCTGTGTTCCGTAATCGGATTCGATCTTGAGCGTGTTGTCGTCCTGCCAGGTGATGTGCAGCCGGGTGGGTCCGCGCATGAGTCCAGGCGCCCCGTATGCCTTGCACTGTTCGCCGGCTCCTTCATCCTTTGCAGGGTCCCAGGCTTCCGCTACGCGAAGCCCCTCGGGGCTCAACGGAATGCTCACGACGTCGCCTTTGGCCGGCGTGACCATGCGCCAGCGCCAGTCCTCGGAGATGATCGCGACCCAATACCCCGTCGGATCGAACGGCGCAGCCGCCCGGGCGGAGGTTGGAGGACCACCCGGGCGTCCAGGTGGCGCTCCGCGACCTTGCCCCTCGGCTTCCGCTCGGGGCACCCCGAGCATCGTCGAGGGGTGCGCGAACACATTCAACCCGAGCGCGACGATAAACGCCGCCGCTATTAGGATTTGGGATTTGGGATTTGGGATTTGGGATTTCAATTCGTCTTACTCGCCGGCTTCGCGCCTTGTTTCAAGCCGTTGTAAATCGCTTCGACGAACATTTCGGTCGTCCACGGTCCGCTGTCAGAGCCCCATCGCTTCCGATATCCCGCCGTCGGATTCGCGGCTTTCACCTGTTCGAGCGTCATGCCCTTCTTCACCATGTCTTCGATGATGTCCTTGATGGTCGTCACCATGTCGCGATAGTCGACGAGCTCGCCGTAGTCCGACACGCGGCCATGGCCCGGAACCACGAGGGTTCGCCCGGGTTTCAAGACCAGGGGCATCGGGGGAACGGTCAGATCGAGGAGGCGATTGAGCGCCTCGAGCTCTCCCTGAATGCTGCCCCCCTTGGCAGCATCGATCACCGGGAAGTGGCGCAGGTCGACGATGTCACCCGTGGCGATGACGTCGGCGCGCCGGAAGTGCACAATGACATCGCCATCCGACACGGCGCCCAGCTGACGGATGACCTGGACCGCCTCGTTATTCACGTAGAACGACCGGTACCTGGACGTGAACGTCTCGGTCGGCCACATCCCGGTCGGGGCCGGTTTCTCGTTCCGGTTTTTCGGGACGCTCATCCGCTGGAGCACGTTTTCGTGCGCCAGCACGGTGGCGCGCTCTTCGTCGGTGAAGTTGTCCGGGTTGATGGGAACACCCACCGCGCCCACTTTGTCGTTTCCTCCGACATGCTCGGGGTCGGCGCTCGTACTGATAATCATGCGGATGGGTGCCTTGGTAATGGCTCTGACCGCGTCGAGCGTTTTCTCAGCCATCGCCTCGGAGCCGCTGTCGACGAGCATCACGCCGTCCTCGCCGACGTGGACCGTCACGTTGCCGCCGGCGCCGAAGATCACCCACACGTTGTCGCGGATTTGAACGGTATCGAGCGCACTTTGATCGCCAGCGCGCGCGGCAGGGCGCTGCTGCGCGAGGAGTGTGTAGGGGCCGCTCTTCAGGTCGGCTCCTACGTATCCCACCAGCGACAGCGCGATCATCCAGCGCAGCATCTTTGTCGAAGGAAGTCGCGGTACGTACATGGTCGGCGAAGGGTACACCTTTTCATTTCGAGGACCAAACCGGCCGACGTGGCGCGTGGTATATTTCGCCGCACTTTACGGCCATTTCCTGCGGAGGAGACATGCGCCACCGGCCCATCGGAATCCCCGCTTCCGGACTGCTGATCGTTCTCCTGTCCCTTGCGAATGTCTCGGCCCAGTCGGTGTCCACCGCCCAGATCAACGGCACCGTCAGAGATCAGAGTGGCGGCGGTCTTCCGGGCGTAACGGTGACCGTCACACAAACGGGCACCGGACTGACGCGCACTGCCGTGACCGACGAGGCGGGGTCTTATACCGTGCAGAACCTGCCGGTCGGTCCGTACCGCTTCGAGGCGGAGCTGCAGGGGTTCCGCAAATTCGTTCAGACCGGAATTGTGCTGGAGGTGACCTCGAACCCGACCTTGAACGTGACGCTGCAGCTCGGTCAGCTGGCGGAGACGGTTACCGTCGAGGGCACGGCGGCGCTCGTCGAGACGCGCAATCCAGGCATTGGCCAGGTCATCACGAATCAGCAGGTCGTGGAACTGCCGTTGAACGGACGTCAGTTGACCGAGTTGGTCTTTCAGGCAGGCCTCGCCACGGGCGGTAAATCGACAGGCGACGCACCGGGCGGCAATGTGCTCAACACTGGCGTGCGCAGCTATCCCAACACGACCATCGTCGTGGCAGGCGGCCTTTCCAACGGGATGACGTATCTCCTCGACGGGGGCACGCACAACGATCCGTTCAACAACCTCAACCTCCCGCTGCCGTTCCCCGACGCCATGCAAGAGTTCAAGGTCGAAACCAATGCCCTGCCCGCGCAGTACGGCCACCATTCGGCCGCGGCGGTGAACGCCATCACCAAGTCGGGAACCAACGCCTTTCATGGTGATGCATTCGAGTTCATGCGCGATCACCGCCTGAACGCGACCAACGCGTTTGCGGCGATTGGTCCCGATGGAAAGCGGCGCGATGACGGTCTGCGGCGCGATCAGTTCGGCGGAACCCTCGGCGGGCCCGTCGTGCCGGGAAAGATCTTCTTCTTCGGCGGGTATCAGGGGACGCGTACCAATGTGACCCCCACGAGCATGTTCCAGTTCGTGCCGACGGCCGCGATGCTGGCCGGCGACTTCTCGGCATTTGCCTCGCCCGCGTGCCAATCAGGCCGCACGATCGCGCTGCGCCCACCCTTCGTCGGAACGTCGCTGTCGCCGTCGCTCTACTCGCCGGCGGCGCTGGCACTCGCGTCCAAGTTGCCGAAGCCGATCAACGACTGCGGCCAGTCGTTCTTCGACCGGAAGATGCAGCAGAGCGAGCACCTGGCGATCGGCCGTGCCGATTACCAGTGGAACAGCAATCATTCGCTCTTTGGCCGTTATCAGCTTGCGCGCCTGACGTCGGAGCCCGATAACGATCCCAATAACGTGCTGGCTTACGCGAACGGCCCGATTGACGACATGGTGCACTCGTTTGTCTTCGGGGATACGTATCTGCTTGGGCCGAATACGGTGAACTCGCTGCGCGTCACCTACAACAGCTCGCAGATCAACAAAGGCTACGTGCCGTTCTTCGACGCGAAGAGTCTCGGCGTCCGCAACATCGCGACGCCGCTACCGGGCTTTACCGCCTTCACCGTGTCAGGCGGCTTCACGCTCGGGCCGACCGGTGCCAAGCCGAGCGCGATTCACACTACGTCGTTTCAGATTGTCGACGACGTCAGCCTGGTGCGCGGCGCCCACCAGATTGGCCTCGGCGCCAATTACATCCATTCAGGTCTGTCATCGACGTCGTATGGATCGGCCGCCGGAAACTTTGCGTTCACGGGGGTCAATAGCGGCCTCGGCCTGTCGGACTTTCTCCTCGGACGCCCTGCGACCTTCACCCAGGGACAGGTCTACGGTCCCGGTGGCGACATGCCGTACATCGGACTCTACGCGCAGGACGCCTGGAAGGTCTCACCGAACGTGACGGTCAATCTCGGGCTTCGCTGGGATCCGTATCTGCCGTATGTCAACGATCAACAGCACGCGAATCACTTTGCCATCGGGCAGTTCAACGCGGGCGTGCGCAGTACCGTCTACAAGAACGCGCCGGTAGGCGTGCTTTTCGAGGGTGACCCTCAGTACCCGGGCCACGGCGTCAGCAAGAGGAGCCTGAACGACTTCGCGCCGCGTCTCTCCGCTGTGTGGGATCCGAAGGGCGACGGCCGGATGACGATCCGCGGTGCGTACGGCATCTTCTACGATCTGCCGCACATCTGGAATTTCCTCGGCTTCGACCGCGGCACGCCGTTCGGCACCGAGCTCGTTGTCAACAACGGAACGTTCGACGATCCGTGGGTCAACACCACCGGCGGCAACCCGTTTCCAATCGTCGCGAACCCGAACATGAATTTCCCGCTCTACGGCGGGTTCGTGACGTTCCCGCTCGACATGCAGCCGCCGTACTTCGATCAATGGAACCTGAGCGTGCAGCGCCAGTTGGGTGCGGCCTGGATGGTCTCGGCAAATTATCTCGAGAGCCGCGGACATCGATTGCCCGTGGGCGATCAGTTGAATCCTGCCGTCTACAGCGCCGGTGCCACGACGGCCACGACCAATCAGCGCCGCCTGCTGTCGCAGCTCAATCCCGCGCAGGGTCAGTATTACGGCACGATCACCGGTGTCCTGCCGATCGGCACGTCAGAGTACAAGGGGCTGCTGCTGTCGGCGCAGCGCCGGTCCGCCAACGGTCTGTTCCTCTCGGGTAACTGGACAATCTCCAACTGCGTGTCGGACATCGTCAACTACGAGCCGTCGGTTGCAGGCATCGAGCTGACCAAACCTGGTGATCCGGCGTTCGATCGGGGCAGTTGCGGTGTGACGGATCAGAAGCACGTCGTGAACGTCTCCGCGGTCTATCAAGTGCCTGGGACGTCGACCGGCGTCATGCGCGCGCTCACCAGCGACTGGCAGCTTTCGACGATCGTCAGCGCGCGCAGCGGGGTGCATTTCTCCGCGACGACCGGCGTCGACAATGCGCTCAACGGCCAGGCGAATCAGCGGCCGGACCAGATATCCGACAACGTATATGTGAAGGACGGGTATCGGTGGCTGGATGCCGCCGCGTTCCGGGCACCGGCGTCTGGTGCGTTTGGCAATCTGGAAAACAACAGCCTGATTGGCCCGGGGCGGTTCAACGTCGACATGGGCCTTGTGCGATCGTTCCGGTTCGGTGAGCGTGCGATTCAGTTCCGCGCGGAGGCGTTCAATGTGTTCAACCGGGTGAACCTTGGAATCCCTGTATCGGCGTTGAACAGCCCGAACTTTGGATTGATTACGTCCGCCGCTGATCCACGGATCATTCAGCTCGCGTTGAAGTACACGTTCTGAGGCTGGTTGGTGGTTGGTAGTTGGTAGTTGGTAGTTCGTGTCGTAACTACTAACCACCAACCACTAACCACCAACCGAAAAGCCTGGGAGATGTTCGTGAAACGAATCGTTCTGCTCATCATTCTGGTCGCGATGTCGGAGCTTCCGACGCTCGCGCAGACGGATGTGATCACGGGGATGTGGCGTCCGCTCGCGCGCAACGAAGACGGCAGCGGGCTGGACGGCGACTACGCGGGCCTTCCGCTGAGTGCCGCTGGCCGTCTGCGTGCACAAAGCTGGGCGCCCGAGAACTTCGACGTGCCTGAATTCGTGTGCCGGCCGCATGCGTGGGACTTCTCCGTCGAAGCAGGTGCCGCGCAGATGCGGATGATGCCGGAGATCGACGATCCAACCCAGTCCGTGGTCGCCTATCACGGTCGGCTCTCGATGCGTGAACAGGAGACGACGATCTGGATGGACGGCCGGCCGCGTCCACCCGAGTACGCCATCCACACATGGAGCGGCTTTGCGACCGGCGAATGGGATGGAGACGTCCTCGTTGAAACGGTGACGCATCTGAAGGAGAACTACATTCGCCGGTGGGGACCGATGCGCAGCGACGACGCGACGGTGCGCATCCGTTACAAGCGGCTCAATAACAACTATCTCCGCGCCACGGTGATCATCTACGACCCTGTCTACATGACGGAGCCGTACATCCGCACGTCGTTGATCTGGGCGCTGGATCCCAACCTGATTCTTCCCCCGTATCCATGCGAAGAGGCTACGGAGAGCGTCGTCGAGCACGGATCTGTGCCTCACTATCTTCCCGGCAAGAGCCTGCTGCCGGCGCAAAATCGGAACGAGAACGACGAGTTCGGGACGCCCTACGAGGCGCGTCTCGGCGGGCCGGAGACGATGTATCCGGAGTACATCAAGAAAATGCAGCCGTTTCCGAGGCCGAACGTGAAGAAGGGCGCCCCGGCGGAGCGTGGACAGTGAGCAGGGGGCAGGCAGCCGGCGGCAGGTGGCAGAAGGTGGCAGATAGAAGGTGGCAGATCCTGCTGGCGGCCGCTGCGATGCTGTCGTTCGCGTTGGCGCCGATCGTCTACACGCAGACGGCGCAGCCGCCAGCCCGGCCCGCGTGGGCATGGAAACCTGTGCTGCCGGCGGCCAACGACGGGCAGGTGCACATCCTGCCGGTGCGCGGGCGTGTGTCGATGCTCGTCGGCGCGGGCGGCAACATTACGGTGTCGGCCGGCAGCGACGGCATCCTTGTGGTGGACACCGGCGCCGCGCCGATGACCGACAAGGTGCTCGCCGCAATCAAGTCGATCGCACCGCGCGGCGTCATCCGCTACGTCATCAACACGGACGAGCGGGATGATTTCACTGGCGGCAACGAAAAGATTGCGCTCGCAGGCAACACGATCCGTTTTCGTGTCGCCACCGATCCGCGCGTATCCGATGCCCTCGCCAAGGATCGCGCGTCGATCATCTCGTTCGTGTCGGTGCTCGAACGGATGTCGGCGCCGACGGGGCAGAAGTCCAAACATCCGGAGGACGCGTGGCCCGACGACACCTACTCGAGCGCGCAAAAGAAGCTGTACTTCAACGACGAGCCCGTGCTCATCATGCACGTCCCCTCGACGACCGACGGCAACAGCATCGTCCACTTCCGGCTCGATGACGTCGTCAGCGTCGGCGATCTCGTCGACATGACCGGCTATCCGTACATCGATCTGAAGGCCGGTGGCACCATCAACCAGGTGCTCGAAGGACTCAATCGATTGCTCGAGATCACCGTGCCCGACACCAAGACCGAGCTCGGCACACTCGTGATTCCCGGACGGGGCCGTCTGGTCGATCAGTCCGACGTGGCGTATTACCGGGAGATGATTGGCATCATCCGCGACCGCATCCAGGACGGCATCAAGCGCGGCCAGACGCTGGCGCAGATCAAGGCGGAGAAGCCGACGCTCGACTACGACCCGCGCTTCGGTCACACGACGGGCGCGTGGACGACCGACATGTTCATCGAAGCGGCGTACAGAAGTCTCGGAGGCAAATAGGCATGAAACGCAGTGCACTTATCGTCATCGCGGTGCTCATCGTGATCGCCGGCGCAGGCCGCGCCTTCGCCCATCATTCATTTACGGCGGCCTACGAGTCGGGCAAGCGAGTCGAAATTGACGGCGTCGTCAAGGAGTTCATCTGGCGCAACCCGCACTCCTTCGTTCGCATCGAGGTGATGAAGGACGGCAAGCCGGAGGTCTGGAACCTCGAGTGGGGTTCCAGCACGCAGCTTTCGGCCGCCAAGTATCCGGTCACGCGGACGACACTGAAGTTCGGCGATCGCATCATCGCGGCGGGGGAGCCGGGGCGCGATCCGGAGGCGCACCGCATCCGCATCTTCTCGATCAAGCGGCCGGTTGACGGCTGGGAGTGGCAGGGAGTCGTCGAGTGATCCCGAATCGGTGGGGTCCCGCTTTAGCGGGACCTTCGGTCGCTCTGCTCATTACTCTCACCATTCCTGCGATGCTTTTGGCGCAGGGGCGCGGAGGTGGTGGGCAGGCGCCGCAGCAGACCGGTCGTGCAGGCGCAATCAAAGATCTCACCGGCTATTGGGTCTCGGTCGTCGCCGAGCACTGGCATCTCCGCATGATGGTTCCCCCGAAAGGCGATGTGACGATGCTGCCGGTGAATGCGGAAGCGCGCCGCATCACGAACCAGTGGGACCCGGCAAAGGACGAAACAGCGGGCGAAGCCTGCCGCTCGTACGGTGCGCCAAGCATCATGCGCGTGCCCGGCCGGCTGCACATCACATGGGTCGACGACAACACGCTGAAGATCGACACCGACGCTGGCACCCAGACGCGGCTCCTGCATTTCGGCGGCGGTCCTGCGCCAGCGGGTCAGGCGCCGAGCTGGCAGGGGTATTCGGTGGCGAATTGGCGTCGCCCGACACGGACGGATCAGCAGAGCAACAAGAGCGCCGGAGATCTTCGCGTCGTCACGACGCGCCTGCGCCCGGGATACTTGCGGAAAAACGGCGTGCCCTATAGCGAGAACGCGGCGGTCGAGGAATTCTTCGATGCGTTCACTGAGCCCAACGGCGATGCGTGGCTCGTGATCGACACGATCGTCACCGATCCAACCTACCTGACGCAGCCGTACGTCAACAGCGTTTCATTCAAGAAGCAGCGCGACGCATCGGGCTGGGATCCCACGCCCTGCAGAACCGATCAACCGCGATAAGCAAGTCAAAGCCGCGACCGAGCGCCCGGATTACGGCAGCATGCGCTGCATCGGAACGATCCATTGCGAAAGCACGCCGCTGAATTGCGGAAACTGCGCCGCGATCAGACTGGCAATAGGAACCACGCCGTAGACCACGATCCTCGACAGCATCGTCGAGTCCCAATTCAGCTGTCCTGCCTTCGTTTGAGTAATGGAGCTGATGACCTCGTTGCGGTCGATCTCCGAGAAAATCGTGAACGAGACCACGATGGTGGAAATGATGTACACCCATGACGTGGCGAGCAGCGCTTGCCGCGAGCCGAACGGAAAGAGCGTATGGCTTGCCAGCAGCAGGAAGAGCGCGATTGTGGAGAACAGCACCGCGTTGGTCAGCCGCGCAAGAATCTCGCGAAGGCTCAAGCCGATCGCCATCGCGACCAGGTCTTCCTGCTTGGCGATCTCCGGCGACGATGCTTCCATCTGCCACGCGCGGCGCAGCGACAGCACCGTCGAACGTGAACGCTCGTAGAGTCCTCCTGGCGCCTTCCATGTCTCGCTGTCGGTCCACGCGATGTGTGGATTTCGGCCAAGCTCCTTTCTGAACCTGGTCCAGACTTCGTCCGCGGTCATCGATCGATCGCCCGCGGGACCGTTCTGCGTCACAGGGACGGGCACTGGCGCCGTCGGAGCGGCCACCGAAAGCGCGTACGTTGCGACGAGCGGCTCGAGATCCTTGAGTTGGGGTGCGCGCGTGCTGATCCGGGAGCTGAACATGCTGGCGGGAAGACGCTTGAACACCTTGCGCAGCGGGTGCCATCGCAGCGTCGCCAACACACCTGTCAATTCGCGCCAGAGCCACACCGTCTGGATGAGCGCCGACGAGACGAAGGTATAGGCCAGCGTCGACGCGCTGATGTACAGGAAATCGAACGATTTGCCCTCGACAGACAGCGGAATGCCGGTCACGAGCACAATCGCAATGGCCGACGAAACCGTGCCGACGGATACAACCGTCGGAACAGCATGCCGGATCTTCGATGCGGGCACCGATTCGGAGGCTCCCTCCTCGAACTGCAGCAGCTCGTCGACAAACTGCAGGCGTTCGCTGACGCGAGTTCGACGGGGCATCCCGTGACGTTTGAGATTCAATGCCGCCCAGAGCGTGACTGTCGTGGCCAGCAGAATGATCGGCATCGCCGGTGAGACGCCGTTGGAGGGCTGTACCATCCGCGTGAGCCAGAGCGTCGCGTCTGGCGATTCCAGAGTCGCGATCGAATGGGCGTAGGCGATGGTCGCGCCAAACGCGATCAGGGCCGCGCCACCCACGAACACTCGATAGACGACAACACTCTTGTTGGCACGCGTCTTCGCGACGAGGGTCCTGGCCGCCGTGCGGCGGTTCGCCAACCATGACTTGTCCGCGGCGTGAACCATTGCGACGACGTTCAGAATCAGCGCGGCCGCACTTGTCGCGATGAGCGAGACGACGAGAATGTGCGTGGCCCATCCAGCCTGGCGCTCAACTCCAAGCCACGCCCAGGCCGCTGCCGTCATCACGATCGCCAACAGTGCCCCTGCGCCAAACAGCGCGATGAGATAGCGACGTCGTCCATGTGTGACGGAGAAGTCGCAGTGGCGGAAGGGGGAGCCGTGCGGCGCCACATGAGCCAACCAGAGAATTGGAGCGGTCAACAACCGCGACCTCGCGCCACCGGTCTTGAGGATCCAGCGCGTTGCGGGGACGCTCAGAAACGTCAGCGGCAGCGCACAGATCCACGCGAGAGCTGCCAGGGCGCCGACTGCGAAAGGAACGGTCGGGCGGATCAGTTGAATCGTCTGTCGGTCGTCATCGGACTGCGGGCGATCGACTGTCGCTAGATAACCATTGTCATCCGGCACCTCCAGACGGCCGAGCGGCCACACGCCGCTTCGGCCGACGACGCTGATCCAGACGGGTGGACGGGCCGAGTTGTGGTTGAACGGGTCGCGATAGTCGAGCAGGTCGACGCTACCGGCCTTCTGGTCGAGCTGCATCAACACCGCGTTGTAGATGCCTTGTGCACTTGTGCTCCGGAACTGCAGTCGGGTGACGTTCTTTCCCCGCGGATCGGCCCAGAGCTGAGTGGCGCTGAAAAGTGGGTACGTCGACACCGTGAGCATGCCGCGCAGGTCCGATCCGTACGTCGGGTGGGCGTAAAGCAAGTCGGACTCGAGCGTGAAGAGCGTGAGGTCAGGCGCCTTGGTACTCAACTGCTGCGCCAGGAACAGGCGATCGCGCGCATCGGTGGCGAGCAGGCCGGCGACCGCCACCCGCTCGCGCTTGATCGTGTTCAGCAGCTGTGCCATGACGATTTCCATCGACGGCAGCGTCGTCTCCGGCGCGGTGACAGGGAGTTGATCGGTGGCTCCCCGTTCGCCGGTTAGCGGTAATGGCAGGAATGACTGACCGATCGTTGCTGACTGACGGCGCGGATCGGCCGCGCTCGGCAGCCGGGATATGTGGAGAGGAAACGGGATGTCGAGCACTTGTGTGTCCGCGTCCCACCGAAACTCCGCCTCGGTCGCGCTGGCGCCCCACCCGGTGTTCGATTCGCGGAATAGCGCGATCCGGCTTGCACCGCGCAATCGGGGAATTCGCTGGGCGACGAATTCCTTCAGTGCCTGCTCGAGTTGATCATCCGGATGCACCGCCGCGGTGAATGTGACGCCGGGTGATGCTTTGAAAAAATCCTTGTTATCGGATCGGGTTGCGCCGCCCGAAACAAGCTGGAACTGGGGCTCGGTTCCCTGGGGAGCCGTCAACTCGCTGCGAAGATCCGCGAACACGGTGCGAATCGACTCGCGCGACCCCGAATACACCGGCGCCACAAGTTTCAGCGGCTTCGACGAATCCCAGCTGTGAGCCAGGCGCAGCGCCTGGAGCAAGGCCACCTTGTGGACTCCGGACGTCGGCGTCTCAGCCACCAGGAACGTGACAAGGACCTCACTCTTGCCCGCCGTTGTGCCGCTGGCGCGGCTGTCTCGTCGGAACAGAATCACTCCCGGATATTGCTCATGGAGACGACCGAGCGTGCGACCGTTTTCAAGATCCGTGAGTGGATCCCAGTCGGGAAGATAAAAACGATCGAGCACGAACCCGAGACGACCGGCCGCGAACTGTACCGCCTGGACCATGTTGTCGAACTCCCATTTCACATAGGAATCGACCGCATCGGGAACGGTGACGGTCAGGAACGTGACGTCTGCTTTGTCGCGTGCACGTTCCTTCAACGTGGCCAACGGGTCGGTCGTTGATGAGACGTTCACATCCAGGTAGTCCGCCAGCAGCGAAAGGGCGTCAGGGTGGGCACTGTCGTGAGGCGTTGGCGGCGCGATCGATGCCGAATTACTGGACTGCGTCGTAGACGATGACGGTGGCTGAGCGGCGGGACCGGTGACCAAAGAGGGGATAAATCTCGCCCCTCCTGCTGCGAACACGACGAGGGCGACAATCAGGAGACCGTTGGAGCGCATCGTGGACACCTCCCAGGCCGCACGACGAGCGGATCCTGTTCACGGCGACTCGCCGTGTCAATGTCTGAAACGAATCACATACCGAAAGCGAACAGGAGTCTTAGCGCCTAAGGTGTCAGGCGCGTTCCGTCTTTGAGGACCGCAGTCCGCAGCAGCATCGATCGATCACGTCCGCGGCTCGGCCAGCCGATGATCGTCAGCGTGTCGCCGACGACGAATTTCTCGATCTCGAAACCGGCTCGCCGCATGGTGTTGACCGCCCCCATCTCCACGAGCCACTCGACCGTCTTGCCGTCGTCCTGTGTGACGTCAATGCGGAATCGCGAGTGCGGGTTGATCCATTTCGCCTCGGTGAGTACCCCCGAAATCGTAATCTCTTTGGACTGATCGAAGTTCACAGGCACCGAGTGGTGAGCGAGGGCGGCGCTTGCGAACGCGAGCATCGCGACGACAAGCGCGAGCGGCGCGAGGCTACTTGTTGGGTTCAGTGACCTGGGCATCTTTGGGATCGCAGCCATAGTGCATCAGTTCGAACTTGGAACGTGGATATGTGATGGTCACCGGCAGCGGCTCTCGGTAGTTTGCCGGATCGACGTGCGTGATCTGAATGCTGAGAAGGTTCGGGTTTGCCAGCGACAGCCGCTCGATCGTCCGCATCATCCGGCTTTGCGGCAGCCCCGCCCATTCCTGCATCGTCGAGACGTAGCCTGGCTCGACGTCGCGCGTTTCGAGCACGAGCGCATCGCCGGCGTACCACGCGACCGATGTACCGAGCCCTGGCATGTTGGGAATCGGCGCGGACCGCTTCACCCGCGCCATCGTCGGATCGACCAGCGGAATGCGGCGATCGATATCCATCCACTCGTATTGCAGGCGTACGTCGTTCGGGTTCTGTGTAATTTTGACGAGCACGTTCGGATTGAGCCAGACGCGCGTCCAGCTGGTGCCGATGCACTTCAGCGCCGGATCATCCTTCCTGTAGTCGTACGCCTTGAAGCGCCGCTCACCCGCGTCGGTGAGATGCCATTCCCCGAACGTCGTCTTGCCGCCGTTCAGCATGAAGTTGCCCGACACGTCGGGCCGTTGCTGCGCGTGAGCGATGGTGGCGCTGATCAGGCAGGCAACGGTCAGGACGGTCCGGCTAAAGCCGGACCCTATGTACCAGCAGCGGTTCATTTCGCGGCGCCGTCCGACTTGCCGCGCACGGCCGGGTGTAACGTGCCAAGCCCACCGTCATTGCAGGAAAGGCCCGGCGCCGCACCCGGCAATCCCTGTCGCTCGATCCACCCGCAGCAGTAGCGGCCGCACGACGAGGGCGGCGTGTAGAGGCTCCTGATCTTCTTGCGGTACTCGGGATAGAGCGACTCCGCATATCCCAACGCGGCTTCCTTGGGCAGGTTATAGGTGCGAATCATGAAATCCGCTTCGGGGTTCTGTTCCGGCAGGTAGTGCGGAACGATGCCCGTGTCCTCGAGCCTCGGAATCTCATTCGCGGTGTTGCAGTTGGTCTCGACGTAATTGCCGGGCGTCGCACGCGGATCGAGCTGCCAGACGCGGCTGACGACGTGCGGCTCGGTGAGATAGACCGGATCGTCCTGAATGGTGACGATCGTCAACAAGTTTTCGTGACGTGTGATGTGAGTCGTGTAGGTGCTTTGATCGCTGCCAGGAATGCCGTTGCCGCGACGGATCCACGCGGTCTTCACGTGCGTCGTCCGCGCCGTGAGCGTGTCGCCTTCCCATTTGCCGGTCGTGAAGCCGGCCCCGGTTGCCAGCGAATTCGGCGACGGTTCGGGGCGGCCGTCCATCCAAATCGTCACGGTGTCGCGAAGGTAATCGCCTCCGAGCTTCCATGCGATCACTTGACCGTCACGATCCTCTTCAGCCCAGATCGATATTCCGCGCGGCCTGTACTGCAACACCCACGGCGCCTGTGGCAGGCACTGGCGTTCGACGGTCGATGGCAGATTCGACGTGTAGAGCAATGCCTTGGCCCGCGCCTCGTCGTTCATCGGCATGCCGGTGAAATCGCCGAGGTCGGATCCAGGTCCACGCTCGATGTAGTCCTCGTAGAGTCGAGGTGCCCATGACCCGGTGAGATCGACCTGTGCAGATGCGGGCACGCTGACGATCAGAAAACCGAGCACAAGCGGAACGATTCGGCGGATTTCTCGTCCCATCGTCAGAAGGACTCCTTGCTGAACGGTGGAATCTTTCGCGTGGCGGTCAGGGTCGCGCAGCATATATCATTTTCCGAACCGTCCGGGCAATCGGCCGGTAACCGTGTGCTATAGTTCGCCGGCCCCAAAACCGCTGGAGGAGCCCTGGTATGAAGCGTTATTTCGTCGCGCCACTTGCTCTACTGGTCATCGGCGCGGCGGCCCAGACATTCGCGCACCATTCATTCGCGGCGACCTACATCGAGAACCAGACCGTCACCATCGAAGGCGAGCTCGTGCAGTTCGTGCTCCGCAACCCCCACTCGTTTGTGGATGTGGATGTCACCGAGAAGGACGGGACCAAAACCCGCTACGTCATCGAATGGGCGGCGCCTGCGCAGCTGGCGGGAAAAGTCGACCGCGACACGCTGAAACCCGGCGATCACGTCGTCATCACCGGAAGCCCTGGGCGGAACACCGAAGACCACCGCGTCCGCCTGCTCACGTTCCGTCGTCCGAAGGACGCGAATCACACGACCGAGTGGAGCTGGGGTCTGCTGCCGGACGAGACTTTTAAGTAAATCCCAAATCCCAAATCCCAAGATCCAAATCCCAACCGTGGTTCAAGGTTGGGATTTTTTTTGGATTTGGGTTTTTGGATTTGGGCTTTGGGTTTTGGGATTTGGGATTTGGGTTTTGGGATTTCCTCAGAAGACGTACTTCAACGCCAGCTGTACGATCCGCGGATCCGCCGCGGCTGTAATCATGCCGAAGTTCGAGCTGTTCAGCACCGCGTACGCGTTCGGCGGCGTAAGCGGGTCCAGCTTCTGTACCGTGTTGAAGACGTTAAACAATTCGAGCCGGAACTGGATCTCACGGCTGTTTCCCGTGTGGAAAGAGCGCGTAACGCCCATGTCGACGTTGAACGCGCCGGGTCCGACAAACGCGTTAATCGGCACGTTGCCATACGTCCCTGGCGCCGGCGCCTGGAAGGCCGCTGGATTCAGCCACTGGTTGCCCTGCTTCTTGTAGACATCCGATGAAATCTGGTTCGGGCGCTGCATCGCCTGGCCGGTGAGTGCGCTGTCGGCGCCGGTGGTGACGTTGAAGTGGTCACCTGACTGGGCGCGGACGATGCCTGCCACCTGCCAGTTGTTGGTGATGGCTCCGACCGCACCCTTCGCAAACATTGGGATTTGGTAGACGGCGGTGCCGTTCACCACATGCTTACGGTCGCCAGCGCCGCAGCTGCCGCGGTCGTAGGCAACGTCGCCCGGCTTCGACAGCGCGTAGCCGGCCATGCCTGGCTCATAGTTGATGAGATCGGTGGTGCACCTAGAGAGCGTCCAGTTGCCTGTGAGCGACAGGCCATTGGCAGCGCGGCGATTGAGCGAGAGCAGCAGCGCATCGTAGATGGAGGTGCCAACCGTACTGATCGAGATGATGTTCCCGTAATACTGTCCCTGCTGTGGGTTCTGTAGATAGAGCATGCGACGCTGGTTGACGTTCCCTGTCGTCGCGCCCGGCTGGAACACGGCCGAATTGATGTTGTCACCAACCGGCAGCCGATGTCCGCGCGAGCTGACGTAGTTGGCCGATGCGGCCCAGGACGATCCGAGTTGCCGCTGGAAGCTGATATTCCACTGGTCGGCGTACCACTTCTTCATGTCGACCGGGAACGTCACCCAGTTGGCAAACTGCGGGAAGGTCATGTCCGCGTTGCGTACGAGCGGGAAGGGGTTGCCGCCAGGCACAGTCGCGAACGGGTCGTCCAGCAGTGGTCCCGCGACCACGAGCGTGCTGCCCAGCGGCGGCGCCGTCGCGAATCCGAACAGCATCCAGAGGTGCGGCAGATCGTAGAACCGCCCCCACGCGGAACGGATCGTCATCTTGCCATCGCCGTTCACATCAAACGCCGCGGAGACCCGCGGAGCGAACTCCCACACGTCCTTCTTGCCCGCCGCCTTGCCCGGATAGCCCGGGTCCCCGGAGAAGATCACGCCCGTCGGCGCGTTCTTGTAAACCGTGCTGCGGACGCCGCTCTGCCACTGCGCGAGGTCGAAATGGCTGAATTGGCCGTTCTCCTCGACAAACGGGAGAAACGGTTCCCAGCGAAGCCCGGCGTTGAGCGTCAGCCTGGGAGTAAGGGTCCACGCGTCCTGCGCGTAGAGGCCGACATACGAACTACGGTCCTTGATGAAGATCCGGTTGCCTTGTGCGAACGTCTGCGCGCGTCCAACCATGAAGTCCGCGAGTGCAAGTCCCGTTGTCGCGCCGCTGAAGGTGAACGGACCGGTCGTGTTGATGTAAGTGCTGCCGTCGACCGACTGGCGGATGAAGCTGCCGCCGAATCCGAGCTGGTGCGAACCACGAATGACGCTCAAGTCTTCCGACAGCTGCAGACTCTTGGTCGGAGTGCTCGATGAGCTCGCACCGGTGTTGCCCAGCGTGAACGCGCCGGTCACCGTCACTCGCAGGAAGCCGGGCATCATGTTCGCCATCTTGATGCCGACGTCGGGTCCATCGAACTGCCGTACCCATGGCTTTTGGATATCGATGCCGTTGTAGCCAAACCTGAACGAGCTGACGGAGTTTGCTCCCAGCAGGTACGTGTCGCCGACGACAACGGAGTGCACCGTGTCGTTGATCGGCGAAGAGAAATAAGCGAGCACGTTGTTCGGGTCGTTGTCAGGCTGCGCCTCGTAGCGCGCCAGCTGGTAGCGCGTGAACACCGTGTGCTTGCTGCTCATCGTGTAATCGACGCGGCCGATCCCGAGATTCTCGAAGTTGTGCTGTTTACGCGAGAACTCGACGCGGCCGCATGGGTCCGTGGTCTTCGGGAGTCGCGCCGCGATGTTCACGGCAGCCGGCGAAAAGGCCGCCGGCGAAACGCGGTTGTTCGCGTCGAAAGGCGCACGCAGCGGAATGGTGGTGCGTCCACCGTTGCATGCTGGTGACGTGATCGCCGTGAAATCGCCCGTCAGCATCTGCGCCGACGGTACGAAGGCGAAGAATGTGCTGGGCGTGACGTCAATGCGCGTGCCCTGGTATCCGGCGAAGTAGAACAGCTTGTTGGCAATGAGCGGCCCGCCGATCGTCCCGCCGAACTGATCGCGGTGCAGTCCGTCGTCTCGACGCTTGCCGTCGGGGCCAATGCCGCAAACGCATTCTTGGCGTTCAGGCGGTGATCGCGCATGAACTCGAACCCATCGCCATGAACGGCGTTGGTTCCCGACTTCGTGATGGCATTCACCGCGGCGGCCGAGTGAAAACCGTACTGCGCGGGCAGCGCGTTGGTTTCGACCTTGAACTCCTGCATCGCGTCGGGGAACGGCAATGGGAGATTGACGCTGCCGTACGGATCGTTGTGATTGGCGCCGTCGAGGCTGTAGTTCATCCCGTTGGCGAGGCCGCCAGCGACCGAGATCAGCGCGGATGGATAGTTGCGAGGCGTCGACAGCGCCGTCGAGCCGAGGCCGCCCGCGGGCGTCGCCATTCCAGCCGACAGCACCAGCTGTGTGAGCTGGCGCCCATTCAGCGGCAGTTCGAGTACCTGCTCATTGGTGATCACCTGGCCGATGCCAGGGTTGCGCGTTTCGACCAGTGGCGCCGTGCCTTCGACCGTGATTGTCTCCGCCAGCTGGCCGACCTGCAGCGTCACGTTCAACGTCGGGTTCGAATTGACCTGCAGGATGATGCCCGTCTGCGCGTAGGTGCGGAAACCCTGCAGAGAGGCTTCCAGCTTGTAAGGGCCAACGGGCAGGTTCGTGATGACGTACGCACCGGTTTCGATGGTGATCGTGTCGCGCACCAGCCCGGTGTCGGTTTGCGTCATCGTGACGGTGACGCCAGGCAGCGGAAGGCCGCCGCTGTCCTTCACGGTCCCGTTGATTTGCGCGGTTGAAACCGCCTGCGCATGCGCCGACGCGCTGGCAAGCAGGAGGCAGACGACGGAGCGAAGGAGCGTGCGCATAAGGTGCGCGCTGTCTATCACTTCGAGTTTCAAACTGTCAAGGTTTCGTTGACTCTCTTCTTTGCGCGCAGGTAGAATCGCGCGGCTAGATCTGTCCCGATAACCCTCGGCAGGAGTCGAAGATGTTACGCCGCGCGCCCCTGATTGCCACGCTCATGATGCTGTGGTGCCACTCGGCATTCGCGCAGGTCGATTTCCAGGGTGTCTGGCGTCCACTGCCGCGCAATCAGGATGGGAGCGGGATGACCGGCGATGTGGCGGGCGTTCCCGTCAGCGATGCCGCACGCTGGCGTTTACAGAGTTGGTCGCCCGAGGATTTCGACGTCACCGAGTGGGCCTGCCGGCCGCACGCCTGGGACTACTCGCTTGAAGGCCCGCTTTCGGCGCTCAGAATCTGGGCCGATATCGACCAGGCGACGCAGAAAGTCACCGCCTATCACGGTCATCTGAATCAACAGGAGCAGGAGACCACCATCTGGATGGATGGTCGTCCGCGTCCGGCGGCAAACGCGCTTCATACGTGGAGCGGTTTCTCGACCGGCGAGTGGGACGGCGACGTCCTCGTCGTGACGACGACGCATCTCAAGGAAGCCTATTTACGCCGCTCAGGTCTGATGCACAGCGATCAGGCGACGATTCGCACCCGGTATCGTCGTATGGGCGACTACCTGCAGACCACCTCGATCGTCTACGACCCGGTGATGATGACCGAGCCGTATATCCGCAGCACGATGATGTGGGTACTCGATCCGGCACTGCCGATGTCGCCGTATCCGTGTGAGGAGGCCACAGAGACCGCGCTTGCGCGCGGACATGTGCCGCACTTCCTTCCTGGCAAGAGCCCGCTTCCGGGTCTGAACAAGGACCTCACGGATCGATTCGGCACGCCGTACGAGCCGCGACTGGGCGGTGCGCAAACTATGTATCCGGAATACATCGCGAAGATGAAGGCGATGCCCAAGCCAGCGAAGGTCGCGACGGGTGTGGGTGAGGGTGGGAATTGATCATGACACGGGGAAATACAGCACCGGCTGCTCTCGCCGCCGGCATTCTTCTTTTTGGCTTCGCAAGTAATCCCGTCTACACGCAAGGACGGGCTGGTGGAGCAGGGCGAGGTGCTCAGGCTCCGGCGCGCGCGCAGGCTGCGTGGCCACCGAAGCTCGAAGTCCCAGCTCCGGGCGAGGTCGAGATTCTGCCAGTGCAGGGCAACATCTACATGATTGCCGGCGCCGGCGGGAACATCACGGTCCAGGCCGGCGAGCAGGGTGTGATGCTGGTGGACACCGGGACGGCGGCGATGAGCGACAAGGTGATAGCAGCCGTGCAGTCGCTGGCCAAGGGGCGCCCGCTTCGTTACATCATCAACACGAACCATCGTGACGAGTACACCGGCGGGAACGAAAAGATTGCACCAATCGGAGAAATCGTTCCGTTCCGCGAGCCGGACTACACGGCCGGACCTCAGGGCGCCATCGATACGCACCGTGCGTCGGTCGTCTCGACCCTGGTGGTGTTGAACCGGATGTCGGCTCCAACGGGCGCGACCGCGGCGCGGGCGGAAGGAGCGTGGCCGGACAACACGTTCACGACACCGTGGAAACGGCTGTATTTCAACGACGAGCCAGTGGTCATCACCAAAGTCGCTGGCACGACCGACGGCAACAGCGTCGTCCTGTTTCGAAAATCCGATGTGGTGAGTTCCGGGGATCTGTTCGACCTGACCGGCTATCCGATGATCGACCTGAGAAGCGGGGGCAGCATCAAAGCGGAGGTCGATGCGTTGAACAAGCTCATCGAGTTTGCCGTCCCAAGCAATAACGCCGAAGGCGGAACCAAGGTCATTCCGGCGCATGGGCGCATCAGCGATCATGCGGACGTCGTGTATTACCGCGACATGATCACCATCGTGCGCGACCGGATTCAGGACATGATAAAGAACGGGATGACCCTGGCGCAGGTGAAGGCGGCGCGGCCGACCCGTGATTACGACGCACGGTACGGGAAAACGACCGGGGCGTGGACGACCGATATGTTTGTCGAGGCTGCGTATAACAGCCTGAAGAAATAGCTGGCAGGTGGCAGCAGGCAGGTGGCAGTAGGTCGCAGGTTGAGGATCCGGCCTGCCCACTGCCTCCTGCCCACTGCCGACTGATATAAGAACGTACGGGCCCACCTTCAGGTCGGCCCGGGAATACAAGGAGACGTTTCATGAAACGCACGGTTGTGATGCTGATTGCCGGCTTGGCGCTCGTCGCGGGCGGCCGTCAGGTCTTCGCGCATCACTCGTTTTCCGCGGAATACGACTCCTCGCAGAAGGTTGAAATCCAGGGTGTCGTCACCGAGTTCGTCTGGCGCAATCCGCATTCGTTCATGAAGATTGATGTGGCCGACAAGGACGGGGCGACCAAGAGCTGGACGCTCGAGTGGGGTTCGGTGAGCCAGCTGTCGCAGTATTCGATCACGCGAACGTCGTTGAAGCCTGGCGACAAGATCGTCGTCACCGGTCAGCCGGCGCGGGATTCCGCGGCGCCTCGTGTCCTGATCGAAACGCTGAAGCGGCCAGCGGACGGCTGGGAATGGAAGGGCCGGGTCCAATAGGTGCTCCAGGGTTCCCTAACCGTGCGGCGCGGATCGTTCAGGTCAGCGGCCTATCACCTGTGGCGCAAAGGGTTTGTGCGGCGCGGACCCTTGGGGTCCGCGATCCTGCTCTCATTACTGATCGCACCAGCACTCGTCACCACGCCTGTTGCCCAGGGCCGCGGCGGCGCAGGCACTCCAGCGACTGCCCGCGCAAGCGCGCCGAAGGACTTCACCGGGTACTGGGTCGCTGTGGTGACGGAGCATTGGCATCTGCGGATGCTGATGCCGCCGAAGAATGATTTCTCGATGCTGCCTGTCAACGCGGAAGCGCGGCGGCTCGCCGGCACGTGGACGCCGGCGCAGGACACCGGCGGCAACGAATGCCGCTCGTACGGCGCGGCTTCAATCATGCGCATCCCGGGCCGGCTGCACATCCACTGGGCCGACGACAACACGCTGCAGATCGACACTGATTCCGGCACGCAGACGCGGATGCTGCATTTCGGCGGTTCGGTTCCGTCGAATTTCCAGGCGACGTGGCAGGGTTACTCGAACGCGTACTGGGCGGGGGTGAACATGGGGCGTGCCGGCCGAACGCCCGGGCCCAACGGCAACCTCGGCGTGACGACGACGAAGATGAAGGCCGGCTACCTGCGCAAGAACGGCGTCCCCTACAGCGAGAACACGTCGCTGCAGGAGTACTTCGACACGTTCACTGAACCCGAAGGCACGTCCTGGCTGGTCGTGACATCGATCATTACGGATCCGGCGTACCTCACCGGTCCGTACGCGACGACCAATCAGTTCAAGAAGATTCCTGACATGCAGGGCTGGGATCCGACCCCCTGCCGTCCCGATCAGGCGCGATAGCGCGGGTCGGCCTTCTCGTCAGCCCCTTCGCGCGGCATCGATTGCCGCGACATCGATCTTCTTCATGGTCATCATCGCCGCGAAGGCTCGCTTCGCTTCGTCGCCACCCGCCGCAAGCGCGTCGGTGAGCGTGCGCGGCGTGATCTGCCACGAGAGGCCCCAGCGATCCTTGCACCAGCCGCATGCGCTTTCCTCGCCGCCATTGCCGACGATCGCGTTCCAGTAGCGGTCCGTTTCTTCCTGACTATCTGTTGCGATCTGGAAAGAGAACGCCTCGCTGTGCTTGAACGCAGGACCGCCGTTGAGACCAAGGCACGGAATCCCCACAACGGTGAAGTCCACCGTCAAGGCATCACCCTTCTTGCCCCCGGGGAAATCACCGGGCGCGTGGTGAACAGCGGTCACTTTACTGTCCGGAAAGGTGGCGGCGTAGAAACGCGCTGCATCCTCCGCGTCCTTGTTGAACCAGAGGCAAATCGTGTTCTTCGGTTTAGGCACGGTTCGATGTTGTTCCAGCGGCCACGCCGCCGGCAAGCTAAACTGTACCGACGGTGGGTGATCTCGGCGGAACGCTCACGCCTGGATCGGAGAATGACAATGGGAATACGGGCAGCCGTCACACTCTACGTTGCGCTGATGGTCGCCCTCATCGTCGCTGTCGATTTCCTGTTCTTCAGAAACCGGTTCTGGGAACGGTTGACAGTGAATATAGGAATCGTCGTGGTATTCGCGGCGTTCTACCTGAGATTCTTGAAGACGCATCCGTGAGCCAAGAGGCGAGTCTTCGCATTCCATACAACTTGTAGACGTAAGATATGCGCCGGTCATGCTCGGTCCAGGTGTCCGGCTTGGTCCGTACGAAATCGTCTCGATCCTCGGCGCTGGTGGCATGGGCCAGATCTATCGCGCCCGCGATGTTCGTCTGGACCGGACCGTCGCGATCAAGCTTCTTCCCGAGGAGTTCAGCGGGCGAGCCGACCGGCGGCAGCGGTTTCACCATGAAGCGCGACTGATCTCCGCACTGAATCATCCGCACATCTGCGCGTTGTTCGACGTTGGCGAGCAGGATGGCGTCGCCTTTCTCGTCATGGAATATGTGGAGGGCGAGACGCTCGACGATCGGCTCACGCGCGGTCCGTTGCCGGCGAACAACCTGCTGCGATACGCGATTGAAATCGCCGACGCGCTCGATCATGCGCACCGCGCGCAGATTACCCATCGCGATCTCAAGCCTTCCAACATCATGCTCACGGCCGATGGGGCCAAACTCCTCGATTTCGGCCTGGCGCAAGGCCCTGCCTTCGCCGTCACCACTCCGGAATCGACGTTGTCGATGCCTGGCGGAAAGCTCACCGGCGAAGGGACCATCGTCGGAACGCTGCACTACATGGCGCCGGAGCAGCTGGAAGGACGGACGGCCGACGCGCGGACCGACATCTTTGCCTTCGGAACGCTGTTGTTCGAGATGGCAACCGGAAAGAAGGCATTCGAAGGCCAGAGCCAGGCGAGTCTCATCGCGTCCATCCTGACGAGCGAGCCGCCGCCGATTTCCTCGGCGCGACGGCCGAACGGCGTCGGCCTGCTACCGCCTGCACTCGACCACATCGTCGATCGATGCCTTGCAAAGAGTCCTGACGATCGCTGGCAGAGCGCCCGTGATTTGAAATCCGAGCTGCAATGGGTCGCCGCCAAAGGCTCCGACGCCGTCGTCAGCGCCGAAACACAGAATCACCGCCGTGCGCGGTCAGTGGCGACTTGGGCTGCTGCGGCCGCGGTTGCGCTCATCGGCGTCGGTCTGCTCGTGGCAAGGGCTCCCGCAGTGCCCGACGAGGTCGTTCGCTTCACGATACCGGTCCCGACTGGCAGCGCCGTCGCTCGCGGTCCCATCACGACACGTCTCGCGCTTTCTCCAAACGGGCGCCGGATTGCGTTTGTGACGACGACGGCAGGCGTGGATCGGCTGTGGGTGCAGTCGCTCGACTCGTTGACTCCTCAGGTACTTGTGGACGGCGCAGAGTCGCCGTTCTGGTCGCCTGACAGTGAGTGGGTTGGCTTCTTCGCACCGGGCGAAGGTCAACTGAAGAAAGTCGCGATGACCGGGGGACCACCGCGTGTGATCTGCGCCGCGGCCGTCATCGACGTTCCGACGTGGCACCGCAACGGGACGATCCTGTTTGCTCAAACCGATGTTGGAATCTTCCGCGTCCCCGCCGACGGCGGAACGCCGGTCCAGGTGACCACCCTCGAAGGCAGCCGCCGCGAGATCAACCACCTGTGGCCCGCGTGGCTCCCTGATGGCCGGCATTTCATCTACACAGCTACGTCCCTCGATGCGCATGGCGTGCGAGCGCCGCGTAGCGTGTATGTTCGTTCGGTTGAAGCAGGCGAACCTCTGCTGCTGATGCGTGCCGAGTCTCGCGTGCTGTATTCGCCACCCGGATACCTTTTGTACGTCGATCAAGGCGCGCTGCTCGCGCAGGTCTTCGACGCCGACAAGCGGACTCTGAGTGGAGACGCCGTCAAGGTTGCCGAAGATCTCGCCTACTACCGGACAACCGGCAACGGCTCCTTTGCGGTCTCGGAAAGCGGGGTCCTCGCCTATTACGGCGGAACGCTGGCATCCGATCTGATCTCGCTCGATCGATCAGGTCGAAAGAGCGACACGCCCTGGGCGCATCAGCCGTTTGCCAGCAGCATCCGGATCTCGCCGGACGGGCAGAGAATCCTTGCGGACCTGACGGACCCGCACGTCGGAACGTCAGACGTCTGGTCATTCGATCTGTCACGACGAGTTGCGAGTCGATTCACTACCGAAGTGACGGACGAATCCAGCCCGATCTGGTCTCGAGATGGCCGACGTGTGGTGTTCAGCTCGGATCGCGCCGGAGCCAACGATTTGTATGTGAAGACCACCGACGGAAGGGAAGATGCGGCGGTAGTGTTTTCGCGGAATGGCCCACAGGTGGCAACCGACTGGTCTTCCGACGGTAGATGGCTCGTGGTCGAGGACAACAGTCGTGACACGGGACGCGATCTCTGGATCGTGTCGCCCGATGGAAAACCTCAGCCCAGGCCGATCGCTCGTACGCGATTTCAGGAATGGGGAGGGCGCCTATCGCCCGACGACCGATGGCTCGCGTTTGTCACCGATGAATCAGGTTCATCAGAGGTCTACGTGATGCCATTCACCGGAGTCGGTGACAAGAAGCGGATTTCGACGGCGGGAGGCATCTCGCCACGATGGCGACGCGACGGCAGGGAACTGTTCTACGTGTCGCCGGATTCGGGCAGCGTCATGTCTGTAGCCGTCGCAGACACGTCGACGTTCACTGCCGGTCTTCCCGTCAGACTGTTTGACCTGCAACCGGCGGATACCGCCAGGCGGCCACGCGAGATCGGGTACGACGTCTCCCCCGACGGCCAGGGATTTCTTGTGAGCACGCCTCCGGAGCAGCCGCCGCCGCGAGGAATCGCCGTCGTGCTGAACTGGCAACGCGATTTGACCGCGTCGCGTTGATGTCTCGGGCCGCCTGAAGGCGGCCCCTACGTACGTGGGGGCCGGTACGTAGCGGCCGGCTCTAGCCGGCCCACTGCGCGAGCTAGCCGGCCCACTGCGCGAGCTAGCCGGCCCGGTCGACGATAAGCGTCATCGTCGAGCGGCGTCCGGGCGGCCGGCGAAACCGAAGCATCACCGAACCGACGTGCACCTCGTCTCCGTCATGCAACGGGACGGGCGCGGCGATCCGCTCACCGCGGACGTACGTTCCGTTCTTGCTTCCAAGATCGTCGATCGTCGCGTCCGCGGGCGTCACAGAGATCCGCGCGTGGCGTCGAGATACCGATGGAGAGTCGATCGAGATGCCGTCGTGAACATCCCTCCCCAGGATGTTCTCGCCCGGTTGGAGCGGGACTCTTCGACCGTCCACGATCAACCAGCAGAGCGAGGGCGGCATCGCTGACGACACGCCATCCGGTGT
Source organism: Vicinamibacterales bacterium (assembly GCA_035764385.1). Classification (GTDB taxonomy): domain Bacteria; phylum Acidobacteriota; class Vicinamibacteria; order Vicinamibacterales; family UBA2999; genus Gp6-AA40. Next base: position 27,461 of record DASTZI010000375.1, read on the forward strand.
GGCCACGACGTCCGCACAAAACGCATAACCGACGCGATGAGCCGTCCGAATGAAGCGAGGCTCCTTCGCGTCATCCTGCAGCGCGTCGCGTATCTCCGCGATGAGGCTGGCGAGATTGGTGTCCACCACGAATGTGTCGGGCCACAGTCGTTGCTGCAACTCGACTTTCGACATCACGCGTGAACGGTTCTGGACGAGCAGGACCAGCAGGTCGAAGGCCTTTGGAGAGAGATGGATCTCGCCGGATGGCGCGCGAAGACGCCTCAAGTCCGCATCAAGCGTGAACTCGTCGAATCTGACCGTCATGCGATAGGTCCGCGAAAACCCATGGAATTCCCACGGTTTTCAGAAGACTTCCGCGCCCCGAAGGCTCATATTACGACCGTTTTGCACAGGAGCCGATCGGCGAGGATCGCCCTGCCAGAAGCGAGGTAGCGATGCGTGCAGTCGTGTCGGCGGTCGTTGCTATCTGCCTGTTGACGGCAGCCGAATCGTTTGGGCAGTCGTTCGGCGCCAGCGTGGGCGGCGTCGTCAGCGACGAAACGGGCGCCGTGCTTCCTGGTGTGACGGTGACCATCACAAACGTGGCGAACGGACGAACGCTCGTCATGACGACCGAGGATCGCGGAGATTACCGCGCGGTCGCGCTGCAGCCTGGTGACTATCAATTCGTGGTCGAGCGGTCTGGCTTCATGCCGGAAACGCGGCTCATGACACTGCTCGTCGGCGCGAATCCGGTTGTCGATTTCACGCTGCGGATTGCCGGAGTTGAATCACGCACCTCGGTGAGAGCATCGATTCCGCTCGTGGAAGCGGGGCGATCGCAACCCTCCTCCTCTATCACGAAGAGCGAGCTCGACGAGCTCCCCGTGTTCGGCCGCAATTTCCTGGTGCTCGCGCAGTTGCTGCCCGGGTCGGCGCCGATCGCCAGCACAGTCGGACGGTTCGCCGTCACCAAGTTCGGCGGCCCCGCGGATCAGCGCAGCGGATATACCACCCTCATCGACGGCGGCGATATTGACGATGCGCAATGGGGGAGTCCGACGATCAATGTCGGTCAGGATGCGGTGCAGGAGTTCAAAGTCTTTCGCAACCAGTTCGACGCGCAGTACGGCCACGCGCTCAATGCTGTCGTCACCGTTGCCACTCGCTCCGGTACCAATCAGCTGAGTGGGACAGCGTTCTACTTCGGGCGCGACAGGGCTCTCAATGCCCGCAACTTCTTTGCATCAGACAAGCCACCGTTCAGCGAGTACCGGTTGGGTGCGTCGGTCGGCGGGCCGCTCGTGCGCGATCGGACGCACTTCTTCGGCACGTACGAGCGCGATCGGGTCGATACCGTTCGAATCATCGCCTTGCCGCCCGCCAATCCGTTTGCGCGCGACAACAACGGCATATTTCCGGCGACCACGGACAATCACACTGGGATCCTCCGACTGGATCATCGAATGAGCCCGACTCACGGATTTGCGCTGCGGTACGGGTTCGATCGGCAGGAATCCCTGCGCTCGGGCGAGACGGTGTCTTCGGATACCAGTCAAGTGGATATTCGCAACCGGTCGCACAGTCTGGTGTTCGAGCACATGTGGACACCGCGGCAAACCACGGCGAACGCGTTTCGGATTCACGTCCTCAATCACACGCTGGGCACGACGCCGCGCAGCACGGATGTCGGTATCCGTAGGCCATCAGGAACTATCGGCCAGACGAATAACGACGCGCAAGTGCTTCCACAGACGAAGGCGACATTTGTCGATGTGCTGTATCACCACACCGCGCGCCATGACTTCAAATTCGGCGGAGAGGCATCCGTCGGGACGCAGGACAACGACTCTCACGTCCTTGAATACGGATTATGGGAGTTTCAGACGGATGCTCCGTTTGACGTGAATAACCGGAGCACGTGGCCGATCGCATTCAGTCAACAGAAGGCCACTGTGGTGACGTACCGATCGCGCGAGGCCGCCGCATTTGTCCAGGACGACTGGCGAATCAGCCGCCGCCTGACGCTGAATCTCGGCCTCCGCTACGACGTCGACTTCAACCTTCGCCTCAACGGTTTCTACCGGCAACTCCTCGCCGATCCGCTCTGGTCGGGTCTCGATCAGTTTGTGCGTGCGGACAGGGGAACGGACACCAACAACCTTCAGCCGCGGGTCGGCGGGACGTGGGATGCGCGAGGTGACGGCCGGCTCGTCCTGCGCGGCGGATGGGGGATGTACGTCACGCGGAACCGCCCGTGGTACCCGCTTCGGTCCATGAATCAGTTCGCGAGCAGCGTGATTCGCACAACGGATGCTGCGCGAATGGGATCTTTCCCCGACGTCAGCGCCGTTCTGGGCGGTCGCACACTTGACCAGGTGTTTGCGTCAACCACGCCACGTCAGGTTGGGACGTTGATTCCCGATGAATTCGTGCTGCCATACGCGCTCAATACGACCGCTGGCGTCGGGTGGCAGATCAACGACGTCAGCGCACTCGACGTCGACTATGTGCATTCGTACGCCGACCATCAGGTCGGGTTGACCGATCGGAACCTCCCGCCCAGCGGACCGGCGAATCCACGTCCGGTTCAGCAGTTTGGTCAGGTGCTCACGCTGGAGAACTACAGTCGAAGCTGGTATGACGCGCTCGAATCGCAGTTTCGCACGCAGTTCGGATCCCGGGCGACCGTGCACGCCTCCTATACCCTGTCGCGCAGTTACCTCGACGGCGTCGACTTCTTCCTTACGACACGGGGCACACAACGAACTCCCCACGAGCGCGGATACAACCCGTCGGATCAGCGACACAACCTCACGATTGCGGGGACACTCACGATGCCGTGGTCCATTGAGCTGAGCGGCGTCGCACGACTGATCAGCGGATCGCCCATCAAGGTGCAATCGGGCGTCGATCTGGATGGCGACACCATCATCACGGGCGATCTGCCTGCCGGCATACCGATTACCGTCGGCCGGGAGCGAGTCGCGGAAACGCTGGCCGCAATCAATGCGTTCCGCGCGTCTCGCAATCTGCCGTCGATCAACGACTCGCTGCTGAAACTCAATCCGTACCGTTCCGTAGACGTGCGCGTGACCAAAGCCGTGCACGCGGGAGGCAACCGGCGAGTGGAAATCTTCATGGAAGGGTTCAACGTGACCAATCACGTGAACTTCAGACCGCCGCTCGGCAATCCTCCGAATGCGGGCGCCAGCATCATTGCCCCCGCATTTCTTCTGCGGACCGCTGCCAGGGACGCGCGTCAAATGCAGTGGGGGTTGCGATACGTGTTCTGACCCGCCAACGGGACCTCGAATATAGGTGAGGTTGACTTTGCACGGTTTCGCGGTCGCCTCCGTCTCGCCTACACGACGCCGAGACGTACACTCGCCGGTGCCTCACCACCTGTATTTCGAAGGAGGCCTCGTATGCGTCGTGTGTTCCTTATCGCATTCGTGACCGTTTCGATCAACATCGTCACGACCGGGTCGGCCACAGCAAGTCAAATCCTTTTCATCGCAGAGCAGTTTCCGTGTTTTGGATCAACACCACCCCTCGCGTGTTTTGGTGGTGGGCCCGGGTTTCCGATCGTATGGCGGGGTCCGAACTATGTTCCCATCGACTTACCAGCGAACTCACTGATCGAGGAGATCGATTTGTGGGGGGAAGACACGGAAGCGGTCGGGATTTGGGACAGCACAATTCTGCCGCCGCCCTTTCCGCAGTTACCGCGTCACGAATTGGCAGCGTTTCGGTCTTCGATCGATTACACGATAACGCTGTTCGGTAGAGATGGCATCGACGGGACGCCGTATTTCTTCTTTCAGGGAACTTTGGATGACCCGATTTTTCTCCAGAATGGAGGTCGATATTACGTCGGGGTCGCGGGATTTGGAATGGTGGGCGCTTCAGAAACGGTGAGACACACGACAGCCTTCGCGACGGATGTCGATCCGTCCACGCTCTCTTCCTTAAATCCCGGAATGGCGATTCAGGTCGTCGGGCAGGTCGTGCCCGAACCATCAACGTTTGTGCTTTTCGGCCTGGGCATCGCGCTTTTGTGCCTGCGTCGCGTTTCTGTCCGGTCCTCAACGAGCTGAGAGGTCGAACTCGTCTTTCGGAAAGAGATCGGTATTCACGTCGACTAGTTGCTCTCGTGGATACGCGGGCGTGTACAGCGTCGGCGCATCAAGATACGTCGCCAGCAGCTTCCTGATATCGATGCCCGCCCTGTCGAAATATTCCCGCGTCGCCGCATCGGCGAGACGTGCCTCGATGGCCGCTCGATCGATCTGAATGGGATCGTTGCTGCCGATGAGAATGCCGGGCATCCCCACCACATACGGAAATGCCCGGATGAACGTGTTGTAAACACGCTGCGTCGGCGCCCACGTTGCCGCCAATCCATTCGGTGCGAGATGCTCGCGAACGAGCGCGAAATACGTGTCCGAATAGAGCGCTCCAGAGTAGGCGCTGCCCGGCCGCAGCGCGTCGGCCTCGATGACGTCGTAGACGCCGCCGCGGCGAAGGTGAATGCGGCCGTCGCCGAAGACCTGCTCGATTCGGCCGTCCTCAACCAGATTGAGCAGCCCCCCATACGGAAAACGCTGCCGCAACTCCCTCAGCGTGGTGAGCTCACCACGGATGATTTCCACGCACGTCACGCGCGCGATCTCACGGCGGCCCGCGACCGCGTGAACCGTGTCGCCAGACCCCAGGCCGATGACGGCGGCAGTTCGCGGGGAAGGGTGAATGAATGCCGGCAACGCGCCGAGCGCCGTATGAACCTCACCGTACGGCATCGAGCCCTGGCCGATGCCGTTGGCGTAGAGGATCGCGTTCCGCCCGTCGGAGTTGACGACGGAGAGCCCTGACCCGTCCTCGGCGTACGCCATCGCCTCGACGACCGTGCCGTGCAAGTGGGCCCACAGCGTCCCGGATGGCGGCATCACCATCAGCAGCGGAACGAACACGAACGCTGAACCAACAACCGCTGCCGGAATGGCAGGCAGACGCCGAGGCCGAACCCCGCGCGACTGCAGTGCAACCAGGATGGCCAATGCGCCGAATACGCCGCTGACAATCGCAAGCAGCCGCATTGTTCCGGCCGTGCCCACGCGATCGAGAAGCAGAAAGCCGGTTAACGCCGTACCGATCATGCTGCCGATCACGTTCGCGAGCAGCAGCACTCCAACGCGACGCCCGATGCGGGGGAGGCTTGTCTGGACGACGCGCTGGAGAACGGGGAACGAAAATCCCATCAGCAGGGTCGGTGGCAGCACCAGCGCGGCAGGGATCGCGACATACAGCGCGAGGAATATCCGCAGAGATGCGGCGTCGTTTCCTCCAACGGCAGCCCGGATGTCGAGCGGCTCGTACGACCCGAGGTACGCCCACAGCGGAGCAACGTTGTCAGCGAACCGAATGAACGCGGTCAGCAGGAACATAGCGACCGCGCCGATTGCGGCCTGCAGCACGAGGAAGGCGACCGCAGGCCTCCGCAGCCGCGGAGCCAGGGCGCTCCCGATCAGCGCCCCCGCGCCGAGACCGGTCAGGTACACACCGAGCAATGTGCCAAACGTAAACGCCGTCCCCTTCATCGTCACGGCGAGTACGCGAAACCAGACGATTTCGAGCGCGAGCGCCAGCAGTCCCGAGGTCGCGAAGATGCAGGCCCAAATCCAGAAAGGAAAGCTCACTTCTGAAGGTCCGCCTGAAGAAGGTCCGCCTAAAGGCGGACCCCACCGAGGTTCGCGATCAGCCGGCACCTCCGGGGTGAAACCGGGACGGAACCAGGCGATAGCCGGCAGGACGATAAGCGCGCAGAGGACATTGAAGAGCACTCCGACGCGAATGCTGCCGTCGAGACCAAGTCGTGGCAGCAGGACCCAGGTAGATACCAGGGCGCCTGCTGCGGCGCCGAGCGTGTTCACGCCGTACAAGATGCCGATGACCGAAGCGGCGCGCTCGAGCCGCGACGCAAGCGCTCGTGAGAGCAGCGGCAGCGACGCCCCCATGAAAAACGTCGGCACGAGCAGGCTCATGAACAGCAGAAGCGCAAGCGCCGGCGCCGGAATCTCCGCCGCACCTAACCGGTTGTATAGGAAGTCGTAGTACAGCGCGCGGCTGAAGAACCCGAAGAGCGCAATAGCGAGCTCAGCGCCCGCAAAACAGAATAGGGACGTGCGAGGCGAGACGCGGTCGGCCACGTGCCCGCCCACCAGATGGCCGACGCCCATGCCTCCCATGAACGAGGCGACGATGATGGTGACGGAGTAGAGATCAGCGCCGGAGAACAGCACGAGCAGCCGCTGCCAGATCACCTGATAGAGCAGCGCTGCGAATCCCGACGCGAAAAAGGCCGTTGCCGAAAGTGGGAGCATCAACGAAAAATCCCAACCCCGAGTTTTCTCGGAGTTGGGATTTGGGTTTTGGGATTTGGGTCCTGGGATTTCCCTAAGCCAGCGCCGCGTTGGTCTTGAGCACGCGTCCGACGATCTCCTTGAACTCTTCGGCGGTCAGCAGATCCTTCTTCTCGAACGACTTCGCCTTCACCGCCAGCAGCAGGGCCATGCGCTCTTCGTCGGTGATCTTGATGCCGGTCTTTTCCGCCCACTCTTCGATCGACGGCGGTCCGCTGTTCTTGCCGAGGACGATGTTCACCGGCTTCTGTCCGACCAGCTCCGGCGCGAACGGCACGTACTCGAGCGGATGCTCGGCGCGGCACAGGCGCACCCAGCCGGCGATGATGCCTGACTCCACTTCGTACAGCTTGTCGCCGACGATTGGCCGGTTTGGTGGCTGCTGTACCTTCGCGAGATCCATGACGAACTTCGACGTCTCGACGAACTTCTCCGTGTTGATCCCGACGTTCACGTCGTGGAGGCAGAGGAGCGAAAGGACGACGTCCTCCATCGGCACGTTGCCGGCGCGTTCGCCGAGGCCCGTGATGGTCGTGTGCGCGACCGACGCGCCCGCCTGCAGCGCTGCGACGGTATTGGCGACGCCGAGACCGAAGTCCTGGTGGCAGTGAATCTCGACGGGCTTCTTGAGGCGATCGATGACCTTCGGGATGACGACCGAGATCGCCTCGGGGGTGACGACACCCATCGTGTCGGCGATCGTCAGCGCATCCATGTGGCCTTCCGTGGCGACCTTCGAGACGATGTCCAGGAAACGGTTCAGCTCGGTGCGCGTCGCATCGATGGTAAAGAAGACGGTATAAAGGCCGGCTTCCTTTGCCGCGAGCGTCGTATCGATGGACGACTTCATCGCGCGATCGAACGACCAGCCGTACGCGTGCTGGATCATGTGGTCGCTCGCCGGAATCTCGACGACCACGCCCTTGACGCCACAGCCCTTGACGACCTTAATCTCATCAGGAATACAGCGGGCAAACGCAAAGACTTCGGCCTTCAGCCCGAGCGCCGCGATGTCTGAGATGGCCGCCTTGTCCTGCTCCGAGACGGCCGGCATGCCGGCCTCAATGCGGTGGATCCCCATCGCGTCGAGCTTTTTGGCTATGGCGACCTTTTCTTCACGCCGGAAGACGACGGCCGTTTGCTGCTCGCCATCGCGCAGCGTAACGTCGTGAATCTTGAGATTTTTCTGGAATCGGGTGTTCTTCCGGGCCTCGGGCAGGTGGTTCCACAGGCTCGTGTACCACTTGTCCGTCTTCCAAGGTTCCTGCATGTTTCCTCCCCGTAGAGGCGGACCTTCAGGTCCGCCTTGGTGCGCGTCCCGTCCGCCCTGGTGCAAGCTGTAGCAGCCGATCATCTTACACGCCCGAAGTACTTCACAGCCATCCCTTTCCGGTTAAGAATCGATCTCAATGCCCCGGATAACCTTCAAGCTGAACGACAAGGAAACCGAAGCCCGCTACGAACCCGGAATGCATCTGCTGGAGGTGCTGCGCGAAGAATGCGGCATTACCTCGTGCAAGAACGGGTGTGCGCCCGAAGGCGCATGCGGCTGCTGCCTCGTCATGATCGACGGCAAGCCCGCGCTGTCGTGTCTGCGAAAACCGGAGCAGATGGCCGGCCACGACATCCAGACCGTCGACGGGCTTCCCGAGCGAACCAGGCAAATCATCAGCGAAGCGTTCGTGCTCGAAGGCGGCGTGCAGTGTGGCTTCTGTATCCCGGGCATCGTCATTCGCGCCGCGCATCTCATCGAACAGGGGAAGAGCGACGATCGCGAGGCGATTCGGAAGGCGCTTGATGGACACATCTGCCGCTGCACCGGATACGGGCGCATCATCGACGCGATTCAGACCGCCGGCGAGGCGCTGCGCAATGGCGGCACGTTACCGAGCGAGCCGCGGCGACATTCGTACTTTGGCGAGGAGTTCGGCCTTCATCGAAATCCCGAGTTCGAGGCTGCGGCAACGAAGGGCCATGGCATCGGCGAATCGCATGCGCGCATCGGCGGCATCGCGCAAGTGCTCGGCGAGCGTCCATACGTCGACGACATGCAGATGCCGGGGATGCTTCACGGCGCGATGGTGCTCTCCGAGCATCCGCGAGCGAGGGTGCTCGCCATCAACACCGAGGAAGCGGCGAAGAGCTTGGGTGTCGTTCGCATCCTCACGGCTCGGGATGTACCCGGTAAGCGCGGGACCGGTCTCTTCGTGCCCGATCTTCCGATCTTCGTTGCAACAGGCGAGTTGACGTGCTGCGTCGGCGATTTCATCGCCATGGTTGTCGCCGATACGCAGTTCCACGCGCGTCAGGCCGCAGCGAAGGTGAAGGTCGATTACGAGGTCCTCGAGCCGATTACCGATCCATTCAAGGCGCTCGAGCCTGACGCTCCACGCGTCCACTCGGACGATACGTTCCGCCCGGCGTCCAATGTGCTTGATTCACCCACGAAGTTCGGCCGGGGCGATGTTGAAGCGGCGTTTGCGACAGCGGCGCATGTCATTGAAGCGACGTATCAGACGCAGGCCGTGGACATCGCATTCCTCGAGCCCGAATCGTGTCTAGCCTTCCGTCAAGGAGAAGGCATCAAGGTGCACAGCGAGAGTCAGGGATCGGTCTTCGATCAAAAGACCATCGCGAGCGTACTCAACATCCCTGAATCCGACGTTGAAATCCAGCTCGCGGCCAGCGGCGGCGCCTTCGGCGCCAAAGAAGAACTGTCAATTCAGGCTCAGACTGCACTCGCCGCGTATCTGCTCGGCCGTCCGGTCAAGACAACGCTGACACGCGAGCAGTCGACCCAGCATCACGTGAAGCGGCATCCGATGACGATCAAGCTAAAAGTTGGTGCGGATGCCGAGGGGCACCTCCTCGCCGTCAAAGCACGGATCGTTGGCGATGCCGGTGGCTACGCGGGCACGAGCGCCAAATGCCTGCTGCGTGCGGCATGCCACTCGTGCGGGCCCTACCGTGTGCCGAACGTCGATGTCGAGTCGAAGGCCGTCTACACAAACAACCCGACGAGCGGTGCCATGCGGGGGTTCGGCACGAACCAGTCTCACTTCGCCATTGAAGGGGTGATGGGCATCCTTGCCGAGCGCGTTGGCGTCGACGGGTGGGAAATCCGCTCCCGCAACATCCTGAATCCCGGCGATCGCTTCGCCACGGGTCAGGTGATGCGCGACAGCGTGCGTGGACTTCGCGAGTCGCTCGACGCCGTCAAGACCATCTATCGCGATGCGAAATATGCCGGTGTCAGCTGCGGCATCAAGAGCACGGGGATCGGCAACGGCACCACCGAGGAAGGACGCGTCGTCATTCGCGTCATTGATCCCGAGCATATCGAGATTCTGAATGGCTACACGGAAATGGGTCAGGGCCTTTACACCGCGACGATGCAGGCGGTGTGCGAGGAGACGGGTCTTCCGGACAGCATCATGAACGTGCGGTGGGACAAGGAGCTCGGCGCCATTTGCGGCGAGACGTGGGCGTCACGCGCAACCACGCTGAGCTGCGCCGCCGCGCAGAAAGCGGCGAGGCAGCTTGCCGACGATCTGAAGACATCGTCGCTCGGCGAGCTCACTGGGCGCGAGTACGTCGGCAGCGTGGTGTATAGCTTCACCACGAAGCCCGGTACCCCCGAAGCGGCGAAGGATCCGACGACGCATTTCACGTTCAGCTACTCCACGCAGGTCGTCATCCTCGATGACGAGGGTCACCTCGCGCGCGTTGTCGCCGCCCACGACGTCGGTCGTGCGATCAACCCGCGTCTCTGCGCCGAGCAGATGGAAGGCGGCGTTCACATGGGGCTCGGCTATGCCCTGTCAGAAAATTTCCCAGCGACGAACGGTCGTCCGCATTCGCTGAAGATGCGCGATTTCGGCCTGGTTCCCGCCAAGCACATGCCGCCGGTGGACATCATCCTCATCGAGGTCCCCGACGAGGTCGGCGGCTACGGGGCGAAGGGTGTCGGCGAAATCGGCTGCGTCGCCACGGCGGGCGCGGTGGCGGCCGCCCTCCACTCCTATGACGGTAAACGGCGGTTCCAACTGCCGATGGACGATGCGAAGGCGGCGGCGCCCATGCTGCCGAAATCGCGCGGCAGAAGGTAGGTATCACCCGGTACCTGAAACCTTCGATATAATCCGAATTTCCCGCACCTGAGGGATTCCCAGCCACCCGAGGACCGCAACGGAATGAGAGCATTCGACTTCTACGCCGCGAAGGACTCCAGCGAGGCGCTCGCGCTGCTGGCGCAGCATGGCCCCGCCGTGAAGGTCCTGGCCGGCGGCACCGACCTGCTCGCCGACCTGAAATTCGCCAGCGCCAGCCACGCACCGAAAGTCGTCGTTGATATTTCCAGGGCGGACGACCTGCGGGGCATCGAAACGACAGAACAGGGATTGCGCATCGGTGCGCTGGTCACCCACACCGAAATCATGCGGTCGCCGGTTATCCGGGATCTTTTTCCCGCCTTGGTCGATGCGGCGCACACCATCGGCGCCGTGCAGACCCGCAATCTTGGGACGCTGGGAGGCAATCTGGTCACGGCCGTTCCGTCCATGGACAGCGGTCCGACGCTCGTGGCGTTGGACGCCATCGTGACGATCGCAGGCCCGGAAGGCCGTCGT
>DASTZI010000376.1:0-18976 GCA_035764385.1 Vicinamibacterales bacterium
GGTCATAACGTGGTTCTAGGCTTTGGTGACGTTCCCTGCCTGCGGACCCTTCGGGCCGTCAACGATCTCGAATTCGACCGCCTGACCCTCTTCCAGGGACCGGAAGCCGTTGCCACTGATCGCGGAGTAATGGACGAAGACGTCGCTGCCGCCCTCGCGTTCAATGAAACCGTAGCCCTTGGCGTTGTTGAACCACTTGACCTTACCTGTAATACGCATCGTTCTCTTCCCTATCGCCGAAAACCCCACATGAGCTTCCGGGCACAAAAAAAGACCGCGAGTGCTAGCGCGGCCTCGACTGCTACGTCTTGGGAACGCCCCTCAACGCAGCGCTATCCTAAGCATCTGTCACATCGCTGTCAAGAGTCTGAGGCCGGAACCATCGAGTTTTCAACATGATGCCTCCGGTACTCCCTTGAAATCCTGCGCAGTCCCGAGTCGGAGGACGGTGATGGCCCGACTCACATCAGCACTGCCGACGCGTGTGTCGGGGCATCACCGTCCTCCGACTCGGATAGTGGACCCATGCCACGAGCCTTAATCAGTGTTTCCGACAAAACCGGCCTGATCGACTTTGCCCGCGGACTTGCCCGCCGTGGTTTCGAGCTGGTATCGACCGGCGGGACCGCCCGAACCCTGCAACAGGCCGGTCTTGCCGTCGTCGGCATATCCGAGGTCACCGGGTTCCCCGAAATGATGGACGGTCGCGTGAAAACCCTCCATCCGCTGGTGCACGGAGGCATTCTGGCGCGCCGCAGCCGGGCAGACGACGTGGCCGCGGCGTCTGCCCACGGCATCACGTTGATTGATGTCGTCGTCGTCAACCTGTATCCGTTTGTGAAAGCGGCATCGAATCCGGACACGCCGTTTGACGCACTGATTGAAGAGATTGACATCGGCGGACCGAGCCTCGTGCGTGCGGCAGCGAAGAATTTTCAGGACGTCCTCGTCGTGGTTTCGCCCGACGACTACGGTGCGGTGCTGGAGCAGGTCGATCGTCCGACTGGGCCGACGGCCGACTTCCGATTCGACCTCGCACGGAAGGCGTTCGCCCATACGGGTGCCTACGACACGGCGATTGCATCCGAGCTTGCGACCGTGACCGCTGCCGAGAACGGTTTCCGACGTGTCCCTGGAGGGCGGGTCCCGCCACATCTGACTCCGCAGACGCTGAATCTGTCGCTGCGGAAACTGCGCGATCTACGGTACGGCGAGAACCCACATCAGAAAGCCGCTTGGTATGGTGAAGATCCGCCGTCGGCACTCGGCGCGGCGGAGGTGCTCCAGGGGAAGGAGCTGTCGTACACGAATCTCCTCGATCTCGACGCGGCGGCGCGCATCGTGCTCGAGTTCGACGAACCCGCGGCGGCCGTCATCAAGCACACGAACCCGTGCGGAGCCGCAACCGGCAGTGCCGCCGCCGACGCATACGTTCGTGCGCGAGACGCCGACGCGCTTGCGGCCTTTGGCGGGATTGTCGGCCTCAATCGACCCGTCGACGTCGCGACGGCGCGGGCGATTGTCACGACGTTCATCGAAGCGGTCATCGCGCCGGCCGTTGACGAGGAGGCCCGACGGATCCTCGCGTCCAAAGGAAACATGCGCGTTGTCACCGCCGACATGACGCAGGTGGCGAAAGAACCCGGACGCGAGCTCCGGTCCATTCTCGGCGGCGTGCTTCTACAGTCACGCGATCGCGTGGTCGAAGCGTCGCAGCCGTGGCCCTCGGACGAGCTTCGCGTCGTCACGAAACGTCAACCGACAGCGGAGGAATGGCGGGCGCTCCGGTTTGCCTGGCGCATCTGCGCACACGTCAAATCCAACACGATCATCTTTACGGCCGCCGATCGAACGTTGGCGATCGGAGCGGGGCAGATGAGCCGCGTCGACGCCGCCAGGGTCGCGCGCATGAAGGCGGAAGCAGGTAGTCCGGATGCGCTGAGAGGCTCGGTCGCCGCGTCGGATGCGTTCTTTCCGTTCCGCGATGGCCTCGATGTCGTCGCCGATGCAGGAGCAACCGCGGTCGTGCAGCCCGGCGGATCGGTCCGCGATCAGGACGTGATCGCAGCGGCGGACGAACGCGGGCTTGCGATGGTGTTCACCGGACGCAGGCACTTCCGGCACTGAGTCGTGCACGAATACACCCTCATCCTGACACTCACCGGAGGCCTGGGGGCTGCCCTGGTTCTCGGCTACATCACACACCGGCTCGGTCTTTCGCCGATCGTCGGCTACCTGCTCGCGGGTACGATCGTCGGTCCTCATACGCCCGGCTTCGTTGCTGACATGGCGTTGGCCGAAGAGTTGGCGGAAATCGGCGTCATCCTGCTGATGTTCGGCGTCGGTCTGCAGTTCCACATCGACGAACTGCTGGCCGTGCGCCGTGTCGCCATTCCTGGTGCCGTCGCACAGAGCGCGGTGGCGACCGCACTCGGGGCGGTGCTCGCTCACGCTGCAGGATGGAGTTGGTCCGCGGGTGTAATTTTCGGTCTGGCGTTATCGGTCGCGAGTACCGTGGTGCTCGTCCGGATCCTCTCCGACAACAACGACTTGCACACGCAGGCAGGGCATATCGCCGTCGGCTGGTTGGTGGTCGAGGATCTGTTCACGGTCGCCGCCCTGGTCGCGCTGCCGGCGCTATTGGGGAAAGCTACGAGCACGACGCCGTTGTGGGTCGATCTCGCGATGACCGGCGTGAAAGTCACCGCGCTCGTTGCGTTCACCGCATTCGTCGGAACCCGAGTCATTCCCCGCGCACTTGACCACGTCGCAGCCACGCGATCCCGAGAACTGTTCACGCTGACAGTTCTAGTGACGGCGCTCGGCATCGCCGTCGCTTCGTCGTTGATCTTCAACGTGTCGATGGCGCTCGGGGCGTTTCTCGCGGGGATGATCGTGGGCCGCTCGGATTACAGCTTTCGGGCCGCATCTGAGGCGCTGCCGATGCGGGACGCGTTCGCTGTGCTGTTCTTCGTTTCCGTCGGCATGTTGTTCGACCCGGGTGCTCTGATGGCGTATCCCGGCATGACTGTCGGTGCGCTGGGTGTGGTGCTCGTTGGTAAGCCACTCGTCGCCTTTGTGCTGGTCTGGGCGATGAAGTATCAATTCAGGGCGGCATTGACGGTCGGCGTGGCCCTCGCGCAGATTGGCGAGTTTTCCTTCATGCTCGCGACGGTCGGCCGGGATCTGGGCGTCCTTTCAACCGACGCCACCAATGCGCTCGTTGCCACGTCGATCACTTCGATCGTGCTGAATCCGATCGCGTACAGGACGATTCGACCCCTCGAGCGTTCGCTCAAGGCACGGCCACGCCTATGGGCCATCCTGAATCGCGAACAAATCCCGTCCGATCTCAGCGGTGCAGCCCCGCAGCCCACCGCGGACGCGAGCCATCGCGCGGTGGTCATCGGCTATGGGCCAACAGGACGGACAGTCGTGCGACTCCTTCGTGACAATGACATTGTGCCGACGGTGATTGAGTTGAATATCGCCGCAGTGAGAGCACTCAAAGATGAAGGCGTCGATGCGATTTATGGAGACGCGACGCGTCGGGAAACGATGGAGGCAGCAGGGGTCGCTCACGCCAGCACCTTGATCCTGTCATCGGCTGGCATGACGGATAGCGACGAGGTCATCCGTATGGCTCGCGGATTGAACTCTGATATTCGTGTCCTGGCGCGGGCCCCATATTTGCGCGATCTGCCGGTGTTGAAAGCGGCTGGCGCAGATCGTGTCTATTCCGCGGAAGGAGAGGTCGCCCTCGCTCTCATCGAGGACATCCTCGACACCCTGGGAGCGACCTCCGAGCAGATCGATCGAGAGCGTGCTCGCGCCCATAGCGAGCTATTGGGTGAAGGCTAAGGCGCGAGCACTTCGTAGAGCTGCACGGTGTCTTCATTCCACTGCGTATCGGCGGCAAGCCGCAGGCGTGTGTCTTTGCGCATGGCGTCGATCAATTCGTGACAGCCCGGATAGTGCAGCCCGCAGTTCACGCTGACGTATGTCACTCCCCGCCCCCGAAGCGTCGCGATGCTCGACGCGTCGGGAAAGAACACCATTCCCTTGCGGAATTCCGCGTATGAGTTCGGGATAAAGCCGCTGTAGCCATTCACCATCCGAGTCCAGTGCCAGAGCGAAAAGTACATGAACGGAATGTTGGCCGTCTCGTTGTCGAGAAGCGGCATTTCGGCGATCACGACGCCGGGTGTGTACTTCAGCGCGTCGTAAATCGATGGCGGCTCCTTCCACACCGGCCCAACCGAAAGGGCAGGCCAGGCATCGATCATGACGAACGCGACAAGGACCGCAAACGCTGTGTGTTGATATCTGCGCGAAGGCCGCCAAGCTAGCGCGCGTTGCGCGCCGAAGCCCGCAAGTATCGCCAGCGTCAACGCGACCAGCGCACCGAATCGCGCGGGTGCGCGCAGCCCGCGAAACGGACTCAACCATCGGTAGAAGAATGGATATGACACGCCGTTGAGCCCGAGCGTTCCGTCGAACGAAAGCAGCAGACCTGCCGTGTAGATCAGCCGAATAGCGCCAAGCGGCGGCGCCATGCCGACAACCGCCAGTGTGAACGGCGCGGCTCCAGGAAACAGTGTCCGTTCGGGCACTGGCCGATGCAGCACATTGCGCCAGAGAAGGCTCTCGCGGTGTACTCGCAAATAATCGTCAGGCACTGCGCTGTACGACCGGACCTCACCTTCGGAACGTTGACCCTTGATTGGTTCCGCCGCTTCAAACGCTCGAACGAGTGGGACTGCTGCGATGGCGGCGATCGCTGCGGAGACGACGACGGGAAGCGCGAGTCGCCGTATTGAGGGCCGATGCACGATGAGCAGCCCAACTCCGACAAGGGCTGCGTAGACGACGAAGAAAACCGCGTAGTACATCGAGGAGTAGAGCTGCGCCACGAGCGTCGCTGCGAATGCGAGCGCATACCACCATTGCCCGCGTTCCCGGCTCCCGGCTACCGACTTCGGGCTTCCGGATCCCGAATCCCGGCCAATCAACAGATGCAATGCGAGGAGTCCGAGCGGCATCCACTGCGTCATCTGCAGTTCGAGATGGCTGTAATGCTCGAACCGATATCCGCAGCAGGCGTAGGTAAGACCCGCGATGAAGGCCGCCCGCGCCGACGCAGTGAGTCGTTCGACGAGCAGATACACCGCGATGCCCGAAAACCAGAACGCCGAGAGGAGCAGCAAGTTGTAGGCAACGACCGGATGGACGCCAGCGGCCAACAGAGGCGCCCCCATCAATGCCGGGAGCACGATCGGATCCGACAGCGTCAGCGTGAGCCGTTCCGGGTAGAAGATGTTGGCGTCGAACAGATGACGCGGGTCGGTGAACAGTTGGTGATTCACCCACCCAATGCGCCAGACCGAGAACAGCGGATCGCCGAGGTCGGGCACCGAGTCGAGATGCTCGACCTGTTGGTGCAGCAGAAGCATCAGCGCGGCGCCAAGACCCAGGGCGGCGACGATCGCGTGCCGGGTGCGGGCCGACATGGCTAGTGTTCTGCTGACACCGACATCCCGCCGAGCAGTTCACCCGGTGTGACCGTCGCGGCGCCGAACTTTGCGACGACGAGACCTGCGGCAGCATTGGCCAGTTGCGCCGCCTCCGCGAATGTCCCTCCCGCCGCGAGCGCGAGACTCATCGTCGCAATGACGGTATCGCCTGCGCCCGTGACGTCCGCAACCTCGCGAGCGGACGCAGGGAGGTGTCCCTCGGTGTCGGGTCCGAGCAGCCACATGCCGTGATCGCCGAGCGTGACGAGAACCGCGTCGCAGCGTGCGCGGTCGCGAAACGCGCGCGCGGCGCTGCGCGCCTCGTCGGAGGAGCGAATACGCAGGTGCGTCGCCGCCTCCGCCTCGTGGTGATTTGGTGTGATCACCGTCGCACCGGTGTAGTCGTCGAGGTGCGGAATCTTCGGATCGACCAGCAACGGGACCTGCCGCTCGGCGGCAAGTTCAACGGCGGCCGCGATCACGCGTTTGGTAATGCAGCCTTTCAGATAGTCCGAGACGACGATTGCGGAGGCATCCGCTCCGTTCTGGCGGATCGACGCGATAATGCCGCGTTCCGTGTCACCGGAAATATCTGCGTCGTTCTCGTAATCCACCCGCGCCACCTGCTGATTCCGCTCGGTCACGATGCGCACCTTCGTCGTGGTGACGCGATCGGAGTCAGCGGCCAGACAGCCCGCCTCGATGCCGGCCTCGCGGCACCCGCGTGTCAGCGTCTTGCCGTTGTCGTCCTGGCCAATGACGGCGATGAGGGTCGCGTGACCACCGAGCGCCGTAATGTTGTGCGCGACGTTGGCGGCGCCCCCGATGCGGTGCGTCTGTCGCTCGAAGGCGACCACGGCCACGGGCGCTTCCGGTGAAATGCGGGTGACACGGCCAATGAGAAAGGTATCGAGCATCGCGTCCCCGATGACGAGCACCTGCGCCTTGGAGAACGAGGAGACGAGACGCGACGCGCGCTCAGGCGCGAGCGGCAGCAGATTCATCATCGCCGCGAGCGGCCGCAAACGGCAGCGTCACGAGCACGAGGAAGAGCATCAGGAACTCGGAGTCGCCAAAGTTGTATTCGAACAGTCCCGCACCGAGCATGGCGAACACCGCGGCCAGCGCCGCCGCCGCCGGCACCTTGTCGCGTTGCCGTCGAAACAACCTGAATTGCGCCAGCACCAGCGAGAAGATGAACCATAGCCAGACGCCAAGCGCCGGCAGCCCCCGCTCCGCGGCAATCTGGAGCGGCACGTTGTGCAGGTGTGGATTGATCGGGTTGATCGCGTAATCCGGACGGTACTGTGCGTAGACGCGCGGAACCATGTTCGGACCGACACCGGTAAGTGGGTGGTCGTTGACCATCCGCGCTCCCATTTCGATCATCGCGAGACGGTCCTGATTGGTCGGCTCCTGCACGTCGAAGATCGACATCACGCGCTTGGTGACCGTCCCCGGTGCGACGGCAAACAGCACCGCGACGAACAGCGGCAGCAGGATTGTGAGCCGGAGATCCTTCAAGGCCAACAACAACGCGATGGCGACCGACGCGCCGATCCAGGCGCTGCGCCCAAGCGTCAGCGCGAGGGCGACGACCAGCGCGGGCATCACCAGCGCCGGCCAGGTGCGGCCCTGCCGGCCGAAGATGAGACGGGCAGCCGCTGCGCAGATGACGAGCATCAGCAGTCCCGAGTAGGTCATGTAATGCGACATGGCGCCTTCGGGGCGGCGGCCGAGATTGTCGTAGTGCAGCAGACCGTACTGGATGATGCCGTAGGCGGCGCTCGCGGCGCCGATCGAGACGATGACGTCGACGACGAGCGATGCGCGTTCGCCGCGGGCGATTTGATAGACGGCAGGCACGATCACGAACAACACCAGTTGCTTGTCGTCGAGGATGCTCGTCGCCGGCTCCAGCGAGAAGGCCGATATCGCCACCGTAACCGCGGCGTACGCGACGAGCGGCCAGAAGAAATAGGGGACCGCCGGGACCGTTCGATCCTGCACGAGCTGGGCCGTCCAGCACACCAGCATCAGCGCGAGCAGGATGTTCGCGGCGGCAATCGAAATCTGCAGCGACGCCACGAAGCAGAGCAACAGCACGAGGGTCGCGCGCTCGAGCCCGTGCGCCGTCCGCGGATGCGTGACGCTCATCGCTGCAGTGGTCATGCTCCCTCTCGTGTGCGGGGCGAGCCTTCCAGGCTCGCCTCACGGGCCCAAAGGACCCGCGCCGCTCCCCTGTTACTGCCAATCGACACGATCGCTCGTTCCGCCGCTCCCGCCACCTGTTCAGCGGTGATGCGGGTCAGACACCGGAAGTCTCCCGGCGCGCATTCGCGTTGCCGGCACGGACGACATTCGAGCGGCCCTGCATCGACCGCCTCCGCAAACCATTGCGGGTCGCGCCAGGGCATCGACCGTTCGGGAAGCGTCGGGCCGAAGAGCGCCACAATTGGTGTGGTTGTCGTGCCGGCAATGTGAAGCGGCCCGCTGTCGCCCCCAATGTACACCGCCGCGCGATCGATGAGCGCGCGCAGTTCGGCCAGGTCGAATTCGCCGATTTCCGGCACGGCACCCGCGAGCGGACCCAGGACCACGCGCGCTCTCGCGGCGATCTCCTTGGCCGCGCGCGCGTCGGAAGGACCGGACGTCAGGATGACCCGTCGGGACGGATCGCGTCGTGCCATCGCGACAACGAGCGCCTCGAAAGACTCCGGCGGCCATCGGCGAAACGGGTTTCCCGCGCTGACGTGAATCACGACGATCGGATGAGCGGCGCGGATGCCGGCGCCGTTCAGGCGGCGATCGACCGAAGCTGACGCGGTCGCGTCCACTTCCATCTCGAGCGGATCGAGGGCTGGATCCGGCGGCTCGAGGCCGAGCGGCGCCAGCAGGTCCCATTGGTTGACGACGGTCGGACGCGGTGCGTCATCGCGTGGCCGCGTCACGACATGCGTATACATCCATGACCGACCCTGTATCCGGTAACCGATGCGAACCGGTGCGCCGCTCGACCATGTCAGCCATGCCGCTCTTGGACCGCCGTGCAGATCGATAGCGACATCGAAGTGCTGTCGCCGCAGCCGCCGCGCAAGCGCCAGGTCGTCACGCACACGCGCCAGACCGCCAGTCCTTGGGACGACAACGATGTCAGTGAGATTACGATTACCGCGGACGACAGGAGCGGCAGCCGCTTCGACGACATAGGTGAGCTGGCTGTCGGGATAGCTCCTTCGGAGGGCGCCAATGAGCGGCGTCGTGAGCACGACGTCGCCAATCAGCCGTAGCCGGACTAACAGTATTTTGGGTCGGCTTTTCGTGATCGGTGATTGAGGGGAGTTGGAGGAAACCGCCAGACTTGCGAGGTTGACCACGAATACTTAGCTGACGGTTTCCGGCTCAATGGTTGCTTCGTCGATCAGCATGACCGGAATGTCATCCTTGATCGGATACACCCGGTGGCATGTGCCGCACTTCAGCGCCGTGCCGTTTTTCACCAGCTTCACCGGCGTCTTGCAGTTGGGACACGCGAGAATTTCCAGCAGCTCGGCGTCGATGGGCACGCTCGAACTATAGCATTCTGAGCTAAGATGCCCTTGCCAATGCGCATCACGCACGCCGCGTTTATTTCCCTCGGCGCGGCGTTGTTTCTGACGCTGCCGCGCCCCGCAGTCGCGCAGACCTCAGCGGAGGCTTACTACGATTTTCTGATTGCGCGTCATCTCGAAGCGTCCGGAGACGCCAAAGGCGCGCAGGCGGCGCTGGAAAAAGGGGTCGCCGCCGATCCACGGTCCGCTGAAATCCGCGCGGAGCTCGCCGCGTTCTTCCTGCGTCGCGACGCGGCAGACGACGCGGAGCGCGTCGCCAAAGAAGCGCTGCAACTGGAGAACGACAATTCAGAGGCGCATCGCGTGCTCGGCATGCTCTACGCCGCGCGGTCGGAGGACACTGGCCGCGGTCAGGCGGCACAGACTGCTGCTGCGGAGCTCGTGAAGCAGGGTATCACCCACCTCGAGCGCGTCACTGAAAATCCGGCCGGCCTCACGGATCTCAACCTGCAGTACACCCTGGGCCGCCTCTACACCCGCGATGGCCAGGTAGACAAGGCAATTCAGGCTTTGACGCGCGTCGTCAACGAAAATCCGTTGTCGGTGCAGGGACGTCTCGCGCTTGCGCAGGCCTACGTCGCGGCGCGCGACATGGCCAACGCGATCGAGGCGCTGCAGGATATCGTCGACGACGAGCCACGCGTCGCCAGCATGCTCGGCCAGTTCCAGGAGCAGGCCGGAAGATTCAAGGACGCTGCTGACTCTTACACGAAAGCGCTCTCTGTTGCGCCGAACAGCCGGGAACTGAAGGTGCGACGGATCGGAGCGCTCGTCAAGGCAAACGAACTCGAACGCGCTTCCGATTTTGCGGCACAGGCGCAGACGCAGCACCCCGATGATTTGCGGTTTCCGCAGCTCCGGGCGCATATATTCCAGCAGACGGGCGACACCGCTCGCGCGATCAGTGTGCTGGAGCCGGTTGCGAGGGCCAATCCCAACGATTCGGCGACGCTGTTATCGCTTGCGGATTTGTACAGCAACGCCGGACGGAAGACGGATGCGGAACGCACGGTTCGCCAGCTCGTCTCGGTCGAACCGGGCAACGCCGACGCGCTGAATTACCTGGGCTACCTCCTGGCCGACAGCGGTCGCCAACTCGACGAAGCCATTCGGCTGGTCCGCAGAGCCCTCGATATCGAGCCAAACAATCCGAATTACCTCGACAGCCTCGGGTGGGCGTACTACCGGCGCGGCAACTACGAAGAGGCGGAGAAGTACCTCGCTCCCGCCGCACAGCAGATGCTTCGCAACGCGACGGTGCAGGAACACTACGGCGACCTGCTTGCCAAGCGCGGGCGATGGCAGGACGCGATTGCCGCCTGGACACGAGCGCTGCAGGGCGACGAAGGCGATATCAACAAGGCGGCGGTCGAAAAGAAAATCGCAGACGCCCGCGGTAAGGTGCGCTGATAAATCCCAAATCCCAAATCCCAAGCCCCAAATCCCAAGCGAAAGGGCTATCACGCCGTCTTTGGGATTTGGGTTTTGGGATTTGGGTTTTGGGATTTGCTGTTTCCTGCGCCCGCCCTCACATCACTCTTCCGACTGACACAGGCATTCCACTTCCCGACTTCAGCGCGATTCACATGCAGCTGTCCGCGGCGTGCGTCGGTGTGCGGACGCTGACGGCAGAAATGGCGCTGTCGGGACGGGCCGGACGTCAAAAGCTGCGCGGGCGCGTGCTGGCGGGATTCGCGCGGCCCGCATCGATGCGGCTCGAAGGCGTGGCGCCGTTTGGTCCCCCAGCCTTCATCCTCGTGGCGCGTGGAGAAAACGCGACATTGCTGCTGCCGCGTGACGAGCGCGTGCTGCGCGGAGCGAAGCCCGAAGACATCCTTGGTGCGCTCGCGGGCGTGACGCTCGGGCCGGCCGATCTCCAGGCGATTCTGACTGGCTGTGTTGTCGCCGCTCCCCAGCCGACGGAGGCGCGGAGGTACGCCAACGGATGGGCGTCGATCGATCTGGCTGGCGGCGCCACCATCTATCTCCAGCCGGCAGCCGGCGGCATGTGGACGCTGCGCGCCGCGCGTCGAGCCGGTTGGCAGATTGAATACCCCGCGTGGAGCGGAGGCTTCCCGCAAACGGTGCGGCTTCAGGCGACGCAACCAGCCTTGATGGTGGATCTGACCGTGGGCTTGTCGCAGGTCGAAACGAACAAGGATCTGGAAGACGCGGCGTTCAACGTCAACGTGCCTCGCGATGCCGAAGCGATCACGCTCGATGAACTGAGGGAGAACGGACCGCTGGGAGCGCGATGACGTCCGTCTCGATTCGCGCGCATGCCAAGATCAATCTCGATCTGCGCGTGCTCGGCATGCGTGCTGACGGCTTTCACGAGCTGCGGACCGTATTCCAGGCGATCGCGCTGCACGACACGCTGCGCTGCATTCCGCGGGCTGGTCCATTTGCGATCGAATGCGGCACGGCCGGTGTGCCGCTCGATCATACGAACCTGATCTGGCGTGCCGCCGAGACGCTGTGGCGATCGCTCCGGCGAGGCGGTCCGGTTCGGGATGTCGTCGTGCAGCTCGACAAACAGATTCCGCTGCAGGCGGGACTCGGCGGCGGCAGCGCCGATGCGGCAGCTGCGTTGATGGCGCTGGCGCATCTCTGGCGCGTGCCGGTCAAACCGTCGCAGCTCACCGACGTCGCCGCGCATATCGGATCGGACGTCCCCTTCTTTCTGTCGGGCGGTACTGCGCTCGGGCTTGGACGTGGCGAGGAGGTGTACCCGCTCGCGGACCTGCCGCGGCATTGGATCGTGCTGTTGATTCCAGGGTTCGGCGTTTCGACGAGTGAAGCGTATGGTTGGTACGATTCCGAGCGGGAGCTGTCGCGGGCGCCCAGAGAACCGCAGCATGTGCCAGGTCCGTGGCCTTCGCGCGCGGCGCAGATGATCAACGACCTCGAGGCACCGATCGCGCGGCACCATCCCGAAATCGATCAGATGAAAGCGGCGCTTCGGCGGGCGGGGGCGCTGGCAGCCTCAATGTCGGGAAGCGGCTCGACCGTATTCGGGTTGTTTCAGAAACGACGCGAGGCGGTAGGCGCCGTCGATCACTTGAAGGGTTCCGGCTGGCGGGTGTTGCTGACCGAATCGCTTGGACGTGGTGAATACGAACGGCGGGCGCGACCCGTTGCGACTCGAGGCAAGAGCGTGCGTTTCTGAGCCCTAACGCTGCGGCTGAACGCCGTCTTGCCTTGCTCATGAGATGAAGTCTCGTCTACACTAAGCGTTTGCACCGCCCCTAGTTGTTCGGATCCGTACAAAAACTCATGTGGTGGGGCGTGGCCAAGCGGTAAGGCGCGGGACTTTGGATCCCGTATTCGAAGGTTCGAATCCTTCCGCCCCAACCAAGCTTGCGCGCCGGAGCACGCGCGAAGCGCGTGCGAAGGCGGGCCCGCCGGGTCGTAGCGGCGGTAGCCGCAGAGGCGGGGCGGAGGTTTGCGTTGGAGGCGCGTGGCACGTCGACAGGAACCGGCAGGATGAGAAGGCCGCTGAGCGGTGAAGGGTTGATGTCGACAGGGTTGGGCGACCTGAAAGTGTTTTCGGGCAGCGCTCACCCGCAGCTGACGCGCGAGATCGCGGATTTCCTCGGCATCCCCGTCGGGCAGGCGCGCCTTCGTCGTTTCCCGGACAGCGAGGTCTCGTTTCAGATCGACGAGAACATCCGCGGCACCGACGTCTTCATCGTCCAGCCAACGTCGAACCCGGTCGATCAGCACCTGATGGAGATGCTGATCATGGTGGACGCGTTTCGCCGCTCGTCGGCGGCGCGGATCACGGCGGTCGTCCCCTATTACGGTTACGCCCGGCAGGATCGAAAGGACAAACCGCGCGTCCCGATCTCGGCCAAGCTGGTGGCGAACCTGCTGAGCGCGTCGGGGACGAACCGCGTGCTGACGATGGATTTGCACAAGGCGCAGATCCAGGGTTTCTTTGACATTCCGGTCGATCACTTGTTCGCGGCGCCGGTGATTATCGAATACCTTTCGCGGCTGAATTATCCGCAGCTCACGATTGTGTCGCCGGATGCCGGCGGCGCCGAGCGCGCGCGTGCGTATGCGAAACGGCTCGACGCCGAACTGGCGATTATCGACAAACGGCGATCGGAGGACGGGAGCGCGGAAGTGATGAATGTCATCGGCGACGTGCAGGGACGAACCTGCATTCTGCAGGACGACATCATCGATACGGCAGGAACGATTCAGAAAGGCGCGAGCGCACTGAAAGCGGCTGGCGCGGAGCGGGTGCTCGCGTGCGCCGTGCACGGCGTGCTGTCGGGGCCGGCGATCGATCGGATTGAAAACTCGCCGCTCGATCAACTGATTGTGACCAACACGATTCCGCTCAGTTCCGCCGGTCAGCAGTGCAAGAAGATCGTGGTGCTGTCGGTCGCGAGGCTATTGGGCCAGGCGATTCGGAGTATTCACGAGGAGACGTCGGTTTCTTCGTTGTTTGTTTGAATTGGAGGGCGGGCCCGTTCGGACCCGCCGGAGGATTATGGACGCAACACTCGACGCAAAGAAGCGTGATGGCAGAGGGAAGAACGAGGCGCGGCGTCTTCGCGTCTCGGGCCGGATTCCGGCCGTCGTCTACGGTGCCCGCAAAGATGGTCAGGCGCCGGAAGGCGTTCCCGTTGCCGTCGACCCGAAGGAGGTGCTCCGCATTCTCCACTCTGAATCGGGCGCCAACACGCTGATCAACCTGAAGCTCGACGGCGGCGAGTCGCGCGTCATGGTCCGCGACTACCAGCTCGATCCGATCACGCACCAGTTGCTGCATGCCGACTTCTACCAGCTCGCGATGGACAAGGCGATCGTGGTGTCAGTGCCTATCCTCGTGAAGGGCGAAGCGGCGGGTGTCAAGCAGCAGGGTGGCTTGCTCGACTTCGTGACGCGGGAAATCCAGGTGCAGTGCCTGCCGACGGACATTCCCGAACACATCGATATCGATGTGAGCGAGCTGATGCTCCACCAGTCGATTCGTGTCAAGGACGTTCCGACCAACCCGAAATGGAAGGCCGTCACCGATAGCGAGACGATGCTCGTCCACGTCGTGATGCCGAAGGCCGAGGAATCGGCCGCGACGACGGCGGCGGAAGGTGAAGCGGCGGCGCCAGCGGCTGCGGCGGCGGCACCGGCCGAACCCGAAGTTATCAAGAAGGGGAAGGCCGAGAAGGAAGGCGAGGACGCGAAGAAGTAGAGGCGGACCTTCCGGTCCGCCTGGCCATGAAGCTCATCGTCGGACTCGGGAACCCTGGTCGCGAATACCGGGATACGCGCCACAACGTCGGGTTCGTGGTCGCCGACGAGATCGCGCGACGGCACAATCTGACGTTCGCGATGGCGCCATCGCAGATCCCGGACGCGATGATCGCGAAGAAGTTCGGTGCCGACGGGTTACTGGTGGCCAAGCCGCTGACGTTCATGAACAACAGCGGCGAAGCGGTGGCGGCGCTGGCACGGTATTACGACATCTCGATTGGCGACTTGCTGGTCGTCGTTGACGAGGTCGCGTTGCCCTTCGGACGGCTCCGCGCCAGGGCGCGTGGATCGGCGGGAGGGCACAACGGTCTGAAGTCGGTGATTGCGCGGCTTGGGACCACGGAATTTGCCCGGCTTCGGCTGGGCGTTGGGCGCGGCGATGCGCGGAGGGATCTCGCGGATCACGTGCTCTCGAAGTTCGAGGCCGACGAACAGTCGGCCCTCGAAGAGTTCATCACCCGGGCGGCGGACGCCGCCGAGATGTTTGCCGCGGAAGACATCGCCAAGGTGATGAATACGTATAACCCGGGCGCCACGGACCCGGACTGATGACTAGCTCCTTGCTGCGTGAGCAGCCGCTTAGTCCAGAAGGAGAGCAATGACTCGCAAGTACGAACTCGTGTACGTCGTGTCGCCGGACGCGACCGACGCCCAGGTCGCCGATCTGCATTCGCAGGTGGAGCAGATTGCGCAACGCCTTGGCGGCAAAATCGACAAAACCGACAACTGGGGACGCCGCAAGCTGGCCTACGAAATCGGGCCCCACAAGGAAGGCACCTACGTCCTCGAAACGATCGATGGCGGTGGTGAGCTGATGAAAGAGATCGATCGACGGCTGAAGGTGTCGGATCTGATCATTCGTCACCTCATCGTCCGCGTCGATGAAGATCAGATCAAGATCGAGCGGACGCGGACAAAGCGGGTCGAGGCGTCCCGCAGGCGGCGCGTTGCGCGCGGATTGCCGCCCGACCGGCAGCCGGGCGAAGGGCAACGCGGCGACGTGGAAGATGATGACCGGTTTGATATGGCCGAGGTGGAGCGATGAACGGGAAACGAGGGTTCGGAGGTGGCGGCGGCCGCGGCAAGGCGGGCGGTCAGGGCCAGCAGGGGAAGGACGGCCAGCGTCGTCCGATGTTCCGCCGGCGGAAGGTCTGCAAGTTCTGCTCGGACAAGATCGATGACATCAACTACAAGGACACGAAGCTCCTGATGCCGTTCGTGCCCGAGCGGGCGAAGATTCTGCCGCGCCGGATTTCGGGGACGTGCGCGATGCACCAGCGGAAGCTGCGCACGGCGATCATGCGCGCGCGTCAGCTCGCGCTCATCCCGTACACCGCGGAATAGATTGGGGCGGACCTGAAGGTCCGCCTCTCCGATCGTCAATTCGTCTTAGGAGGGCGTGTCCTTTCGGACCCGCCACACAGACACGATGGAAGTCATTCTGAGAGACCACGTCGAGAAACTGGGCAAGCGCGGCGAGATCGTAAAGGTCTCGGACGGCTACGCGCGCAATTACCTGCTGCCGCGGAAGCTGGCGTTGCCCGCGACCGAGGGGAACAGGAAGCACGTCGAGCGCGAACGGAAGATCATGGAGACGCGCGAGGCGGAGGAGAAGTCGCAGGCGGACGCGATCGCCTCACGGTTGGCGGCGATCGACATCACCATCGCGCGGCGCGTGGGCGAGACCGAGCAGCTGTATGGTTCGGTGACCGCGAGCGACATCGCCGAGCTCCTGAAGACGAAAGGGTTCGAGATCGATCGGCGGAAGTTGATCCTGCCTGAACCGATCAAGACAATCGGTGAGCACGACGTGCCGCTGAAGCTGCATCGCGAAGTGACGGCGCCGTTGAAGGTGAAGGTCGTCAAGGAAGGCACGGAGACGCCGACCGCCTAAGGCGGGCCGGCTAAAGCCGGCCCCTACGACGGGTCGGTCGGCTAACGCCGGCCCCTACGAGGCTGCCGCCGGCGCTGAAGCGTCGGCGGCAACAAACACCAGCCGCCGCCGGAACTCGCGCCGCAGCAGCAACAGGCTGATCGTCAGCTGCGCGAAGATCGTCACCGCCGACAGCAGCCACACCCACCGGAGCGCGAATCCGGGCATCCTCGACAGATACATCACCGGAATCGCGGTTCCCACGATGCGTGTGAACGAGCTGACGAGTGAGGGAATCGTATTGCCCATCGCCTGGAACATGCTCGAGGCGACAAAGATGACCCCCGACGCGATGTAGCTCCAGGACACGATCCGCAGGTACTCCTCGCCGACGGCAATGACCGCTGCTTCGTTGGTGAAGACACGCATCATCGATTGGGCGGCCACTTGCGACGCGAGGAACACGGCGATCATTCCCGTCGTTGCCATGCCCGCCGCCACATAGAACGTCTGCTTCACCCGCTCGGCCCGACGTGCCCCGAAGTTCTGCCCCGCCACCGGCGCCACGGCGAAGCCGAGCGCGACGACTGGCATGAAGCAGGCCTGAATGATCCGCATCCCGATGCCGAATCCCGCCTGTGCGCTCGCGCCAAATGGACGGCTCACCACGTAGATGACCAGCAGATACACCGTCATCATGCCGAATTCGGCGCCCGCCGGCAGGCCGACCTTCAGCATCTTCGTCCATAGATGCCGCTGCGGCGGCATCTGCGCCGTCGAGAAAGTGAGATACGAGTCGTGCCGCAGGAAATAGAGCGCCATCCAGATGTTGCCCACGACGATGGCCATGAGCGTTGCCATCGCCGCGCCGCCGACGCCGAGACGCACCCCGAACACCCAACCAAAGATCAAGATCGGCGCGAGCACGATGTTGATGATGATCGTCGCGCTCTGTACGATCATCCCGGGCTTGAAGTTGCCCGTGCCGCGCATCGCGGCGCCCATCGCGACCAGCGGAAACTGGAGCGCCAACGATGGAATGAACCACGTCAGGTACGCACCTGCAAGCGAGGCGGTATCGGCGTCCGCGCTGAGGCTGGTCGCGTACGGCAGGCGCAGCAGCAGCGCCATCGTGAAGAACAGCATGCCGAGCGTCGCGGCGAGGCCGAGCGACTGATTGAAAACCAGTCGCGCCGTGTCATGTTCCTTGCGCCCCACCGCGTGCGAGACCAGCGTCGTGGTGCCGACGCCGAGCATCTGCGTGGCCGCCAACACGAAGAACATCAGATTGCCGCTGACCGCGACCGCCGCCACCGCATCGGTGCCGAGACGCGCGACCCAGTACAAATCGATCAGCACGTACAGGGTCTGAAACACCATCGCGATCAACATGAAGCTGGATGTCTTGAGCAGATGTCGCGACAGCGAGCCGGTTGTCAGGTCCTGCATGGGACGATCGTCCTATACGTTATGGCAAACCCCAGAGGAGTCGCCGTGTTAGACTCCCGTTTTCCCGCTGACATCCCCCCATGTCCGACACGATCGCAACGGCTGAACGTACGCTTCCGCACAACCTCGAAGCCGAACGTTCCGTGCTTGGCGCGATTCTGGTTCACAACGACGCCTTCAACACCGCGGCGCAGGTCATTGACGGGCGTGACTTCTACCGCGACGCGCACCGGCGCATTTTCGATCGCATGGTCGCGCTCAGCGAACGCGGTGAGGCGATCGATTTCATCACGCTGAAGGAGGAACTCTCCCGCGGCGGCGACCTGGAGGAAGTCGGCGGCCCTGCTTACGTCGCGTCGCTCGTTGACGGCGTGCCGCGCGCCACCAACGTCGAGTACTACGCGCGGATCGTCAAGGAAAAGGCGACCCTCCGCAACTTGATCTACGCGGCGAACAAGATTCTCACGAACGCGTACGAAGCCGATCAGGAATCGGACCTGATTCTCGACGAGGCCGAGAGCTCGATTTTTGCGGTTGCCGACGACCGGTTGAAGGCCGGCTTCGTGCCGATGCGCGAGCTGGTCAACGAAAGCTTTCCGAAAATCGAGCAACTGTTCGAGCACAAACGCCTGGTGACGGGCGTGCCGACCGGATTTGTCGATCTCGACGAGATGACGCGCGGATTGCAGCCGGGCGATCTGGTGATCATCGCCGCGCGGCCGTCGATGGGGAAGACGAGCCTCGTGCTCAACATCGCGCAGCATGTCGCCGTCCAGGGCGAGCACACCGTCGGCTTTTTCAGCCTCGAAATGTCGAAAGAGTCGCTGTTCATCCGGCTGCTTACCTCCGAAGCGCAGATTGACAGCCACAGGCTGATGAGCGGCCACATTGCCGATCGCGACTACAGCCGCATCTCGCACGCGCTCGAAAAACTGAGCAGCATGCGGCTGTTCATCGACGACACGGCCAATATCAGTGTGCTGGAGATGCGCGCGAAATCGCGGCGGCTCCAAGCGGAGCACGGGTTGAGCCTCATCGTGGTGGATTACATCCAGTTGATGAGCGCGCGCGGCCGCTATGAGAACCGGACGCTCGAACTGGCCTCGATCTCGCGATCGCTGAAAGGCCTGGCGAAGGAACTGAACGCGCCGATCGTCGTGCTCTCGCAGCTCTCGCGCGCGCCCGAATCGCGCTCCGACCATCGCCCGCAGCTCTCGGACTTGCGCGAATCCGGCGCCCTCGAGCAGGACGCCGATGTCGTC
>DASTZI010000377.1:0-49761 GCA_035764385.1 Vicinamibacterales bacterium
ACAAGGCGCGAGATCGACGTACTCGAACTGCTCGCCGAAGGCCTTCCCAACAAGTCGATTGCTGCCCGCCTCGGCATCAGCGATCAGACGGTGAAGTTCCACGTCGCGTCGATTTGCGGGAAGCTCGGCGCGGCGAACCGCACGGATGCGGTGCGCCGCGCCGTGCGCCGCGGCTTGATCTCGCTGTAGCGAATCACACCGACGCGGCGACTGGCGCAGTGAGTTGGGCGATCACGCTCGCGACGTCGAACTGCATCCAATGCTCCGCGATACGGCCGTCGGCAATCCGATAGAAGAGCATCAGATTCGCACTGACCGACCGTCCAGTTGCCTCGATACCGGCGAATTGGATTCAATGAAGGAGGCCCGCGATCTGTTTTCCGTATGTGTGGCTGCCGATCCGACGTTTGCCGCCGGGTGGGCATGGCTTGGACGCTCTGCCAGATTTCTGGACAAGTTCAAGCACGATACGCCGACGAACCTCGCCGTTGCGCAGGCCGCCTTTCAACGCGCGCTCGCGATCGATCCCGATCTCGCCTGCGCGCATCATTTCTACACACAGCTCCAGGTCGATCTCGGGCAGTCACGCGACGCGGTCGTCAGGCTTGCCGAGCGCATCGTCCGGCGGCGAAGGGTTCACGACCTCCTATACGCTTGCTCACGACCCGGTCTTCAACGAGGTTCGTTCACAGCGCGAGTTCAAGCGAGAAATCGACGAAGCGGCGCGCGTCGAGCGCGAGACGAGGCGTGCCAACCCGTTGAACCTCATGAACCCGCTTCAACAGGCGTAAGCGAAATCGTCCGCCGTTCTCCTTTTCGAATCAGCGACACCTCCACCGGCAGGTTGATTCGCTCCTCATTCAGAATCCGATGCATGTCATCGATGCCCGCCACCGCGGCGCCACTCATCGCATAAACGATGTCCCCCTTTTCGAGGCCCGCACGAGCCGCCGGACTGCTTTCCTCGATTGACGCGACACGTACGGCACTGGAAATCGCGAGCTGGTTCGCACGGGCAACCGCACGCGGAACGTCGACGTTCTGTCCCGCGATGCCGATGTAGGCGCGCCGGATTCGGCCGTCGCGAATCAGACGCGACGCGACGAACCGCGCGGTGTTGATGCCGATGGCGAAGCAAAGTCCCTGCGCGGGCCGGATCATCGCTGTGTTGATGCCAACGACTTCCCCGCGTGTCGTGACCAGCGGCCCGCCGGAATTGCCCGGATTGAGTGACGCGTCGGTCTGGATGATGTCGTCAATCAGGCGCCCTGACTGGGACCGCAGAGAGCGTCCAAGCGCGCTGATGACCCCGGATGTCACTGAGTGCTGAAAACCATAGGGATTACCGATGGCAATCGCCACTTGACCCACCTTGAGCCGGCGTGAATCGCCGAACTTCGCCCACGGCACCGTCGCGTCCACCCGGAGGACCGCTAAGTCCGTCGCCGCATCCTGACCGATCACATCCGCGCGCAATGCGCGGCCGTCTGGAAGAATCACCTCCACCCTGGCCGCGCCGTGCACGACGTGATGGTTTGTCAGCACCAGACCGTCCGGTGTAAAGATGACGCCGGAGCCTGCTCCCGCATCGCCGCGATGGACGTTGACGACGGCTGGGCCGACGGTTTCAACGGCGCCAATCACCGCCTGTGAATAGGCGTCGAGCAGCTCATCGTCGTGGGTGCGGGGTTCGCTGTTCATAACTGGATCCTAGGAAGAGGTTCGTCGCTCGAAATCGCCCAAATGGGTAGTTACGGGCCGCCTGAAGCCGGCCCGATGGAGAACGTATGTGCGACCTCTCGCATCACCATCACGCGGAGTTCGGTTTTATCGTTGATGTGCCGGAGATTCGCGCGCTGATCGATGAGACGCGCCGCTTATCGCGCACGATCCCGGATCATGCGACGCGCGTCGAGGCGTTGCGAGCAGCATTTGCGCGGCTGCTTGCAGCCGACGGCTGGCTGCCGGATGAGTTCGCGCAACCGGACCGGGCAAGCGGCATGGGCGGCGGCATCGGCCAGTACGCGCTCTATCGCGACGAGGCTGGAACCCTCTGTCTGTTCTCACTGGTGGTGCCAGCCGGAGCGTCAACCCCGGTGCACGATCATCTGGCGTGGGGTATCGTCGGCGTCTATCGCGGCGCGCAGCTCGACACGACCTACGCGCGGGTTGACGATGGCAGCGACGAGGGCAAAGCCATTCTGCAAATGGCCACGCAGCAAACGGTGAAGGCCGGACAGTTCTATACGCTGCTGCCGCCGGACGGCGACATCCACTACGTGAAAACGGTCTCGGACACCCCCTCCGTATCCATTCATCTCCTCGCCAACGACACGGCGTGCGTTTGGCGGCACAAGTACGACCCCGATGCGGGGACAGTGACGCCGTTCCGGTCTGGATACTCGAATGTGAAGTGCAACGACGCTATCCCGCGCGGTACCGATTGACGGCGTCATCGTTCCATTGAATCCCGGCACCTGGCCGATTGGGAATGATCGCCTCGCCGTTACGGATTTCAATCGGATGCTCGAGCACGGGCGACGCCCAGTCGACGTATTCGAGCCAATGGCACGTTGGCGTCGCGGCGAGCAGGTGCGCGCTGAATTCCGGATACAGGTGTGAAGACATCTCGATGCCGGCGGCCTGCGCCAGCGCCGCGGCTTCGAGCCAGCCGCTCACGCCTCCGATGCGTGCGAAATCGGGCATCGTGTAGTCGCAGGCGTGCGCACCAATCGCGTCGGCCATGGCATACGGCCCGTCGAAGTTTTCTCCGATCTGAATCGGCGTCGCCAGTTCTCGTACAAGCGTTGCGTTTCCCGCGTAATCGTCGTGACGAATCGGCTCTTCGATCCACGTGAGCCCTTCGTGATCGAGCGCCCGGCCGCGCTGAAGCGCTTCCGTGACCGTCAGGGCCTGGTTGTAATCCGCCATCACGACGGTCCCGTCAGGCACGCGCTTCCGAACCGCGTTCAACGCGGCGACGTCGTCGGCCGCAGCGCCATATCCCAATCGCAGCTTGATGGCGCGGAAGCCGCCTTCCTCCAGCAGCTCCTCGGCTTCATCCGCCAGTGCGCCGAACCTCGAACCTCGAACCCCGGATCCCTGATCCCCGATCCCTGATCCCTCACTGAGGCTCAACCCATTGCTGTTGTACGCACGGACCGGACGCACGCTGCCGCCAAGAAACTCGACGAGCGGCACCCCTGCGGCAACCGCCAGCGCGTCCCAGCACGCCGCGTCAAATCCGGCCAGTGCCATGGTGACCAGACCGCGAACGCCCAACAAGCGAAAGTGGCGTGCGAGCTTTGCATTGAGATCAACCGGCGCCACTCGATCGCCTGTGACCCGCGTCGCCGCTTCGCGCAGGATTGCCTCGACAGCCGCGGTTGCCGCGGGCAGGTAGCAGAACACGTACGCGCGTCCGGTGATGGCTTCCTCGGTCTCCACATCGATGAGTACGAGGGGAGCCGTGTCCATTCGCCGCGCGCTCGTGCCGAGCGGCCGCTTCATGGGAACGTGGACCGCCACGGTGCGCACGGCCTGGATCGTCAGTGTGAGCGCGGTCACGCACTCCCCGCTTCATGAAGCGTCAGAATCTCCCAGACCGCATGGTTCATCGGCGTCGGTACGCCCGTCTGTTCGCCGAGTTGCGCGACGCCACCACTGAGCCATGACACCTCGAGGCGTTTGCCGGCCTTGAGGTCGTGATGCATGGAGGAGGTCATCTGCTCAGGGAGATTGTCGACAAACGCAAGACGCTGCTCGGCAAAATCGGCGGGGAGCGCGACGCCAAGAGCGCGACCGACGGCAACCGTTTCGCGCATCAACTCCGACAGAAACCTGCGCGACCGGGAATTCGATCGGATCGGTCCGATCGTTTCGCGCATGGTCGTCGTCGATCCCGATAACCCGACGAGAAAGACGAACTTCTCCCAGATGGCTTTGCGGATGTCGTCGCTGAGCTCCGCATTGATGCCGCCGCGCAGCGCGGCATCGAGCAGCGACTCGGCGCGAGCGGATCGACGACCGTCGTATTCCCCGAAAATCAGGCGCTGCATTGTACCGGTGTGCTTGATGACGCCAGGCCGATCGATATTCGTTGCAATGTAGGCCACACCGCCCATCACCGCACCGTCGCCAAACGCGGCGCGCAGGATGTCGTCCTTCTGCACGCCGTTCTGGAATGAGATGACGCCGGTGTGCGGCCCGATCAGCGGCCGCATTGACTTGATCGCGGCGTCCATGTCCCACAGCTTGACGGCCAGCCACACGATGTCGGCGCCGCCGATGTCTGCGGGGTTGTCGGTGACGTTGACGCGGGGAAGATGAATATTGCCGAGCGGACTCTCGATCGTGAGCCCGTCGGCACGCATGGCGGCGAGATGCGCGCCGCGGGCAACAAAATGCACGTCTGCGCCGGCCTGTTGCAGTCGCGCGCCGAAGAAACCGCCGACTCCGCCGGCGCCTATGATGGCAATTTTCATGGGTGCGAGTGGTGCGAGGGGTGCAATGGGTGCGATAGGTGCAACCTAGCGCGTCGTAACTGGCGCTCCGAGCAATGCATTCAGTTCGACCTTGTTGACGTCGTCAATGATCTTCGCAAAGACGTGCGCGGACTGCTCGAGCCCCGCGGCTGGGACGGCGCTCAGCGCGTCCATGTCAGTGTGATACACGGTGTGGTCGATGATGTGGAAGCTTGGCGCATCCTGGAAAAACACGCCGAGCTCCCCACCCGGACGCGCTTCGGGGCGCGAATAGAGGGCCATTCCGTAGTCTTTGAAGTCTTTCATCACGATCGTCTTCAGTTGATCGCTGCCGCCGATGAACCAGCGTCGCGCACTCACCTGATTGGATGCGTACAGCGTGTCCCCGATAAGGAACGTCGCCACCTGCGCCGTGTGCTCGCAGTTCACGAGCAAGGCCGTCTTCGCGAACATCTGCTTCATGTTGTTGTGTACCCACCGCGCGCCGGCATTGTCTCCGGACGGCGAGTGATGGGCTGAAGTCGTGAAGAACGTCATCGTTCGCCGCCGCCGATTCTTCGGGATCTGCGCGTAGTGCTCGGCGAGCGCGACCATCGTCGCCACGCCGGATGCGTTGTCCATCGCGCCTTCGAAAAACGAGTCGGTGTGCGACATCACGGCAATGTTCTCGTCGGTCGAGCCAGGCAGCACGCCGAACACGCTTGCCGTCTTCAACCCGGTCCGCAGCTCCACGCTCAGACGGAACCGCATCCGCGGCGACTGCTCCTGCTCGATCATCTGTCGGATGATGGTGCCGTCCTGGTTGCCCAGCATGAAGACCGGCATGCGAGCCGGATCCGTCGTCCCTGCCGCCGTCGGCTCATTCATGATGTTTCCGGGAAAGCCGAGCACGATAAAGAGCGCCGCGGCGCCTTCGGCTTCGGCTCGTTTCACCACGCCCCACGTCAGCGCGGTGTCCTCGCGTCCGCCAGGATTCGGGAAGCCATACGCCACCACGGCCTTTCCGCGCACCTCCCGTCCTTGAAAGTCGGCGGCCGTGCCCATCCCGACCCAGACCGGATCCAGTTCGGCCTGGCCATTGGTCGGCGCCGAGTGATACAGCGGAAATGCGGTCTTGAGCGACACGTTCTTGCCGCCGCCGCCGACCGACACTTCCCACGACGTCGGCCACCACTGCGGTGGGAGATCCGCGAACTCCTGAATGCGCGTTTCCAAACCAATGCGTTTGAACTGCGCCGCGACCCACTCGGCGGTCATCCTGTCGTACGGCGATCCTGTGATGCGTCCCCAGTACTGATTGCCATCATCACGGCTCATGCGCGAGATGGCGGTGACTTCGTTGATGTAGCGTTTGATCTTCGCGCCGTCGAGATCGGCGTAGACCGCATCGCCGGCAGGGTAAGGCCACTTCGGGAACATCTCGTCGCCCCACCAGGTCGTCGGCTGGTACGCGCCACGGCCGAGCGGCTGCGCTGCCCCGGCAGTCGCGGCGCCTTGACGTCCGCCCTGCGCGGCCGGCTGGCCGCTCTCACCGCCACGTTGCGCCGCCACCATGCTCGTCATCACGACAGCGCCGACGATGGTGCCGACTACCTTCTTCATGTTCATCCTCAGTTACCTAGCCTCTTTCACGGCGGCCGACAACAAGCCCGTTCAGAATCCAGCTCACAACGCTAACCAGGAGCGCACCAACCAGCGCCGAAAAAAATCCATCGACGCTGAAGCCGGGGACCAGCCACGCCGTCAGCGCGAAGCAGATCGCGTTGAGGACGAAAATGAAGAGCCCGAGTGTGAGGAGCGTCAAGGGCAGCGTCAGGAAAAACAGAACGGGCCGAACGATGGCGTTGACGAATCCCAGGATCACACCCGCCAGGAGGCCCGACAAAGGGCTGCTGATGTGGATCCCGGGCAGCAGCCACGCTGCGATGATGATTGCAAGGCCATTGAGTACGAGCCGAACGAGGAATCTCATCTGTGGCTATTCTTGAACAGGCACAGCACGCGCGCAATAATCCTTGCGACGTGAAATTTTTCCCCGACGGCACGCTGGCGTTCCCCGAGGTCCTCAGGCCATGGGTGGAACTGCGCGGCAACGCCGTCGCGGAACCGCCGTCAATCGACATCGGCGCCGACGTTCTCAACATCGAGCGGCGGCCAGCTGAGCCGGCTCGCATCACGATCTGCAGAGAATCGCCGCAGGACGCGGGTTATCGCGAAATCTTTGTCTCAATCGACGGTGAGCAGGTCGCGATGCTCCAATACGGCGATACCTACACCGCCGAGATCAAGCCTGGGCCACACCGCCTTCGCGCGCACAACACGCTGTTCTGGAAGACACATCAAATCGTCCTACGCCCCGGCGAGCACGCAAAGTTCACCGCGATCAACCGTACGGGAACCATCTCATTCGGCTTGCTCTTCATGCTGGGCGCGTTTCCGCTCTACCTGACCTTCGAACGCGAGACGGAACCAGTCGCTACAGGCAAGCTCCTTCCACGCCGCGCAACCTGATTACCTTGATTTCGGGCAAGGGGCTGGCACCGACGGCATCCGCCGCTCCTCCCGGAAGATTTGCCACCGCAGCTTTGGCCGGATCGAGTGCACCCGCCTGCGCCGCGGTGTTCGGCGATGGCCACAGGCCGGTCCGGAACGTGACCCCCTTGCCGGGAGGGCCGCCGACGATCTCCACCCGCTGGCCGACGAACTTCCGCAATCCCTTGCCCGTCAGCCGGTATTTGAACCCACTTTCGTTATCGAGGAAGTTGAACTGCCCCGGCCTGACGGCATCCCGGGAAATGCACCCGTTCAGCCGGAATTCCTTGCTCTCGTTCAACCCCGCCTTGGCTGGGGGCTTCGTTTCCTGGGCGGCGGCACCCGGCGCCATCTGGAACACAATCAGCAATGCGGCCATTCCGTATGTCAGTTGACGGATCATCTGTGGCCTCCCCATCAAAACCGGTTGATCGTACACTCACGGAAGACATGTTTCGCCACCGGGTTGCTGTTGTCGTCCTACTGATCATCGTCGGGGCGTCGGCTGCCTGGGCCCAGCGATTCCGCGTGATGGAGGGCCCTGGCATGCCCCTCCACATGCCACCGCCGCACTTCAGCGATGGCGCGTTCACCATCTGCAAGATGATGTACACCAGCAACCGCCGGGAAGCGAACGGCTTCGGCTGGTCGACAGATTATCCATATGCCGGCCTGAACTTGATGCTCCGGTCGTCGGAGCTCACGAAAACCCGCATCAGCAAGGACACGCACGGCGACGCTCGATACTGGACCGTCCATCTGACTGACGACGCGTTGTTCGACTGTCCGTTCCTGGTTGGGTCGGACGTTGGAACTATCGGCCTCGCGCCCACCGAAATCAAGCGGCTGCGTGAGTACCTCCTGAAGGGCGGGTTCCTCTGGGTCGACGATTTCTGGGGGACGCGCGCGTGGGAGCAGTGGGCCGACGCGATGCGTCAGGTTCTGCCCGAGTTCCCGATCTTCGATATCCCCGCGGACCACCCGATTCGCTCGACGCTGTTCGACGTATCGCATGTCCCGCAGGTTCCCGGCATCAACTTCTGGCGGGCGAGCGGCGGCGGCACGTCCGAGCGCGGAACGGACAGTCCACAGGTCGACTTCCGCGGCATCGCCGACAGCCATGGCCGGTTGATGGTGGTGATGACCCACAACAGCGACATCGGTGACTCGATGGAGCGCGAATCCGAGGACCCGGAATTCTTCGCCGCGTTCTCGCCCCAGGGCTACCAGGTCACCATCAATATGGTCCTCTACGCGCTCACGCACTGAGATGCTCGTCATCCTGGCGTTCACACTGCTCTTCGCCTTCCCAGTGGACGCCGCGCAATCAACCGCCGCTGCAGCGGACCCGCAACTCAAGGCACGCGTCGAGCAGCGACTCGAAGATCGGCGGGTCCGCGGCATCAAAGTGTCGGTCGTACGCGACGGAACGATCGCGCTGACGGGTTCAGTCGCCAGCGCCGGCGTGAAGCAGGATCTCATCGCCGAGGTACTGAAGGTCGAGGGCGTCAAAGAGGTGGTCAGCGAGTTGACGATTGGTCGAGCCGAAAGCGACCAGAAGCTCGGTGAACGGGTGGCCGATCAGATGCGCCGCTCCACCTACTTCACGGTCTTCGACGAAGTGCAGATCGGCGTCGACAATGGCGTCGTGACGCTGACCGGCTTTGTGACGCAACCGATCAAGTCCGACGATCTGGCACGGCGCGCGGCGCATGTGGACGGCGTACGGGAATTCGTCAACCGCCTCGAGGTGCTTCCCGCGTCGCTGTCCGACGATCGGCTGCGCGCGGCCATCGCCAACACGCTGTACCGCGATCCGGCGTTTTCGAACTACGCCTCGCAGGCGGTTCCGCCGGTGCACATCATCGTGCGCAACTCCAGCGTCCTGCTGACCGGCGTCGTCAACAACGAGGTCGAGCGTCGGCAGGCCGAGAACATCGTCCGCCATATCCCCGGCATCATCGGGGTTCAGAACGCCCTGCGGGTTGAGCGTTAGATACGACGTCGCCGTCCTCGGCGGAGGCAACGCGGCGCTGTCCGCGGCGCTCACGGCGGCCGAGCGCGGCGCGCACGTAATCGTCCTCGAACGCGCACCCAGAGCATTCCGTGGGGGCAACAGCCGTCACACGCGAAATCTCCGGTGCATGCATGCAGCGCCCACCGACGTTCTGACCGACAGCTATCCGGAAGACGAATTCATGGCGGATCTGCTGCGCGTCACCGGTGGACTCACGGACCACACGCTCGCGTCGATGATGATTCGCGCATCCGCCGACCTGCCACGACGCATGAGCCGCTTCGGCGTCCGCTTCCAGCCGTCCCTCCGCGGCACGCTGCATCTCGGTCGAACCAATGCCTTCTTTCTCGGCGGCGGCAAGGCGCTGATGAACAGCGCCTACGCGGCGGCGGAACGTCTCGGCGTGCGCATCGTTTATGACGCGGACGTCGTCGGCCTGTGCATACGCGACGGGCGCTTTGAATCCGCCGAAGTGCAAACGCCTCACGGCACCGAATCGATCGCCGCACGGACGGTCGTCCTGGCCGCGGGCGGCTTCGAGTCGAATCTCGACTGGCTCGCGGAGATCTGGGGGGAAGCCGCGGGCAACTTCATCATTCGTGGAACGCCGTACAACACGGGCACGGTGCTCCGGCTGATGCTGGACGCGGGTGCGGAGCCTGTCGGCGATCCATCGCAATGCCATGCCGTTGCGATCGATGCGCGAGCGCCGAAGTTCGACGGCGGCATCGTGACGCGCCTTGATTCCGTCCCGCTCGGCATCGTCGTGAACAAGCACGGAGATCGGTTCTACGACGAGGGCGAGGACTACTGGCCGAAGCGATACGCCATCTGGGGCCGTCTTGTCGCGCAGCAGCCGGATCAGATTGCGTATTCGATTGTCGACGCGAAGGCTATCGGACGATTCATGCCCTCGGTGTTTCCCCCAATCGTGGCGGGCTCGATCCGCGAACTCGGCTCGGCGCTCGGCATATCAGCGGGAACACTCGCCGCAACGATCGAGCGGTTCAACGCCGCCGTGCGTCCGGGCACATTCGACCACCACACGCTTGACGACTGCCGCACGGAGGGCCTCGTCCCGAACAAGACACACTGGGCGCAACGCCTCGATACGCCGCCGTTTCATGCGTATCCGCTGAGGCCGGGCATCACGTTTACCTATCTGGGCGTGAAGGTAGACGAGCACGCGCGCGTCGTCATGAAGGGTGGCCTCGCCGACAACATCTTTGCGGCCGGCGAAATCATGGCGGGCAACATCCTCGGCCGAGGGTATGTCGCCGGCGTGGGGATGACGATCGGGACGGTGTTCGGCGAGATCGCTGGACGCGAAAGCAGCGACGCGGCGGGTAGACAGACCAGCCATGCCTGACATGCTCACGGAGGTGATGCGCAAGGCGGGGCACGAGATGGTCGTGTGCAACGCGTGCCGTTATTGCGAGGCGTACTGCCCGGTGTTTCAGGCAATGGAGCAGCGAGTGACGTTCCAGCCCGCAGATCTCACCTACCTCGCGAACCTCTGTCACAACTGTGGCGAATGCCTGTATGCCTGTCAATATGCGCCGCCGCATGAGTTCAACATCGACGTGCCGCGGACGTTGTCCGGCGTGCGCGTCGAGTCGTACGAGTCATTCGCGTGGCCGTCCTTTGCAGCGGTCGCCTTTCGCCGGCCGTGGGTGGCAACACTCGTGGCGATCGCAACGGGCGCCTTGATATGTGCACCTATAGCGCGAACCTTCTCCAGAGCGGCGCGGACCTTCCAGGTCCGCGAAGCCGATTTCTACAGAGTCATCCCGCATGATGTGATGGTGATGCTCTTCGGGGTTGTAAGCCTCTTCGTTGTTGCCGCAATTGCTATAGGGCACCGCCGATTTGCCACGATCGCGGACCTGAAAGGTCCGCGCCGCTCAAAAGATGTGACCTCACCACCAAGACAAGACACCTCACCACGCCGAAGCGCGACGATCGATGTGCTCACCTTGAAGCACCTCCACGCGACTGGCGAGGATTGTGTCGACGCCGAGGAGCAGCGCCGGCCGTGGCGGCGATGGCTGCATCACTGCACCTTCTACGGGTTCGCGCTCTGTTTCGCGTCGACGACCGTCGCGGCGATCTATCACGCGTTCGGGTGGATCGCGCCATACGCCTATACGAGTGCGCCCGTCGTGCTCGGAACGGTCGGCGGTCTCGGACTGGTGATTGGACCGGCAGGTCTGCTCATGCTCGACCGGCGGCGCGATCCAGCGCTGACGCACGCTTCCGAACGGGCACTCGGCCTCGCGTTCCTGACGATGCTGTTGTTGACGAGTGTGACGGGCCTGCTGCTGCTTGCACTGCGCGAGCGTCCATACATGCCGACGCTGCTCGTCCTTCATCTCTCGATTGTGTTGGCGCTCTTCATCACCTTCCCGTACGGCAAGTTCGTGCACGGGATCTACAGAGGAGCCGCGCTGCTGAAGTTCCGGCGGGAGGAATCGGTGTAGCGCCTCAGGTCCGCCTGAAGGCGAACCCCACCGCGGCGTGCCTGTAGAATCTGCCGATGCCCGAAACCGTTCACGCCGCACTGCGTCTGGATCGACTGTCGGTCTCGGCCTTTCATCGACGAACGGCGGTGCTCCTCGCCTACGTGTTTTTCTTCGAGCTGGGCGATCTGAACAGCTTTGCGTATGCGGCACCTGCGCTCCGCCAGCAGTGGCAGCTCTCGATTGCCACCATCGCGACGATCACGTCGGCATCGTTTGTCGGCATGTTCATCGGCGCGATGAGCGCCGGCTTCATCTCCGATCACCTTGGCCGCAAACGCGCGCTGCTGCTGACGACCGTCTGGTATTCGTCGATGTCGCTGCTCAACGCGGTCGCCTGGAGCGTGCCGAGCCTGTTCACGGCGCGTCTGCTGACCGGCGTCGGCCTTTCGGGCATGACGGTCGTGGCAATGACCTACATCGGCGAGATGTTCCCCTCGCGCGTCCGCGGCGCCTTTCAGGCGCGCATCCTGATGCTCGGCCTCATTGGCATTCCCGCAACGGCTTATGTGGCCCGTTTCGCCGTGCCGCACGCGGACTGGGGCTGGCGCGTGATTTTCATCTGGGGTGCGCTGGCGATCTTCTTTCCGTTGTTCGCACGTCGACTCGAGGAGTCACCGCGATGGCTGGAACGGCGCGGACGTTTCGACGAAGCGGAGCAGGTGCTCGGGCGCATCGAGCGCGAAACCAATAAAGGGCTGGCGCGTCCGGAGAATCTGGTGGGTCTGAGAGCCCCCCTGCCGCGCGACTCGTCCGACGACACACGTAGGCCGGGTTCCTTCGCCGGCGAACAGAGCATCGGGATCAAAGGCCTGATTCACTCCGGCGCCGGCGGACGAGCGCTCCTCCTCATCGGCGTGTGGTTCTGTCAGACCCTTGGCTTTTATGGGTTCAACGCGTGGGTGCCGACGCTCCTCGCCGAGCAGGGCTTCTCGATCATGCGCACCCTCGAGCAGTCGTCAGCGATCTCCATCGGCGCGGTGCCGGGCGCGTGGATCGCATCGTTGATCGCGGATCGGTGGGAGCGAAAGTACCTCATTGCGCTGGTCGCCGTGCTCGTCGGCACCTTCGGAATGATCTACGGCCTCAGCTTCAATACCTGGGTCATTGTCATCTTTGGCTTTCTCGTGGCCATGAGCCAGCAGGTGTTCGCGCCCATGTTGTACGCCTACACTGCGGAATGTTTTCCGACGAACGCCCGCAACACGGGCGCGGGACTGTCGTACGGCATCGGACGGCTCGGCAATGCCGTCGGCCCGCTCATCGTCGCGTTCCTCTTCACGACCTACGGGTACAGAAGCGTCTTCGCCTACATCGCCGTGTGTTGGGTATTGGTCGCGATGTTGATCCTGACGTTCGGACCGCGCATGAACGCGCGGACCCTCGCCTAACGAGTCAAAACACGCTGGCGGCCGGCGATATCAGGAGATACCGGCCCACCTGCTTGCGGTGCGCGTTTGCAAGTTGAGGCAGACGGGCCAGGCGGGCGTCCGCGAGATCAGCGGGCAGCGCCAGCACCGCGTCCTTCGGGAACGGCTGCATGGTGGCAAGTTCGGCGCCGAGGAAGCTCTCGATCTGATCGCGGTGCATGCGGGCGCGAACGTCGGGGCGCAGGTAGTACACGAACGAGACCCGATATTCCATGACGAACAGGCGGCTCGGCAACTGCCCTGCATTGTTGAAATATTCGGTCAGGTCGATCGCTGAGTGCGAACGTGCCAACGACGAGCCTGCCGTGATGAGTGCGGTCACGTACACGACGGCCATCGCAATCGCGACCGGTCGCCACTGGCGAGCCGCCGCGTCCGATCGCGCCGCGACGATCGCGATCGCCGGTATCACCGGAAGAGCGTAGGTTACGGCCTTCGCATTCGAGAGGCTGAGCAACACGACGCTTGCCGCCGGCCAGATCCACAAGAACGTCCCGGGAGCGTCCGCGAGGAGCCGCCGTCGCACGTACAGGATCCAGGGCAGCCCGCCGGCGACAATGACCGGAACGTAGTACCACCACGGCTGGCCTCCGTGGCGCTGCGTTTCCGTCGTGAATCCGAGCAGGTGACGGTTCAGGAAGTAGTACTGCAGATAGCCGGGCTCGCGGGCGTTCATCGCGAGATACCACGGCAACGCCACGAGCGCGGCCACGACGACCGTGAGCATTCCAATCAGGACGAGTCGACGCGTCAGGGTTCGGCTCACAAGCAGGTAGACGGCAAAGCCAACGCCGACGATCGCGATCCCTTCGAGCCCCTTCGTCAGAATCGACAGCCCGAGCGCACAACCAGCAAGGATTGGATTTCGGATCCTCGATCCCGGATCCCGACTTCTCCACAACAACCCGAGCGCCACGTTCGTGAGCGGCACGAGCGCGATGTCGTGAACGGGTGCCTGCGCAAGCACGAACGGAAGCACCATCGTCGTGTAGCACGCGGCGGCGAACCAGCCGATCGGCGGCCGTGCCGCTTCCACACGCTGAGGGTCGAACTGAGCAACCCGCCTCGCATCGGCAAACAGAACGCGCGCGAGCCAACCCGTCGTGGCGATGCCGAGCAGCGCGAACACCATTCCGGGTAACCGCGCGGCAGCGGTACTCATGCCGAACACGCGCATCGACGCCGCCTGCGCCCAGAAGAAAAGAATGGGCTTGTCGAAAAAGGCGCGTCCGACGAAACGCGGAACGATGAAGTCGCCCCGTTCGACCATCTCCTGCGAGATCGCCGCGTGGAGGCCTTCGTCTGGATCGGTGAGGGGAGCGTTGAGCAGGAGTGGTCCTAGATAGAGGACCACGGCGACGCCGATAACGGCCAAACTCCAACTCCCAACTCCCAAGGTCGGCCGAGCGACGTCTTGGGAGTTGGAAGTTGGGTCTTGGACGTTGGAGCGATGAGCTATTTCCAGGCGACCCGCAGCGGCTTGCCGATCAGGTAATTCGGGTTCACACCCTGACGCGGACGGAACTTCTGCGCGCCGCCCTTGTCAACTTCAGAGACATAGAAGTTGCCATCCATATCCGTGCTGAAGTCGTGAACGCCCCAGAACCCGCCCGGGAAATCGCCCCATGTTCCCCACGCATAGAGGAAGTGGCCGTCGAGATCGTACTTGAGCATCTTGCTCGTGCCGCGATCGAACGCCCACAGCGCGCCGTCGAAGAGGTGAATCAAGTGGACGTCAGATGGAGCTTCGCCAAACTTCCACTGGTCGAGG
The DNA here is from genome assembly GCA_035764385.1 of Vicinamibacterales bacterium. Classification (GTDB taxonomy): domain Bacteria; phylum Acidobacteriota; class Vicinamibacteria; order Vicinamibacterales; family UBA2999; genus Gp6-AA40. Next base: position 14,754 of record DASTZI010000377.1, read on the forward strand.
AACTTTCCGTCCTTGTCGAACACCTGCACGCGGTGATTGCCGCGATCGTTGACGAAGATACGCTGCGTCTTCGGATCCACGGCGACGCCGTGCACGTTGTTGAAGTAGGCCGGCCGCTCGTCGTTGTTGTTCTGACCCTTCTGCCCCCACTGCGCGAGCATCTTGCCGTTTTTGTCGAACTTCACGACGCGCGTGCCGTTATAGCCGTCGGCGACGACCCAGTCGCCGTTCGGGAAGAAGTCGACGTAGGTCGGACGATTGAAATGCTTGTCATCGGCGCCCGGCACGCCGAACGTACCGTAGCGCGCCAGCATCGTCTTGCCGTCGTTGCTGAACTTCCAGATCGAGTGCTTGTGATCGTCGACGAACCAGACGGCCTTGTCCGGATCGTACGGGTTGATCACGATCGAGTGCGGACGCTGCATCTCCGCATCCCACTTCATGAAGTTCGCGGCTTCGGGAAGCAGGTTGCCCTGGCCGTCGAACAGGAGGATGTTGTGCTCCCAGCGCGCGTCGACGCCGAGCTTGTTGCCCGCGCGCTCCCACGCCTGCCATCCCTCTTCAGCAAGCTGGCCCGTGCCGCCGTTGCCCGGAGGGCTCGAGCTGGTCGTGTCGCGCCACGGCAGGCGCCCGATGGGGAAGAAGACGCTCGGCCCCATGTCGCTCAGCTTCTTCGTCATCGGCCGCTTGATGTTCGGCAGCTCGCCGTGTTCGACCGCCCAGATGCGATTGGGATTTTCCGCAAACACGCTCGACCCGGCGCCGAAGGTCCACTGCTCGTGGCCCGGGATCGACGCGAGATCCTTTGGCCATCCTTGGACGACCTCATATCCGCCGAACACGTCCTGGCCGCCCTTCTGATTCGGGATCGCCGAGATCGACGTGAGATGCCCCTGGGCCGTGACCCAGGTGCTGTTGAACATGTATCCCGCCGTCAGACAGATCAGGCCGGTCAGTACAATCGGTACGCGATTACGCATCTTTCACTCTCCAAAATGGTTGGCGCAGGGATTATAGCCGTGAGCGGCGGGTCCGCTGCGGCCGCATCTCCAACCGCAGCGGCACCCCTGCCCACGTACGTGGCCAGGGTCCGGACCCGGCTACGGTGCGAACCAGTAGCTCAGTTTGATCGCAAATGTATTGGTCCCGGGAGCGCCGAAGGCGCCTCGAAGGTCCCGCCACGGGGAATAGATGCCCTTTCGGGCATCTTCGTCGGAGGTCGCCAGATTCCAGACCGCGAACAGCGTGCTGCCGCGCAGATACTCCCATCGGAGCACGATGGTGCCGCGGACCGATTTCTTGTTGAAGTCCGGGGTGTCGTCGAGCGTCACGGGCGTAAAGATGAACGACTTCGGCTGCGCCAGCCGGCCGATGTTGCTGTAGGCGCCCTCGGCCACGAATGGCTGCAAGTAGGCTTCGAGCGTCATGTCGCGCGTGAACGAGTACGTCGTCCGCCCGGTGATGCTGATGACGTGGCGGCGCAGACGGCCGAAGACGTACTGATCGTCTTTCTTGTCGCCGTCGCTGTCGAGGTTCTTGATCCACTGCGCGCTGTCAACCGCCGATGTGTATTCCGTGCTCACGTATCCGATCAGCCGTGTCGAGATCTGGAACCGCACGTCAGGCACTACCGTCCGCGCCCAGCCGCCGTTGCCGTCGTGCGACGTCTCGAGGCGGATGCCGATGCCGAACTGTTTGCGCGAATCGCTGCCGTAGCCCATCGCAAAGTAGCCGCCGTCCGCGCGCGCGACTGGTGGACCACCACGCGTTTCGAGGTCGTCGTAGTGGGCGAGATTGTGGTTGCGGTTGACGAAGACGTTCGAGAAGTCGGTGAAGCGCACGTTCGCGAAGATCCCGATGACGTGCGCGAGGTTCAAGCCTCCAGTGGTCCAGTCGTGACCCGTATAGGTGTTGGTGAAGACCGAGCGGATGACGCCGTGCGGATCGGGCTGGGACAGAAACAAGTTCGCGTTCACGTTCTGCTTGTTCGTGCGGCTCTGAAGGAACCCCAACTCTGTGTTGTGAAACGTACGATCGAATCGGTCGTAGTGTACGGCGAAGCCAGCGTACTTGCGGTTGAAGTTCAGGTTCGTCGCCCCGCCGAGACCGTTCTTCTTCACGCCGTCGACTGGCGCCTGCGTCCCTACCCAGTGCGCGTTCCAGAACAACCGGTTCTGATCGCGCCGGACGGTCGCGTCGCCTCCGAGCGTCAGTGAGTCGAGGTCTTTCTCGCGTGCGACGCTCGTGGCAATGAGTCCGATGTTCGACGTGTCACCGAGAATGTTGCGCAGCACGCGACCGACGCTATAGACCGACCGCGGCTCGATGAGCTTGCGTTCGCGGACGAGCGCCTCGTTCCCGGCGGTGTCGGTGATCTTGTCGTCGACCACTCCGTACTCGCGCGACGTCACCGCCGTCAGCCCGCCGTAGGTCCATTGCGAGTTGCGTCCCGTCACCTTCGCGGCACCGAGAATCGTCGTGGTGTCGGGCTTCTGCACGAGCGTCTCGTTGTCGGCGAGCGCGAAGTGATTTGGCTGCTGGCCAATCCGGCGTGAATAGAAATCCGGAAACTGGTTGAAATTCGAGTTGCTCAGCGACTGGCTGTCTTCGACGAAGAACGGCCGCCTCTCCTGAAAGAACGTCTCGAAGACCGACAGATTCAGGACGGATGGATCCGCCTCCACCTGTCCGAAGTCGGGATTCACGGTGGCGGCAAACGTCGCGGATGACCCGAGGCCAACGCGAAGATCGAATCCAGCGTTGCTGGCACCGGATGAAGCCTCGCTGCTTTTGGTCTGCAGCTGTCCTAGCACATACGGGGTGAACTCGAGACGACGCGGCGGCGTCAGGCGATCGTCGAAGAGCAGGTGGCCGAATCGCGAGACAACACCCTGCGCGCCGCGCGGCTTGGCCACCCACCAGTCCTGCTCGCCGCGCGCGAACACATCGCGGCGGATGTTGAAGCCCCACATCGTCTGGTTGCCTGACTGCGAAGGAAAACGCATCTGCGAGAAAGGAATCCTGAATTCGGCGTTCCATCCCTGCCCCGTCTGCAGTGTCGCGACTTCCCACACGGCCTCGTAGTCGTTATTGGTCTCCGTGTCTGAGACCTGCAGATAGTCGTTCTGCACACCGGAGGCGTTCACTTCGAACACGTACGCGTTCTGATGGTCGTGCGCCGTGTCGAACGCGATGAACACCCGGTCGCTCGGCGGCGCGCTGCCGCGCCGCCCGAGTCCGTCACGCAGTTCGGATATGTCGTGCATCGCCATCTGCACGGCAACGTAGAGGTAACGGTCGTCGTATGCCACGCGGACGGTCGTCGACTCGGTCGGCGACATCATGTTGTCGGGATCTTCCTGCGTCAGATCGGAGAGGACCTGCGAGCGCATCCACGCTTCATCGTCAACACGGCCGTCGACGCGGATGGAAGTCGTCCCCGATGAAATGCGAAGGGCGTGAAGTTCCTTCCCGACCTTGTCAGGCGCCGCGGGCTCCGCTTCCCCACTGGATTGCGCGAACAGGCTTCCGACGCAAGCTCCGCCTGCGAGGAGAATCCATACCAGGGTGGCGGCGGTCCAGGCGGACACGCGCATCCGTGTTGCTGGTGTTAGACGCCGCTTGTAGAAAATTGGCCGACCGCTGCGGTTTGAGGCAGCGGGTATCAGCTATAAGGACAACCGCTCCCGAATCTGAGCGATGTGATGGTGCAGATGGTTCCGGTATCCGATGACGATGGCCTCCAGCGGTACGGCAGCGTCGCCGCCGATGGTGCAAGGGGCCGAATATTTCGAAGGTGGAATGCGCTCTATCACGTTTGCGAGGTGCAGGTTGAGATGCGTCCAGAGCGCCACGAGGTGCGCCCAATCCGCATCCTGATAACCCTGTGAACTGACCCACTGATTCTGTTCGTAACCCGGAAACGTCAACGCCTCGGCCTGCTGAGCGCGAACGAAACGCTGGTGGTTGTTCGCCGCCGAGTCGATCAGATGACCAAGCACTTCCTTCGGCGACCAGCTTCCGGCAGGACGACGAGCAGCGACATCGCTGCCTGCCACGAGCAACTCTTTGGAGAAGCTCGCGGCCATCGTCCGCAGCTCCGACGAAACGTCGGCGACGGTCACTGCGGTGGCAACGAGGTGACGTATGCGGCGAGCGCCATCATGTCGTCCTCGTTGAGCTTGGCGACGACGTCTTTCATCAGCGGCGCCCAGGTGCCGCGCCGCGTGCCGACCTGCATGTCGTACATCTGGCGCGCGAGGTAGCTCGCCTGCCGTCCGGCGATTGCGGGCACCGGGTCGAGACCGCGCAGACCGGGTCCGTGGCAGATATCGCACCGAACGGTCTTGCCGTTGCCGCCGGTCGTGGCGAGCATCTCGCCTTTCTTCAACGTACCTGGCGGTACGTATGCGGTAAACGGCGAGCGTGGGTTGCGAAGGTTCTGCGCATCGTCGGGATCGTCAGGCATCTCGATGAGCCGGTTGGTGAGCGCGACCTTTTCGCTGCCCGCAGCGGGCAGGAAGAGGTTGTTCGCATTCGGTGCGAACTTCGGAATCATGCTGGTTTCGACGACTTTGTTCTTCGGGATGTACTTGACCGCAGCGAAGTACTCCGCAGCCTGTTTCCATTCTTCCGGCGTCATCGCCGCCGCCATCAGCGGCATCTCCCACGCGTTCGCTTTGTTCTTATCGCTCGTATGGCGCAAACCGTTCTTGAAGTCCGCCATCTGGTTCATGAAGTACTGAACGGACGTACCTGATACCGGGGCATTCTCCGGCTTGCCGGTGCCGTTCGGGAAATGGCAGAGCGCGCACGCACGAATGCCGCGACGCTGATCACCGTGAGCCACGATCTCCGGCATCTTCGGATGGTCAGCGGGATACCAGTCGACAGGACCGTAGTCGTTTGCGATTTCGGTGACGGTCCACGCTCCGGTACCTCCAGGCAGCATGCGCTTGCGGCCGTCGTCAGCCGGTGTGCCGCCACGCGCGCAATCGACAGGGCGCTGCACGGTGCACTTCTTCGAATAGTCCGACTCCGCAGGTGGCGGATCGACGTATCCGTACGCCCATAAGGGCATCCCCGCCGCACGAAGCAGCACCGCTCCAGCGGTTGCGAGGACGAATCCAAAGGCGAGCGCGCCAATGACGTTCTTCATAGCGCCATACCATAGCATGTTGCCCGTGCGCTCTCGTGTGTTCATCACTTTGTACCTGGTGTCCGGCGCCGCGGCCCTGCTGTACGAGGTCGCCTGGCTACGGCTCCTGACCATGACGATGGGGCACACGACTGGTGCGGTAGGCGCCGTACTGGCGGCGTTCATGGGTGGGCTCGCGATGGGTGCCTGGATCGCGGGCCGCTTTACCGACGGATTGGAGCGGCTGCGTGCGCTGCGAGTTTATGCCGCGCTCGAGGGCGTCATCGCGCTGTGCGCACTCGCGATGCCATTTGCGATCGGTGCCATGCGTCCGTTGCTCGCATGGGCTTATGCCGACGGCGCTGGCGGCGCGCTGTTCGACGTGACGCGGCTTGCCGCATCGATCGCGCTCATCGCGCTGCCGGGCGCCGCGATGGGAGCGAGTTTTCCGGTTGGAGCGTGTGTTGTGTCCGCGGTCGGTGCGAAAGGTGCGAGGGGTGCAAAGGGTGCGAGCGGTGCAACAGGTGCGAACGGTGCGCGTGAGGTCGCGGAGCTGTACGCCGCAAACACAGTCGGCGCGGCGATTGGTGCGGGGCTCACGGGATTCGTACTGCTGCCTTCTCTTGGCTTGTTCGGCACGACATTCTTCGGAGTCGTCTTGAACCTTGTTGCCGCAGCCGGTGCTCTCGTCCTGAGCCGAACCCAGGAACCCAAGAACCTCAAAGAACCCACAGAACCCACTACAGAACCCACTGAACGGGACCCCCTGAACCTAATGAACCCTATGAACCCAATGAACCCACGGATCATCGGCGTAATCGCCGCATCCGGGTTCGTCGCCCTCGTCTACGAAGTCGTCTGGACGCGGGTGCTTGCCATGACGCTCGGGCCAACGACGTACGCCTTCAGCGCGATGCTCGTCGCGTTCATTGCCGGACTGGCAATCGGGGCCGCCATCGCCAGCGCGATGCTGCCACGCGCGCGCCGCCAGGCGATGTGGCTCGGGCTATCGATCATCATGGCGGCAGCCGCTGCGCTCGCTGCGGGCATGGCTGCCGACCGGTTGCCGATCGTCATCGCGCGCACCGCCGGGCGGACCGATGCCAGCTTCATGTCCGTGTTCGCGCTCGACGTGGTCCTCGCGGTTGCGATCCAGTTGCCGATGACGATCGCGCTCGGTGCAGCGCTGCCGTTCGCGATTGCCGCCGCATCAGCGTCCAGAGACACCGCGCCGCGCACAGCAGCGGTGATCTACGCATCCAACACGGCCGGCGCGATCGCCGGCGCGCTTGCGGGGAGCTTCATCCTGATCCCGCGGCTCGGCCTGCAACATTCGCTGCAGCTCGCGTCCGGAATTGCCGTGGTTGCGGGCCTCGCTGCCTGCCTCGCTCAACCGGAGGACGCGGCGCGGCTGACACGGCGCGGCCAGCGGTCCCGGTTTGCGATCGGCGCCGCGGCGATCGCCGTGTTCGTGCTCGCGGCGCTGATGCCCGCCTGGAATCATGGGCGACTGGCCAATGGTGCATATCGTCTGGCGCCGGCCCTGGCCGCGGGCGATATTGAAACGGCTCTCGAGGCCGGCGACCTTTTGTACTACCGTGAAGGAGCGGCTGGGACGGTCTCGGTGCGACGGCTGCTTGGCGTGACGTCGCTCGCGATCGACGGCAAAGTGGACGCTTCCAACGGCGCCGACATGCTGACGCAGAAGCTGCTGGCGCATCTGCCGCTCCTGCTGCACGACAATCCGCGATCCGTCTACATCATTGGCCTCGGCAGCGGCGTCACGCTCGGCGCGGCGCTGCGTCACCCGATCGATCGCGCGGACGTGTCGGAGATCTCACCGGAAGTCGTCTCCGCATCGGCCCATTTCTCCACAGAGAATCGTGACGCGCTCAGCGACGGGCGCGTCAGGCTCATTGTGGGCGACGGACGATCGCATCTGCTGCTGTCCGACGATCGCTACGACGTGATCGTCTCCGAACCGTCGAATCCATGGATGGCGGGCGTCTCGACGCTCTTCACACGTGAGTTCTTTCAAGCGGCTCGTGCACATCTTCAGCCTGGTGGCATCCTCTGCCAATGGGCGCACACCTATAACATCAACGATGCGGACCTGCGATCGATCGTCGATACCTTTCTGTCGACGTTTCCGGACGGAAGCGCCTGGCTGGTCGGCGCGTCAGACCTTCTGCTCATTGGGTCGACGTCGCCGATACGTGCGCTCGAGTCCGGTATCGGCGCCGCTTGGAACCGGCCGGGCGTTGCCGATGATCTGGCGCAGGTCGCAGTCTCGGACGCATTCGGCGTCCTGACGTTGTTCATCGCACGCGGCCGGGATCTCCAAAGCTACGCCGCCGGCGCACGGGTGCAGACAGACGATCGGCTGGCGCTCGAATATTCCGCGCCGCGCGCTATTTACGGTCGATATCAGAGCAGCAACATCGATCGGTTGCGCGCGACGGGCGCGGACGCCGCAGCGCCGGCCGCGATCGCCCGTGTACGCGCATTCGCAGACGCGGCCAGCTGGCGTAACCGTGCCGCGATGGAAATCAAAGCCGATGCGCCGGAACTCGCGTTCCAGGATTACCGCGAAGCACTGACGATCGCGCCGCAAGACCTCGACGCGCTTGAACGTTATGTCGGCGCCGCTGCCGCCAGCGGGCAACTCGATGCGGCGGAGCAGTACCTGCGCAGCCGAATCGCGATGACCGACACCGCCGCGCTCAACGTGGAATTGTCGCGGGTGCTGGCGGCACGTGGCGATCTCGACGGTGCCGCCGCGGCGGCGCAGCATGGCGCGGCGCTCGATCCCTCGAGTGAACGAGCGCTCGATCAGCTCGTCACGGTTCTCGCTGACAATCGCAACGACGCCGCGATCGAACAGCTGGTCACGCTGCTCGTTCGGACCGGTGCCACACGGCCTGTCACGCTGTACGCGCAGATGCGCCTCGCGCACATGCGCGGACGGTTCGCGCAGACCAGGGCATTTGGTGAACGACTGACGTCGACGGAGACGTCCGAGGAGAATGGAGCGCGCAACGCGAACCTGCTCGGACTCGCCTACGACGGACTCGGCGATCACGATCGCGCGCGACAGATGTTCGAAGCGTCGCTGCGGACGGCGCCGCGGGCGCCAGCCGTGTTGATGAATCTGGGGTTCACGGAACTCAAGGCTGGCCGGCCGGACGCCGCGGAGAAGCGTTTCTCGGAAGCGCTGTTCCTGTCGCCGACGCTCGCGCCGGCGCTCGACGGGCTCGCGCAGGCGCTGGACCGTCAAGGGAAAACGTCGCGCGCGTCAGCGGTCCGCGCGATCAGACGTTGAGGGCCGGCTGAAGCCGGCCCCTGCGACCTACCTCTTGGGCGCCACCGAGGGCAGGTACCACTTGAAGCCCAGCTCCTCGATTTCCTTTTCGTGTTCTCCGTTGCCCTCGTGGCAGGCGTGCTCCCACGATTCCGCGTCATAAGGATCACGCACGGCATTTGCGCCGCCACGACCTCCGGCGCCCTGGCGTCGCTGCGGCGCGTTGAGCGTGAATGGGCGCGTAAACGTTTCAGGATCGTCAACGGTCGCCTGATAGTCGAGCGCATTCGGGGCGACGAGGCGGATGCGCTCTGTGACCTTCGCATTCGGCCCGATGAAGTTGCCCGCGCTGTCGAGCCACATCTTGCCATTCAGATTCGTCGTCTCGACGACGAGCGTATCGCCCTCGAAGTGCCCGCGTGCACTCCCCATCCACATTCGCACCGCACTTGACGGACGCGCGGCGCTATCGAGCGGGATGATGCGGTAGATGTGTCCCCAATTGAGCATCATCAACACCGCGTCTTTGGTCTGCACGAGCTCGTATCCGCGCTGCGAGTAGCGCGGCACGCTTTTCATACAAAACGCCTGCGGATCGTAATAGAGGCGTTTACTGGGATCTTTCGACCACACTTCCCGACCCAACCCTTCGCGGTGTGCCGTCCGCTCGGCCAGCGCCCACGGCTGATACGGCAGCTTGCCATCTAATGGATCCGAAACCCAGCTTTCCCACGGGGGCGTCGTCACGTCCAGAAATATCGGTATTTCCTCGATGTCGTCACCGCTCCAGGTGCCGCCCCAACGCCCCTGCAGATCCGGCTGACCGTCCGGTGTGCGCGGTGGCGTGAACGGAGGCAACTTGCCGCGTTCCGCGATCCACGCCTTCGCCCCAGGCCCCCGCTTACCTTCGGGCCAGTCCTTCGGGTTGAAGATGGCCTGCGCCGTTGCCAGCGCGGGCAGCAGCAGGACGAGCGCCAGGGCGCACACGTGGGCTCGAAGCGTCATGCTCGGTCTCATTTCTTCGTGAACTCGTTCTCGAGCTGATAGGCGTAACACTCGTACTCGAGCAGCTCGACATGCGGATCGATTCGCCGGTAGAGAATCGCACTGAGGGTCCACGGGCGCGAGAAGACTTTCGGATCCTCGATGGTCACCTCATATCGAAGGTGGTACGGGCTAATCGGCGTGTAGCGCTCGACCACGTGCAGCGCATCGCTGTGGTAGTTGCCCGCGCGATCGAACCAGGTCTCTTCGCCGAAATCGACGACGTCGACGACCAGCGTGTTGCCCTCCCAGCGTCCACGCGAATCGCCCATCCACCAGTCGATGTGTCCTGCCGGATGTGGATTGCCGTTCATGTAAATCTGGCGAATCGTGTGGTTGTACTCGTACAGCATGTTGACCTTGTCCGCCTGCTGCACGATCTGAAAGGGGAAGGGCATGAACGTGATGCGTGGCACACCCGAGAGGTAGCACTTCGACTCAGGATCGCGCGTCGCGCGGTTCGCCTCGTTCTCTTTCTTCTTCGCAAGCGCTTCGGGCTTGTACGGAATCTCGTTGTCGACGACAACCCCTCGGCCGGCCGGAACACCGAGACTCGCACCGTGATCCTGCAGGTCCCAGGCCGCGGTGTTCAGCACCTGCCAGATGCCTGAAATGTCCGGTTGCCCATTCGCCAGCTTCGGCGGCGTATACGGTGGCATGTTCGCGGGCGCCTGTGCGTACGCCACCATCGGCACGAAGGCGCTTGTCACCACGACGATCGCGAAGAGCGCGAAGCGAAAAACGCGAACGGAGTCAGCGTGGTTCATGGCCGGATAGCTTGAAATAGAATCCTTTGAATGTCCACTTTCAAAATCGCTGTCATAGAGGGCGATGGCATCGGCCACGAAGTCATCCCCGAGGGGTTGCGCGTCCTCGAAGCCGCCGGAAAGAAATTCGGGCTGTCGTATCAGATGACGCACTTCGATTGGAGCTGCGAGGTCTACGCCAAAACCGGCCGGATGATGCCGGAGGACGGCCTCGAGCAGTTGAAGAAATTCGATGCGGTGTTTCTCGGCGCCGTCGGCTATCCCGGCGTCGCCGATCACGTCTCACTGTGGGGGCTGCTGATTCCGATTCGGCGCGGCTTCGATCAATACGTGAACCTGCGCCCTGTTCGTCTCTTCAAAGGCGTCTCGACGCCACTGGCCAACCGGACGCCCAAAGAAATCGACTTTGTCGTCATTCGCGAGAACACTGAGGGCGAGTACTCGTCGATCGGCGGGCGGATCTTCAGCGGCACCGAGAACGAATTCGCGATCCAGGAGACGGTGTTCACCAGGCGCGGTGTCGATCGGGTGATGCGCTACGCGTTCGACCTGGCGCAGAAGCGCCGCAAGCACGTGACCTCGGCCACCAAATCCAACGGCATCATCCATACGATGCCGTTCTGGGACGAGCGGTTCAACTCCCTCAAGAAGGACTATCCCGACGTCAAGACCGATCAGTTTCACATCGACATCCTGACAGCCCACTTCGTCCGTAACCCCGATTGGTTCGACGTCGTCGTCGGCAGCAATCTGTTCGGCGACATTTTGTCGGACCTGGGTCCCGCCGTTGCGGGCGGCATCGGTATCGCGCCGTCGGCCAATCTGAATCCCGAGCGGAAGTTTCCGTCGATGTTCGAGCCGGTCCACGGATCGGCACCCGACATCGCAGGACGCAACATTGCCAACCCGATTGGCACCATCTGGTCGGCGGCGCTGATGCTCGACCATTTCGGCTCTCCCCAGGCGGCACGGGCTGTTGAGAACGCAATCGAGACCGTTTGCGAGAGCGGCCCGAAGACCCCGGATTTCGGCGGAAAAGCCTCGACGCAGGAAATGGGCAAGGCAATCGCTAACGCGGTGTAATTCCGACGCCCAAATGCCCGGAAAGACCCGGGATTGGGGTTTGGGATTGGGTTTTGGGATTTGGGATTTTCGGTTTAGAGTCCACCGCACACCGGAATCGTAACGATCGGCAGGAGGAACTCATGGTCAGATTGCGCGCGGTGTTTCTTTCACAGCAGGGCGCGTGGGCGATGCTGCTCGCGCTGCTGCTGACGCTGGGGCTTTCGGTCCCGGCCGCAGCCCAAGGTGAACGTGGCGTCATCGGCGGCACGGTCGCTGATGCACAGGGAGGCGTCCTTCCTGGCGTCACCGTTACGGCGCGCAACATCAATACCGGCTTCACGCAGAACGCCGTCACTGAAGCGGACGGCAGGTACCGCTTCGGCGCGCTGCCCATCGGCACCTACGAAATCAAAGCGGAACTGACTGGTTTCACCACGGCCACGGTGACCAATCTGACGCTCACGATCAACCGTGAGCTGCAGCAGAACATTACGATGGGCCTCACCACGCTGCAGGAATCGGTGACCGTCACGGGGCAGGCGCCTGTGGTCGAAGTCACCAAGAGCGAGGTGTCCTCGGTCATCACACAGCAGCAAATCGAGATGCTGCCGGTCGCCAATCGTGCGGCCGTCACGCTGGCGCTGCTGCTTCCGGGCACGAGCCAGGACGGCACGCGGCCGCGCCGCAGCAACGCACAGGTCGGCGCCGGCACGCTGCAGTTCACAACGACCAATCTCGCCGACGGCACGATGAACATGTCGAGCAAGGCGGGCGAGCCGCGGCAGGACTTCCCGCAGTCCGCCATTCAGGAATTCAAGGTGTTCACCACGCAGCCGCCGGCTGAGTACGGCGGGCGTGCAGGTGGCGTCATCAACGTCGTGACCAAGAGCGGCACGAACAGCTTCAGCGGCGAGGGCTACGAGTTCTTCCGCAACAAGGCCATGGGCCGGCTCGACAAGTTCACCGACGTGGCCGAGCAAGCCGGTCAGGGCAAGAGCCGCTACAACCGGAATCAATTCGGTGCCGCGCTCGGCGGGCCGATCGTGCTGAACAAGATCCACTTCTTCGTCGCCGAAGAAGTCACGCAGGAAAATTCGAGCTATCTGGTCAACACCGGTCAGCCGCAGTTCTACGGCAAGTTCGAAGGGGTGTTCGACCAGAAGCTGCCCAATCAGATGTTCCTGGGCCGTGTCGATGGCCAGTTGACCCCGAAGCAGAGTGGGTTTGTGCGCTGGGCCTATGAGCGGCAGGAGTTCAGCTGCGAGGGGTGCGGCGGCAAACAGGCGAATCAGGGCAACACGCTCATCCCGCGTGATGCGCTCGTCATGGGCCACACGTGGGTGCTCGGCTCGAAGTTCCTCAACGAGTTCCGCTTCAACTACGCCAAGCAGTGGCAGTACCAGGCGCCCGAGGGTCTCCCCTATTACAAGAAGTTCGACTTCTCGCCCGCGCGCTTCAACGGCACGTCGGCGACCTACCAGTTCCCGAGCTTCACGTGGGGCAGCGACAACTTCGCGGCGATCCACCTGATGATGCGGGAGTGGCGCGACGACTTCACCATCTCGCAATCAGGTCACAATCTGAAGTTCGGCGCCGACGTCCAGAACCTCCCACTCGAAGAGGACGTGCAGGGGAACCCGAGCGGCACTTGGACCTTCTCGCAGGATCAGCTGTTCGATCCGAGCAACCCTGTAAACCTGGCAAATCTGAGAGGCGCAAACCGTTTTCAGGCGTCGTTCCCAGCGCTGATTCGCCGCCAGCCACACCACTACTTCCAGTACTACGCGCAAGACGAATGGAAGGTCGCGTCTGGCCTGACGTTGAACCTGGGCATTCGCTACGAGCGGGATACGAAAGTCTGGAACGACGACCGGAAGAACGATGGCTCGTACTACCCGCGCGTCCTGCCATTTGTGAACTTCGCGTCGCGTGGTGACAACAACAACTGGTCGCCGCGTTTCGGCCTCGCATGGGACCTGCGGAACAACGGCGCCAACGTGGTCCGCGCCGGCTACGGTCGGCTCTTCAACACGATCATGAACGGCACGCCTGGCGCCGAAACCACGACGCTGCTGCAAACGAGCATCAGCATCAATAACCCGACGTATCCGGATCCGTACGGCGGCCGCACGCCAGCATCGTTTGCTTCCACCGCGCCGCCGAACATCAGCATCGTCGACGACAAAATGGTGAACCCCTACTCCGACATGTACAACGTCGGCTATTCACGTCAGTTGGGCGCCGAGATGGCGATCAATGTGGACGGCGTCTACGTCAAGTCGAATGCCTTCAACGCCAGCCTCAACGTGAATACGCCGTTACAGTCGGCGCCGGGCGTCCCGGCCACACCGATCGTCAGGCCGAATCCCGCTTGGGGCAACATCGCGCAGGTGCAGTCGATTGGTGAGCAGGACTACCGCGCGCTGCTGATGCGACTCGAGAAGCGGTTCTCGCAGCGCTATCAATACACGCTCTCGTACACGCTGGCGAGGGTGACGGACAATTCGTTCGGCGCCACATCCACCGGGACGGTCACCGACTTTTACCACCCCGAATGGGACAACGGGTACGGCAACGCCGACCGCCGCCATACGTTCGTCGGCAGCGGCGCGTACTTGCTGCCCGGCGACGTGACGCTTGGCGTGGTCTGGACGCTCCGCAGCTCGTCGCCATTCAGCGCGCGCGCGGGCCGCGATATCAACAACGATGGCGCGACGACCGATTTCGTACCGGGGACGACCAAGGGCATGGGCAACCGTGACAACGACGCGATGATGAGGGCCGTCAACGCCTATCGCGTCGCGAACGGTCTGGCGCCCATCATCTTGATCAACAACAGCAACACCTACAACCGTTTCGACGTCCGGGCCAGCAAGGCACTCACGTTGGCCGGCCGGAAACGCGTCGAGTTCATCGGGCAGGTGTTCAATCTGTTCGGGCGCAATAACCTCGCCGGCATCGGCGCCAACTTCACCAGCAACGCGCTGTCAGACACGTTCGGTCAGTACACGACGGCGCAGGCGCGGCAGCAAGGGGAGGTCGCTGTCAGATTTACGTTCTGACGCTGTCCAGCACGGTCTCCCGGTAGGTTTCAGGTATCAGGTGTCAGGCGTGGTCACGGCCAGCCTGATACCTGGACCACCCCTGACACCTGATACCTGAAACCTGTCGGATCTACATTCCGAAGCCCGCCACTCCGATGATCTGGACGTGTCTGCGTTCAGATTTGAAAAACAGCGGGTCCCCGCAACCCTGACGCTCGCCCCGGGTACCTCGGTCAGCGGGTGTTTCTTCGTCGCCGGTCACACCGCCCACCGTGCCGGAGCCGAGCGCATCGGCGACCTGCTCAACGAGCAGACCGGCTTCTTCCCGTTCGAGCACCGCGACGGCACCACGGTTCTTTACAACCGCGCACATCTTGTCGCGGTGTCGCTCGAACCGGGCATGAACGAAGCGGCGTACGACCCGGGCTACGAGGTGGCCACGCACCGGTATGTGGGCATGCTGCTCTCCACCGGGATGCGCGTGAAAGGAAAGGTGGCCGTGTATGCGCCACCCGGCCGCGACCGTTTGAGCGACTACGCCCGTTCTCCCGAGGTCTTCCGCTACGTGGTCACCCAGAAGAACACTCTGATCGTCAACGCGGCTCACATCGTGGAGCTGACGGAACTGGCGGATTGATGGCGACCGAAGCGGCAGCCTCCTACATCGACACCCTGCTCAAGCGCGTCGCCGCGCGCGGCGCCAAGCTCGGTATCCGGTTCGAGAGCGGCGCGCCGGTGCGCGTCCTGGACGGCAATGGAGGCTTGCGGGACGTCACGAACCGCGCGCTCTCGCCTCAGGAAATCATGGCGGCGATCGGGCCGATCGTGCCGGACGCCATCAAACGGCTGCCGCAGACACCGTCGGTCAACTTCAACTACGACTGCGCCGGCGTCGGTGTGTTCAATGTTGCCCTGCGGCGCGATGGCGAGAAGATATCGGTTTCGATTGATCCCGGCGATGCCGCGGCTCCTGCGGACCTGGGAAGGTCCGCGCCGCAGGCAACCAAATCCGAACCGGAATTTGTTGTCGAAACCACGTCCGTGGGTGCGGTGATTGCGGCCAATGGGCCTGCCGCGGCGGGTTTCGTCGAATCCATCGGCGCTCGGGAGAAGCCAGCGGCGACTGCACCGATCGCGCCCGTTGCACCCGTCGCACGTATTGCACCTGTCGCACCTCTCGCACCTGTGACACCTCTCGCACCAACGACATCACCTGCGATCGACAGACTCTTCAGGCTGATGTGCGACGCGAAGGCGTCCGATCTGCACCTGAGCGTCGGCATGAAGCCGCTCGTGCGGAAGGACGGCGAGATCAAAGTGCTCGACGAGTCGGCGCCGGCCTTCGACCCCGAATCGATGTCGGCGATGCTCGAGCCGATCATGCCCGAGCGCAATCGCGAGGAATTCGGCAGGCGGCACGACACCGACTTCGCCTACGAGATTGCCGGCCTCGGCCGGTTCCGCTCCAACATCTTCATGGACCGGAAGGGCCCGGGTGCCGTGTTCCGCGTTATTCCGTCGAAGATCCTGACGGCAGAGGACCTCGGCCTCTCGCCGCACATCCTCAAGCTGTGTCAGCTGAACAAAGGGCTCGTGCTCGTCACCGGGCCGACTGGATCGGGCAAATCGACGACGCTGTGCGCGATGGTCGACTACATCAACCGCACGCGGCGCGACCACATCATCACCATCGAAGACCCGATTGAGTTTGTGCACGAGAACAAGCAGTGTCTGATGAATCAGCGCGAGGTGCACGTGCACACCGACGGGTTCAAGGACGCCCTCCGCGCCGCGCTCCGCGAGGACCCCGACATCGTGCTGGTCGGCGAGATGCGCGACCTCGAGACGGTCGCCATCGCCATCGAGACCGCTGAGACCGGCCATCTCGTCTTCGGCACCCTGCACACGACGACGGCGGCGTCGACCGTCGATCGCGTGATCGACCAGTTCCCGACCGATCGTCAGGCGCAGATCCGCATCATGCTGTCCGAGTCGTTGAAGGGCGTCATCGCGCAGACGCTCTGCAAGAAGATTGGCGGCGGCCGTGCCGCGGCGCTCGAAGTCCTGATCGTCACCAGCGCCGTCAGCAACCTGATTCGCGAGGCGAAGACCTTCCAGATCCCGTCCATCATGCAGGTTGGGAAATCCGTCGGGATGGTCTCGCTCAACGACGCGCTGATGGATCTCGTGGCGAAGAAGCTCGTCGCGCCCGAAGAGGCCTACTCGAAGTCGGTGGACAAGGGCGGGTTCGAAGCGCTGCTCAAACGCAGCGGCATCGATACGAAGTTCACCGCGGCCGCGGCCAAAGAGAATTAAGGCGAGGAGGGCGGGAGAGGCTGGAAGGGCATTTCCGCCCGTCTTTGCCTGTCCCGCCTTTCTTGCTTAGGTCAGAACTGGAACCTGGCTCCTAGCTGTACCTGCCTTGGATAGCCGATGCCTGGTATGTACCGTCCGTCCGGCAAATTGAAGTCCTCAGGCGACCTCAGAGTACCAGCTGGATAACTGCGAGCGTTGCCTTGGTACTGAGCGCCCAGGTTCGTCGTGTTGAAGATGTTGAACGCTTCCACGAACGCCCCGACACGTCTGTCACCTGACAAAGTGAACCACTTCGTCGATCGCATGTCGAACACGTAGGTGTTGTCCCCGCGACCAGCATTCAGCGACATCTGCTTGCCTGACGGATCGATCCACCGATCGTTGTTGTTGCCGTCGGCGTTCACGTCGGTGCCGACGGTCAGGTTGAACGGCCGCGCGCTGGCGAGCTGTAGAACCGGCGAGAACTGGATCCCGTACTTCAGCTCGAACACGCCGGTGATGACGGCGCGGTGCCGCTCGTCCGGACCATTTGGACCCCACTCACCCGGACCAAATGGCTGATCCCACACCATCGGTGCGGGCGCACCCGAGCGGTTGCCCGTGGAGCCGCCGTAGGCGTACGCGTGCGCGTAGGTGTAGTGCGCCTGCATGGTCGCCCGCGGGAAGCGGCGCTGGAAGAGGAACGTCAGACCGTCGTAGCGCGATTTGTTGATTGCCGACAGGATGTTGACGTTGCCGAGAGAGTTCGCAGGCAGGCCGTGCGCAACGAGTGCGGGCGCGAGGCGGCGCGTGCCGTTGAGGATCGGGTTGATGTTGAGGATGCGCAGCTCGTTGCGTCCCTCGCTCAGCGTGAAGTCCACTGACACAGTGGTGTTGGCCGCCAACGTGTGGGCGTAGCCGACATGCGTCTGATAGGTCCGCCCGGACTTGTTGTCGGGCGAGATCCACTGGCCCGTCGCGTTGGCCGGCAGCTTGTTGCCTTCCGTCGGCTGCGCGGGCAGCGGATCGATGCCGAAGCGGTAATTCGCCAGCGCGCCCACGCCGATCGCCGTGTTCACCATCGTCGCCAGTGAGTTCAGCGGCCGCTTGCTCTGCGACGTGATGTCCCCGGCGGATGCCGCCGTGTTGTACTGGTCGAAGTAAACGCCGAACCCGCCGCGCAGCACGCGACGGCCGTCTCCGCTGAGGTCATACGCGAAGCCGACGCGCGGCGACGCGTTGTTCCTCGGCGTTTTCGGGTAGCCGCCGTTCGGATCGCCGATCGCCTCGAGGATCTGGCGCGTTGCATTCAGCTGGAACCCCTTCTCGTACATCAGATTGAAGTCCGTGTCGTAGCGGAGCCCGAGGTTCAGCGTCAGCTTGTCGTTCGCGCGCCAGTCGTCCTGGAACCAGGTGCCGAGCTGCTGCGCGTTGCTGATCGTGTCGGCCCAATAGCCCTGGCCGCCGACCGGACCGCCGTTGGCCTGCTGCCACTGTCGGACGATGCCTGGCGTCTGGAAGCCCTGCGGGTAGCGGCCATTGGTGTTGTTGATGATCGTGAGCGGATCGTCGAAGAACGAGATCGTCGCGAACATCTCGTTGCCGTTGAGAATGCCGAGGTGCCACAGGTAGTTGAAGTTGACGCCGAACTTCATCGCGTGCGTCCCCTTCAGCAGCGACACGTCGTCGCGAAGCTGGTAGACGCGACGCAGCGACTGCGTGCCTGCGTCGCCGCCGGCGCCCGTATTGACCAACGGGAACGAGAGTCGCGGGGAAAGGATGTCGATGGTCGGGAAGTCGCGTGTGAAGTGTTTGCCGGTTGTCGCGTCAACGACGTCCGCCAGATAGTCCATCTGGTTGACCTGGCCCGTGATCTGGTTCAGTCCGGCGTTGCCCAGCACGTAGCTGTGCTGCGCGACCGCGCTGAACGCGTTGATCGTGAAGTTGTCCGGCTGGCCGTTGTCGTTGTTCGTCGTCCACGTGACCGCGTCGCGCCCTTCGTCCTGTCCCGCGTAGCGGAACATGATCGACTGCGCATTATTCAGCTGCGCGTTGACTTTGCCCGAGTACATGCGGAGGCCGCCCGGCGTATCGCCGATGCGCGGGTGCTTGTCGTACACGTAGCCCGCGGGAACCCGGCCGAGGCGCATCTGGCCGACGACTGCCTCGAGCTGGTTGTAAATGGCATCGGAGACGAACTGCCCCTTGTCCTCGAGCTGCTGCTCGACCGCCCCGAAGAAGAACATCTTGTTCCTGATGATCGGGCCGCCGATCGATCCGCCGAACTGCTGGCGGCTGAAGGGCGACTTCTCGAGCTTGACGCCCTGAGTTTTCTCCGAGTCGCGCAGGAAGAAATCCTTCGACGTCAGCTTGCGGTCGCGCTCGTAGACGAAGCCGGAGCCGTGGAACGCGTTGGTGCCCGCCTTCGTGATCAGCGAGATCGCCGCGCCGCTGGTGCGGCCGTCAGCGGCCGTGAACTGGCTCGATGAGAGCTGGAACTGCTCGAGGCTCTCGGTCGTGAAGCTCATAAGCGGGCCGCTGTAATGGTTGTCGCGGTTGTCCGCGCCGTCCACCGTCGGAATCACGTTGCCGCCCGACGAGCCGCCGAACGATACGGTGCCGACGTTCTGCTTCGTGCGATGGAGCTCGGTGATGGGCGTCGCGCCCGGCAGCAGCTCCAGCATGCCGCTGATGGTCCGCGTGATCATCGGCAGGTTCTGAATCTCTTCGGTCTGAATGGTCGTGGCCAGCTTCGACTGCGTGGCCTCGATGAGCGGCGCTTCACCTGTCACCGTCAACGTCTCATTGAGACCGGCAAGCGCCAGCTTGAAGTCGATCGTAAGAGTGGCGTTGAGCCCAAGCCGCACGTTTTGTCTTGCCGACGGGGCGAAGCCCGAAAGGTCGGTTTTGACTTCGTAGGTGCCCGGCTCGAGGCCCGGCATGAAATAAGAGCCTTCGGCATTGGTGACGGTGGTGCGCGACACGCCGGTCTCGACGTTAGTCGCGGTAATGGTGACCCCAGGGAGCACTGCATCACCCTGGTCGAGGACCCGGCCGTTGAACGTGCTGTTTGCCTGCGCGAAGGCCACAGATGCGATCGCCATCACGCAGAGTGCGACAACCGCCCGACCGACGCCTTTCTTCCACACCCGCATTCGCGTACCTCCTGTGAGGGGGAAAACAACTAACAGGACTAGGGATACAGTCCCGCCGGTACCACCGGAATCTGTGAAGACGCGGGGACTTGTAGCACGCCGCCCCACGGGTCTGTCAATACGGGCCCGGCTCGACGAAACAGGCGTTTTTCGTAATTGGGGCGCCGTCTAACGAAAGCCCGCCCTGGTTGATCAGGTAGAGTAGCCGCGAGCCATGGCGCCCCTTCCCCGCCGGTTTACCGTGTGGATTCTCCTCCTTTTCGTCGGCAGCGGGTGCAGTGCGCTGATTTACGAAGTGGTCTGGTTCCAGCTGCTCGAATTGGTCGTGGGCGCCACCGCGGCCTCCCTCGGCCTGCTGCTCGCGACCTTCATGGGCGGGCTATGTGCCGGAAGCCTCCTTCTTCCCCGCTTCGTTCCGCCCGCGCAGCATCCGCTCCGGGTCTACGCCCGTCTGGAGCTCGGGATTGCCGTGCTCGGGCTACTCGTCCTGTTCGGCTTGCCGGTCCTCAGCAACCTCTACGTCGCCAACGCCGGCCACGGCTCCCTGAGCATGCCGCTTCGGGCACTGCTGGCGATCGTCTGCCTGCTCCCGCCGACAGTGCTGATGGGAGCCACGCTTCCGGCCATCGCGAGACTCATTGAAAGCACGCCTTCCGGCGTCTCGTGGCTCGGTTTCTTTTACGGTGGAAACATCGCCGGCGCCGTCGTCGGCTCGCTGCTCGCCGGCTTCTACCTGTTGCGCGTGTACGACATGGCGACCGCGACGTACGTCGCCGTCACCATCAACGTAGCGGTCGCCGCTGTCGCATGGGTGCTCTCAACACGCGTCGCTGCTCCCGGCCGCGGCGCCGAGCCGACTCCTGCGCGGGGCGTAAAGGCCCGCGCTACTGGTCCGCGAGAGACGCGGCGTGACACGCACACCCGCGGCGCAAACGTTTATGGTTTGCGCACGTCCGTCTATGTCGCAATCGCCCTCTCGGGCCTCGCAGCCCTCGGCGCAGAAGTGATCTGGACGCGCATTCTTTCGCTGCTGTTCGGCGGCACCGTGTACACCTTCTCGCTCATTGCGGCTGCGTTCCTGTGCGGCCTTGGCATCGGCAGCGCGAAAGGCGCATGGCTCGCACGCTATTCGGAACGGCCCGGGCTGCTGCTCGCCGGTTTCCAGCTTGGCGCGGCCGTCTCCGTCGCATGGGGAGCAGCGCTCATGAACCGGGCGTATCCGTACTGGCCGATCGATCCCGCGCTGGCTCCAGGACCGTGGTTCAACTTCCAGATCGATCTCGTGCGTGCCTTCATCGCGATCGTGCCAGCGGCCTGTTTCTGGGGCGGCAGCTTCCCGCTCGCGCTCGCCGCAGCCGGGACGGACCCCGACGACCCTGCGCGAGGGGTGGGCACCCTTTACGCCGCGAACACGATCGGCGCGGTCGTCGGGGCACTGGTTTTCAGCCTGCTCATTATCCCCGCCTTCGGCACGCAGGACGCGCAACGGTTGCTGATCTGGGCGGCGCTTGCCGCGGCGGCTGTCATGCTCATGTGGCCGCCGCCGACCGAAGCGCGTACCCCCGCTGGCCGCCGCGTCGCGATGTTGCTCGGCGGGCTGGTCATCGCTGGCGCCGCCGCCGCGACCGTTGCACCGGTCCCGCCAGATGTCGTTGCCTACGGCCGTCAGATCGCCACCTTCAAGGGCGCCAGCTACCTGTACGAAGGCGAAGGGCTCAACTCGTCGATCGCGGTGTCAGAGTCCGAAGGCGGCATCCGCAACTTTCACGTCAGCGGAAAAGTCGAAGCGTCCACCGAAGTCCACGACATGCGACTGCAGCGGATGCTCGGCCACATTTCCGCCCTGATGCATCCCGAGCCGCATTCCGTGCTCATCGTCGGCTTCGGCGCCGGTGTCACGGCGGGATCGTTCGTCCTCCATCCCGGCATCAAGCGCATCGTCATCTGCGAGATCGAGCCGCTGATTCCGCGCATGGTCGCGCCGTTCTTCTCGAAGGAGAACTACGACGTCGTGCACGACCCGCGGGTGGAGATCGTCTACGACGACGCGCGGCATTACATCCTGACGACGAACGAGAAGTTCGACATCATCACGTCGGACCCGATACATCCCTGGGTCAAGGGTGCCGCGTCGCTCTACACCAAGGAGTATTTCGAGCTGGTGAAGTCGCACCTCAATTCGGGCGGTGTCGTGACGCAGTGGGTGCCGCTGTACCAGAGCACGGAAGACGTCATCAAGAGCGAGGTGGCGACCTTCTCCGACGTCTTCCCGTATGGAACCATCTGGAGTAACCAGTACGCCAACGGTGGCGGCTATGACGTGGTGATGCTCGCCAAGTCGGGACCGCTGCAGATCGATCCGGCGGCGCTCGAGGCGCGGTTGAACAGACCCGATCACGCGGCCATCAAAGACGCCCTCGCGCAGGTGGAGCTCGGAGGTGTGGATGGGGTGATGGCCTCCTATGCGGGCCAGGCGCGCGACCTGCGTCCCTGGCTCACCGACGCGCAGATCAACACGGATCGCAACCTCCGTCTGGAATATCTCGCCGGTCTCGGCAACAACGTCTACGACGCGATGATTTACCAGCACATGCTCGCGTTCAGGAGATTCCCGGAGGAGATGTTCACGGCGTCGCCGGAGTGGATGGACCGCCTGCGGCGGGTGATGGCGGTGGCTCCTGGATCGCAGTAGGTGTCAGGTATCAGGTTTCAGGGGTGGTCTAGGGATCAGCCCGTAGGGCTCAGGGGTGAGGCGAGGCCTTGCAGAAACTGCGATTGTGTTCAGGTCCACGATTCGAGTGAAATGCGTACTTCAGGACACCACATAAGAAAGCGGCCGAAATTCGCATGGCAGCGAAAGTGCTCCCTAAGGCCGCCATGACACCAATCAAATCGTTTCGCGATCTGCTTGTCTGGCAAAAAGCGATGGAGCTGGCGGTGCGATGCTATGGCGTATCGCGCCGGATACCAAAAGACGAGCAAGGCGTGCTCGGATATCAGATCAGAAAGTGCGCGGTCTCGATGCCGTCGAACATCGCCGAAGGCAAAGCGAGGCAATCCACCGCGATTTACATGAACCATCTATGGATCGCGCACGGCTCCGGCGCTGAGCTCGAAACGCAGTTGGAACTTGGCTCGCGGGTGAAGGTGGTGTCCGAGAAAGAAGCGGAAGCGCTGATTTCGGACACCCAAGAAATCGGCCGAATGCTTAAGGGGCTGGTGACCTCACTCGAACGTTCCGTGGCCGGAACCTAAGTCCCCGAACCTAAATCACGCCTACAACCTAATACCTAAAAACCTGATACCTGGACCACCCCTGAAACCTGATACCTGATACCTAGTTGGTGCCACCGACGGTCGCCATATTCACCTTCCGGCCTCCGATGTAGACCGAATCGATCTGCCGGGTGTTTTTGATGTCCATGAGTGGATTGGCATTGAGCACGACCAGGTCGGCCCACTTCCCTGTCTGCAGCGAGCCCGCGCCGTCGATCTTCATCACCCGTGCTGCGGTGCTCGTCGCGGATATCAGCGCCTGCATCGGCGTCATCCCCGCCTGGACCATCATCTCGAGCTCGGCGTGCTCGTTGTAACCGATCCATCTGCCGAGATTGCGATCGGGGATCGATCCGCTGTCGGAGCCCATCGCAATCGGAATGCCCGCATCGATCAGCGGTTTGAGATTCTTGATGCCCTGCGCGAGCTGCGGCTTGCTGGCCTGAATCCCGGCGTTGGTCCGGTATCGCTGCTGGGTCGCCGGATCGCTGAGCACGTCGACTTCGTGCTTGTACGTCGGCAGCCCGCGCAGGAAGAACGGATCCTTGAAGAAGTCTGGCAGGTTCTCGTAGATGAACACCGATCGATCGCGCACGAGCGTGGGAACCAGTGCGATGTTGCGGCGCTTGATCTCGGCGATCGTCGCGGCGTCGATATCCAGGTCACGGACGCTGTGCGCGATCACGTCGACCCCGCCGGCAATCGCCGTCTTCGCGTCCTTCAGGTAGACGATGTGCACCGCGGTTGACATGTTGTGCTTGTGCGATTCGTCAATCGCGGCGGCAATGACGTCGGGCTTCAAGTCCGCCGGAACACCGTCGAGATGGAGCTTGATGAAGTCCGCACGCAGCGGAACGTGCCGCTGCACGTCAATCCGCGCATCATCCGCCGTTTCGGTACCTGTCGGCCCCGGCCGAAACAGGATCGGTCGGCCGGAGGCGTACAACCGTGGCGCGTCGGTCGTGATGGGTCCGATGCCAAGGCGCTGCGTATCGCGGAGGTAGAACCCCTCGGGCTCGTCATAGGTCTCGAAACCGAGCGTCATGATCGAGGTGACGCCGTAGATCGCATACGTTTTCACGCGCCGCACCATCTCGTCGCGGTACGGCCCGGGGTTGACGCTGATATCGGGATCGATGTGCGCGTGCGAGTTGATGAGGCCCGGGATAATCGTTTTGCCAGCGACGTTCACGATCGTCGCGCCCGCCGCCGGCATCACGGTCGCGGACGGACCGATGGCTGTGATTCGGCCGTTGGTCACGACGATCGTCGCCTGTTCGATCGGCGCCGCGCCGGTGCCATCGATGACGCGCGCGCCGGTGAAGGCAATCACTCCCGGCGCGGGTATCTGTGCATTGACGCTTGAGGCGCCAACAGCGAAGAACGCAAACAACACGAACGCCACGATACGACTGAACATGTTTCGCACCTCTCGCACCGTTTGCACCTCTCGCACCGTTTGCACCTCTCGCACCCCTCGCACCCGTACTAGCCCCAACGCGGTTGCTCGTCCGGATTGATCCCGAGCGAAACCTTCCCCACGATCTCGTGCGTCAGCAGAGGATTCGCCGGGTGGAACCGTCCTGCCCGCGCGTCGCGGAACAGCCGCTCGAGCTCGCTCTTCTTGAACATGCCGAACCCGCCGGAAAGATCCAGCGCGCGATCGGCGACGCGGAAGGCGCCCTCGACAACCTTGTGCTTCATCGACATGAGCCGCACGAACCAGTCCGGGCCAACATTGCCTTCTGCCCATGCCGTTGCCACCGCCTCGACGTGCGGCCCCATCGCCTCGATGTCCATCGAGATTTCGGCAATCCCGTGCTGCACTTCCGGGTGGTAGATCATCGGCCGCGTCAGCGCGATGGACGTCTTCGTCTTCAGCTGCTCGATGAGCACCTCGCGCACGCGCAGCGCCAGGCCGTAGTAGATGTTGCCGAAGCCCACCAGCGCCCATGTGAAGAAACCCACGACGAAGTTGTCGGCGCCCGCCGCGCCGGCAGGAACTACACGCGAGATGTACTTGTCCGGAACGAACGCGCCCTCCAGGATGGTGTCGTCGCTGCGAGTCGCACGCATGCCGAGCACATCCCATGTGTCTTTGATCGAGTAGCCCTTCGCATCGCGCGGCATGAACGCGTGGACGATTTTCGGACCGGCGGGATCGCTGGTGTCCATCCCGTGCATACCGAGGCGCGTCCATACGGGCGTCAAGCTGCCGAACGCCTTGCGGCCGGTGAATTTATACCCGCCATCAACCTTTTCAGCTTTGGTTGTCGAGAGCAGCCCGGGCACATCGTTGCCATGCTCGGCATGCCCGGCGGCGAACACCTCGCCTGCCGCCGCGTCCTCGAGAACCCATTGACACGACTTATCGCCACTGCGCCACAAATCCGCGGCGTCGCCAACCCAGTAGTTGTGCATGTTGAGCGCGAGCGCGGTCGCGGGCGCGAACATCGCCAGCTTTCGCGTCTCGCGTCCGACTTCCGCGACGTTCATGCCGAGCCCACCAAACTCGCGGGGCAACGCCATCCGCAGATAGCCTGCGGCTTTCAGGTCGTTGAAGTCTTCCTGGAAAAATCGATTCTCGCGGTCGTATTCAGGCGCCCGTTCGCGACATTTGGCGAGCAGGGCATCAGACAGTGTGGACTCGGTGACGACGGCCATGGACGTACCTCCGAAAGCCGCGAGTATATACCCGCCTTGCGCCTACCGCGGGTCTCGCCGAAGCTCCGTGGAGGCGGACGCTATGGCCGCGTCATGACGATCACCGAGCGCGCGTCGACGCGAGCCGTGGATCCCGCGGTGAACGTCTCGTGCCGTTCGCCGACCTCAGTGGCAGTATCCACGACGACGGTCCATGCCTTGCCAAACGACATGGGCGGGAGCACGAAATCGAGCGGCTCGTAGTGGGCATTGAACAGCAGCAGGAACGAGCCATCGCGCACGCGTCTGCCATCGTCATCGAGCTCGTGCAGCTCGTCTCCGTTGAGAAAGACCATCAGCGACTTGACGAACCCCTGTTGCCAGTCCTCTTCGGACATCGGTTCGCCGTCGATGCGCAGCCACGCGAGGTCGCTGATCCCTTTGCCGCGAAGCGGCCGCCCCTTGAACCAGCCACGGCGCCGGAATGCCGGATGCGCATTCCGAAGACGGATCACCCGGCGCGTGAACTCGAACAGGCCGTGGTCGGGTGACTGCCAGTCGAACCAGGAAATCTCGTTGTCCTGGCAGTACGCGTTGTTGTTGCCCCGCTGCGTCCGGCCGATCTCGTCGCCGCCGACGAGCATCGGAATGCCTTGCGACAGCAGCAGCGTGGTGATGAAGTTGCGCTGCTGCCGCGCACGCAACGCCGTGATCGCCGGATCATCAGTCGGCCCTTCGACGCCGCAGTTCCACGACCGGTTGTGGCTTTCGCCATCCTGGTTGTTCTCGCCGTTGGCCTCGTTGTGCTTCTCGTTGTACGAGACGAGGTCGCGCAGCGTGAAGCCGTCATGCGCGGTCACGAAGTTGACGCTGGCATACGGGCGGCGCCCGTCGTCTTGGTACAGGTCGGCACTGCCGGTGAAACGGTTCGCGAACTCGCCGAGCGTCTGGTCTTCGCCGCGCCAGTAGTCGCGGACGGTATCGCGGTATTTGCCGTTCCATTCGCACCACCGCACAGGAAAATTGCCAACTTGATAGCCGCCGCTGCCGAGGTCCCACGGCTCGGCGATCAGCTTCACGCACTGCAGCGTTGGATCCTGATGCACGACGTCAAAAAAAGCTGACAGACGATCGACGTCATAGAGTTCGCGAGCGAGCGTCGAGGCGAGGTCGAAACGGAATCCATCGACGTGCATCTCGCGGACCCAATAACGGAGCGAGTCCATGATGAGCTGGAGCACGTGCGGATGACGCATGTTCAACGTGTTTCCGGTTCCCGTGTAATCGAGGTAGTAGCGCGGTTCCTCTTCCGAGGTGCGGTAGTACGCCGCATTGTCGAGGCCCTTGAACGAGAGCATCGGACCGAGGTGATTCCCCTCGCCGGTGTGGTTGTAAACCACGTCGAGGATCACCTCCAGACCAGCCTCGTGGAGCAGCTTCACCATCCCTTTGAATTCGCGAACGACCTCGATGGGATTCTGGACGGAGGCGTAATCGTTGTGCGGCGCGAAGAAGCCATACGAGTGGTAGCCCCAGTAATTTCGCAGCCCCTTCTCGATCAAATGCTTTTCGTGAACGAACTGATGCACCGGCAGCAGCTCAACAGCCGTCACGCCGAGCGAGGTGAGATAGTCGATTGATGCCGGATGCGCGAGGCCCGCATACGTGCCGCGGAGATGCTTCGGAATTTCGTTGCGAAGCTTACTGAACCCCTTTACGTGGACTTCGTAGATCACGGTCTCGTGCAGCTTGCGCCCCGGCGCCTGGTCCTGGCCCCAGTCGAAGCTGTCATCGATGACCACCGATCTCGGAACGTACGCAGCGCTGTCGCGGTCGTCGCGCTGCAAGTCGTCGCCGCCCAGGGGATACGGAAAGACGGCGTCATTCCACTCGATGTCGCCGCTAATCGACTTCGCATACGGATCGATCAACAGCTTCGCGGGATTGCAGCGCTGCCCCTCCGCCGGATTCCACGGCCCATGCACACGAAAACCGTAGCGCTGCGCAGGACCGATGCCAGAGAGGTACCCGTGCCAGCAGAACGCCGTACGCTCCGGCAAACGAATCCGCGTTTCGTGGCCACCGTCGTCGAACAGGCATAGATCGACGGCGTCTGCGACCTCGGAAAAAACCGCGAAGTTGGTTCCGCGTCCGTCGCACGCCGCGCCGAGCGGGAACGGTTCGCCTGGCCGGATGGAAACCGCCGTTGCTGGTGCGCTGAAAGTGGCCGAAGTCGCGGGAGAGGTCATATCCACTCCCGCTCTGCAATCCCAGCGCCGGATTCTGGCAAATCCCAAAGCGGGATTTGCTACTGCTGCTCGATCTGATAGCCCCGCTGCCGGAGCAACGCCAGCAATCCCTGTGGGCCGACGACGTGCGCCGCACCGACGATCACAAAGCACGGCGTGGAGCGTTTCAGACACGCGTCGAGCTGCGGCATCCAGTTGCGGTTCCGTTCGGTGATCAGAGAGTTGTAGGCCGCCGGGTTGTCGGTGAACGACATCAGGAGCATTTTCTCGATCGCCGCGGCATCGCCGCTCTGCCACGCCGTCAGCAACGTCCGCAAACTCGTTTTCTCCGTTTCCATCTCGGCGAGTTCGCTGCGTAACAGTTGCTCCTGCATCGCGTCCGGCATTTTGTCGAACCGATCGATCTGGTATTGCACGGTTTCCAAACCGATGACCTGCTTTCGGCCATCGGTCGCGAGGTTATAGAAGTGCTTGTCGAGTCCGAGCTCCGGGTCGAGTCCCGCCGATTGCGCACCGAGCGCTTCGAGCATCAGCGTCACCATCCACGGCTTCATCGGCTGAATCAGCTCGAGCGCGAGCGGCGTGCCCTTCAACTTCTCGGCAACGAGTGCGGCGGTTTCCCGGGAGACGGCGCTGCTGAATGTGCGGCCGTCCGTGTACATCCCTTTCGCGAGCAGGCCGAGGCCTCCTGCCAACGGATCGGCCTCCGCCAGGTCGATCTCTTCGACCAGCACGCTCGACGCATCGAAGGCTCGTTGATAGACCGGATTGAGCGGATAGGCATCGGCCGTCAGCGCGTGGACCGATCCGGCCAGATACATAACGTTGGCACCGGACTGGACTTTCCAGAGAAAGCTATGGCCGCGTGTCTGCGCCGCCGCGCCGCCGGCGAGAACAAGTGCGAGGAGGACGGCCGTGAAGAATCGGTTGACGATCCGCATGGCCAAATTATCGGTCACCTGTAGGGCGAGCCTTTATGGCTCGCCCGGCGTGATTAGCGCAAACCTTGTGGTTTGCGCGCCTACTTCCGTCGATCAGTCGCTGCGGGAGCCGCAGTTCCCGACGTCGCCCTGGGGTTGCTGCCGAGCGTATTCAGGAACGAAGTCGCGGCATCCAATTTCGCGCCGCTGCCGTTGAGCACGTCGGCCGGCACGGGGTTCCCGTACGCATCGGTGTTCGAGTCCTTGTCGGCTTTCAGCGCGCCTCCGGACAGGTTGATGCCCGCGAACACTCCCTTGCTGCGGGAATACGACAGGACCGTCGCGAGCGTTCCCGTCGTGCTGGCCGACGCCGCCCGCCCAACGGGGCCCGCGGCGACCGATGCGTCGGCGCCGAGAGACACTTTATTGTTCAGCATCTTCCCCGCGGCGTCTCGATCGGTCACCAGAAGCACGAGGTCGATTTCCTGGGCGCCGGCCTGAAACCCCCAACTACCTTTTTCTAGCTCCATGAATACCGGAGAGCTCCAGCCGTTCGCGGTGCGGCAGCTCATCACGCCCTTGCCATATTCGCCGCCGATGATGAATGCGGCCTTCTTCATGTCGGGAATGACGATCACGCACGCAGCCTTCTGCCAGAGATCTTCCGGGATGCCGTTGTCGGCGTTGCGGATGGCAGTGACCACGCCGGCGGCATCGTTGAGACGCTTCTGTTCGCCGGTCGAAAGCGCCGCAAATGCGGTCGTGACAGTCAACGAGGAGAGAACAACTGAGAGCCCAGCGGCTCGCGCAATGCGCAAAGACATACAACACCCCCGGGCGGACGCTTCCAAATTC
This sequence comes from Vicinamibacterales bacterium, assembly GCA_035764385.1. Taxonomy (GTDB): domain Bacteria; phylum Acidobacteriota; class Vicinamibacteria; order Vicinamibacterales; family UBA2999; genus Gp6-AA40. The sequence continues at coordinate 44,505 of DASTZI010000377.1, forward strand.
GATGCCGCTCACGCGCGCGCCTCCCTTCTTCAGGCGGCCTCCCGGGGCATATCGCGACTGACGAGCGGCGTACGCGAAAAAAGGCCAGGATTGCTCCTGGCCTTTCTCCGTGCCGCGCTCCGACACAGTGCCGCTTAGCGTGCGGCAAACAGGAGCAACGCGCTCTCCGCGTAGATCAGCGCCGCCATCAGCGCCATGATCTGCATGATGATCGGCGTCATCTCTTTGATCCACTGGATCGGCGTGTACGCCGCGTCTACGTCCCGCTGAATAAACGCAAACGCCACAACAGATTGTGCGCACCCGATGTGCGTCCAGCAGCCGCCGAGCGCATAACCCGCGATCTGTGCCATCGCGAAGAACTGCACCACGGTCGTGCTGAGTCCATGGAGGCCGCGTGAGGCAAAGTCCGCAACGATGTTGTTGTCGAGAATGGCCGATAGGAACGTGCTCGCAACGAACTGCGCGAATGCCACGTGCGCCTGGCCCAGTGCGGCCGTTCCGGCGACGATGAGACCCTGGAGGACGTCGAAGAAGCCGGCGCTCGTCAGCAGCGTAATCGAGAGAAACAGCGGGAACAGGAAATAGTACTCTGCGTACTCCTGCCTCGCCTCGCGGAGTGCCAGCGCTCGCATTTTCGGAATGCGCGCGATGGCCGGCAACGCCGCAACGAACCCGGCAAACGACGCCAGGAACAACGGCACGTTGTTGTAAACCGTATGTGCAACGAGCAGCGCGATGAACGGGATGAGTGAGAGTGCTCCGAGCCGCTGCGCGCGCTTCCGCATTTCCGCCATCGAGGCCAGCACCTCGTCGACGGCAAGTTCGGCGCGGAACGCCTCCTCGTCGCGCCCCGCCGCCGCGTACAGGTAGTGACGGTCGAGGCCGTCGGCGAGCTCGTCAGAGGCGAAATGACCGAGCAGGAGGCGGCGGACATCGGGGCCGAGCTCGGAATGCACGAGGGCGAGTCCCAGCGATTCACCGCGCTGAATCCGCTCCAGTACCGGTTGCAGCTGATCGCCCAGAACATCCGAGTGTCCTTCGACGAGCTCGATCGGCGTCATCACCTCGCCGTGCCGCGTCGCCTGCAGAAAGCGAACGTCTTCGGCGTTCGCGTCGATGACGTCCATCTCGTCGAGCGACACTTGTTGGCCCGAGAGACGCCCGCGGAGGTGCCACGCGACCATGACGAAGCTGGTGATCGCGACGGGCGCACCGTAATACAAGAAGAACGCGTTGGTCAGCGTCGGATACAGGTTCGCCTTCATGATGAGGTTCGGCGGCTCACCGTACGCGGTCCACACGCCGCAGATCGTCGTCACCGCGGTACAGACCATTACCGCGTAGCGAATGGCTGCGGTCGGTGCGGCCGCGAGCATCAGGATGATCACGAACGTCCGGATCGTCAGTCCGATCATCGACACGCCCCCGAGCAGACCTGATGCGAGGGCAACAACCGCCGTCACAGCGGTGATCGTCGGTAGGATTGCTCCGCGATAGCGCCGCAGCAAGAGAAACGTGATGCCTTCGAGGACGCGCGTCTGCGCGATGACGGCGACCATCAGCGTCAGGCCGAGAATGAACAACATCGTGTCGGCGTGGATCAGATCGTCGAGGCCGCTGAACGTCAGCACGTGGTGGTGAATCCACGCATTCCATCCCTGCTGCGCGATCTCCACGTGCCACGCCGACGTCGGCAGGCGCGAGAACGTCGCAACGATAACGAACAACATTCCGTACGTGAGCGCGTTCTTATGAATCTGGTAGCGGAACGATCCGAGGACGAACAGGCCGAGGATGGTCGCCATCACCTCGGTGGCGAGCAGCCACACAGGCAGCGTGACGCCACTGGACGCAATCCCCGCTGCGACCGCGACGCACACGCCGACAGACCATGCCGACGACAGCATGGTGACCGGCGGCGGCTCAGTGTCTATCGGGGAAACCGGTTCGTGCGTCGCTGCAACTTCCACGTGAGGAGACCGGCCGTCACCAGGCCCGCGGCGATGGGGAAAATGGGTACGCCGACCTTAATCAGCGCGGCAGCAACGACGATGGAGGAGCCGATAAAGAATTTCCAACTCATGCCGCCCCTCAATGCCACAGCATGACGATGAAAATCAGCGCGATCATCGCCGCCACCGCGATCGTCGGCCTCGTCAGCGGCTTGGTCCACTCGACGTTGCGGATGCTCGAGTGTTGCAGCTGCCGGATCTCTTTCATCTGCTTCCGAGCGATTGCCAGCTGAAACGGGTTCGTGGCGATGTCCGCCGCCCGCCGCGTTTCCTCTTCGGCGCGATTGAGGGCACGGAGCCGATAGTGAAGCTCCGCGTACTTCAACTGCGCCCAGAAGTTCTCCGGCTCGATAGCGCGCGCCTCTTCGAGCGCATCCATCGACTTGTAGACGTCGTAACCGACGGCGTACGCCATGCCCAGGCACGTCCGGAGATCGGCGTTGTCCGGTTCGGCAAGGCATGCCGCCTTCAGTTGATCGATGTAGACGGCGAGATCCGTCTTTGACACCGAGTACGGATCGCGCCACGGAACCGGGGGCAGCGAACGACCGCGGGGCTCGAGCCCCGCGGTCGCCTTGATCACCAGTGCTGCAGACATGCCGGCTACGCCGCTCCGCTTTCGGCCAACGCATCTTTCCTCAACACGAACTCCGGATAGCCGAGCGCGCCCATTTCCGGAATGTCGAGCCCCTGCAGTTCGACTTCCGGCGTGACGCGATGACCCCACACGGCTTCGAGAATCGCGTTCAGCACGAAGCTGAAGGAGAAGACGAAGCCGAGCAGCGTTGCGACGCCGATCAACTGCGCGACAAGCTGCCCCGCGTCGCCGTAAAACAAGCCGGTCACCGACCCGGGAACGCCGTTCCACGCGCCCGCATAGTTGCTCGTCCCATCGGCAAACAAACCGACTGAGATCACGCCCCAGATACCGTTCGTCCCGTGCACTGAGATCGCGCCAACCACATCGTCCAGCTTCGCCGTGCGCTCGATGAACTCGCACGAGAGACACACGAGAACGCCCGCGACCAGGCCAATGATGACCGATGCCATCGGGTTGACGAATCCGCTTGGCGCGGTGATCGCCACGAGACCGGCGAGAAACGCGTTGCCCGTCATCGACGCGTCAGGCTTCCCGTACCGGATCCACATGTAATACATGCCGCTGAAGGATCCTGCCATGCCGGCGAGCATCGTGTTCACCGCGACCGAGCTGATACGGAGGTTGCCGCTCGTCGCCGCGCCAAGCGTCGAGCCTGGATTGAATCCGAACCAGCCGAACGCAAGGATGAAACAGCCGAGCAGCACGAGGACGATGTCGTGACCGGGAATCGCATTAGGCTTTCCCTGGCGCGTGAACTTGCCGATGCGCGGGCCGATGATGATCGCCATTGCCAGGGCTGTGACACCGCCGACCGAATGCACAACGCCGGAACCGGCGAAGTCGCAATAGCCGTGTCCGAGGCCATAGCTGGCGCCGAGCGTCGCGAGCCATCCACCACCCCAGGCCCAGTTGGCGAATATCGGGTAGATGAACGCGCCCATGAAGAGCGACGACAGGACGAACGCGGAGTACTTCCACCGCTCCGCCGCCGTGCCGGTGACGATGGTGAGCGCCGTATCCATGAAGACCATCTGGAAGAGGAACATCACCATGACGCCGACGTCATAGGTGGCACCACCCAGGAACATCCCCTGCGTGCCGAAGAGCCCCCAGTTCTTGCCGAACAGGCTGATTGCGACCTCGTGATTCAACGGCGCCAGACCGCCGAGGTTTGTGTTCGGCGCGACGCCGCCCATCTGGATCGCGAATCCGATGATCCAGTACGCCGCCATACCAACGCCGTACACCATGAAATTCATCATCATCGTGTGGTTGGCGTTCTTCGCGCGCGCGAGGCCGGTCTCGACGATCGCGAAACCCGCCTGCATGAACATCACGAGGAAGCCGGTAACGAGCGTCCAGATGAAGTTCGACGCGATGACGTTCTGACCGACGGTATTCACTAAATCATCGAGAGCAAGACCCTTCTTTGGATCGCTCACTGGGATGTCGTTCACCGTTCCGGTGATGGTGCCGGCCGGATCGCCCTTCGCCTTGTCCTCAGGCTTCGGGCCGGATATGGCTTTGAGATCCTCGGCCGTGATGGCCGTCGCCGCGGTAGCCGCAGCGGGTGCAGGTTGCGCAGCAGCCGGTGGCGGCGCGGCCGGCGCTGGAGCCGGCGTCTGAGCCACCGCGATGCCTGCGCCCATTAACCACGCAAGAGCAATAGCTAGTACCAGTCTATTCATCGGCAACCCCCTCAGCGCTTCCAGACAGCGTATTTCTGATAGGCGGGGTTGAGGATTCCGAAAATCCCGCCGAGACTAATCGCAATACCGACGAGCACAATGACGAGCCGCACGCCGTTTGCGGACGCGAAGCCGACGCTTCCCGCCGCCAACAAAAAGCCCGCGAGCGTAACAACGATTCCAACGAAAGCCATGATTCCCCCTGCGTGTATGTGGCGAGAGTCGACCGAACTACTTGCGTCCCTCAGACGATGCCCGGTGGCATCGCCCGCGGCGCCCGCGCGCAGAATCTGGGAATATCAATCTGCGGCTGTGCATTTGTGGTGAGCAAGATCAACGCCACGCATGTGCTGCGATGGCGATCGCGCTGAACGTTCCGATTTGCTGAAGAAAGCCGCAAGAGTGATCACGCATCTCTTTGATGCGTTCGAGGCGACGTCAAACGTTTATGGCTTTTTGTTTTTCCCTCACGACATTTGTGTCCGAATGCAACGTTCGCACAGCGAAAAGGAAGCTAAATGAAAAAAGGCCAGGATTGCTCCTGGCCTTCCCGTCATCGCGAGTCGGGGCACACCGCCTCGCATGTGCCGTGCGGGGACTGGAGACCCGCACGGCACTGACGAAGCACACATCGCTGGTCATCTTCCACCAAGCAGCGCGGCTGCCCGGCACGAAAAGCGAGTGATGCGAGACGCTGAGCAAACACCGGTCCACACGGCCGCGCCGCGCTCTCGCGAAATCAGGCCACAATCTTCTATCTCCAAGGTGAGTGCGTCTCTACTCGTCTGACAAGTTTGTGGTCTCTGGATCCAGCCAGTACACGGATGAAGGCATCGCGACGTGAACGCCGATGCGCGGACGAGACGTCACACCTGCGTGTCTTCATAACTCCTTCGCGATTGTCATTCGTAATGCGCCTGACCAACAAAAACGTCTGAATGTTCCTTGTGTCG
>DASTZI010000378.1:0-4126 GCA_035764385.1 Vicinamibacterales bacterium
GGCTGGTATTAGGCGAGGTCCCGGGCACTGAATCAGCGCTTGCTGCGCGGGCGGCTGCGCCGCTTCCTCGCCGCCGGGCGCGCCGCCGCCTTGCGTGCTGTCGTTTTTCGTGCCGGCGCGACGATGACGTTGTGCACGTCCATGACACGCGGCTGACCCAGGTCGACGCCCAGGCTCTGCAGAATGGGCATCAACGTTTTTCCGAAGGTGTCGAATGCCGCCTGCGTCGTCCACACGTCGAAGACATTCACGGCGTCGCCGTTCTTGAGCGCCGCGTGATACACACGACCGCGTGGATGGCCAGCTCCCGCCTTCTTCAGGCGTTTGACGCATTCGTCATACGTATCCGCACTCATCGCGGCGGAAGGGGAGATGTAGAAGGCAAGAGCCATGATTGCGTGTCTCCTGATAAGAATTGAAAGGCGGCCGGAATGGCGGCGGGGGCTACACTAGTCCGCCGCGTCCCAATTCGCAAAGAAATTCGGTTAGTGGACTCGTCCTTGGCGGAGTTCCCCCTTGGCCGCGTCGATATACGCGCGATAGCCCTCGGGATCGATGAAAGGGTCCACAGGGTTCTTCGCGGTGCCGCTCGCGACGAACTTGCGATATCTGCCCCACGCCACCTGCCGACGAGCACCAGCGCGGCAAAGCTCACAAGTGCCAGCAGCAACGCCAGCCGATGTCGCTTGGTGAAATGAGGCCACCGCATAACGCCATATCTATAGCAGTCGAGCCAGACTGCTGCACCCGCATGCGGCGTGCATCCGGACGTATTGGCACCGCCCGGGTCCGACGTCCCAATTGGACGTCGGAACTCCAGGTCGGTGCCGCATGGCACATCAGTAGGTGTAAAAGAGGTTCTGGAGCTGTTCAGGCGTCCGTTTGCCCAGCAGCGCGAGCGTCAGAAGAATCCGGGCTTTCTGCGGATTCAGCTCATCGGAGGCGATGAAGCCCAATTGGTCGTCGTTCACCTCGACATTCCGACCCACGGTGCCGGTCACGACCCGCGAGGCGCGCACGACGACAACACCCTTCTTCACCGCCCGGGCCGCGGCTTCGACCGAGGCCTTGTTCATGTTGCCGTTGCCGACTCCGGCGATGACGATCCCCTTGGCGCCGTTGGCCACGGCGGCGTCGATCAGATCCGGTGACATATCGGCCGACGCGAAGATGATGTCCACCCGTGGCATCTGGGTGACGCCGTCGACGTTGAATTCGCTCTCCGACGTGTGTTTCCACTCAGGGTTCGTGTAGAAATCGTTCTTCCCGTAGTGAGACACGCCCACGAGACCGCGAAGCGGCGACATGAACGTCTGGACCGCACTCGTGCTCGTCTTCGTCAACGAATGGGCGCCGTGAATCCAGTCGTTCATCACGACCAAGACCCCACGGCCCTTCGCCGCCGGATCGGCTGCGACAGCCACCGCGTTGTACAGATTCAGCGGACCGTCAGCGCTCACCGCCGTCGAGGGTCGCATCGAACCGACCATCACCACCGGCTTGTCTGTTTTCACCGTGAGGTTCAGGAAGAAGGCTGACTCTTCCATCGTGTCCGTGCCGTGCGTGACCACAATGCCGTCCACGCCGGGCGATGCCGCCAGTTCGTTGATGCGCTTCGCGAGCTTGAGCAGGATGTCGAAGCTCATGTCCTGCGAGCCGACATTCGAGATCTGCTCGCCCTTGATGTTCGCGAGGTCCTTGATCCCCGGCACGGCGGCAATCATCGTGTCGATGTTCACGGCGCCGGATGTATAGCCGGCCTGGGTGCCCGTCGCCGCCGCGCCCGCGATCGTGCCGCCCGTCGCCAGGATGACGACGTTGGGCTTGGCTTTCGAGGCTGCCGCGAGCGGTACACTCGCGACAATCGCGACGATGACCAGGGCAACCCGAGTTGTGCGAAACGATGTCATGGTCACAGTGTCCCTTCCTTACTTCTTCTTCTGCTGATACGCGCTCTGTTGAGCCGCGCCCTTCTGTAGATACGCGTTCTTGTCAAGATTGGTCAGCTTCGCAGGATCGAGCAGATCGGCGATCTGCTGTTCGGTGAGGATGTGTTGCTCACGGATGATTTCGAGGATGCCTTTGCCGCTCTGCTTCGCTTCGCGCGCCAGCTCGGACGCTTTCTCATAGCCGATGACGGGGTTCAACGCCGTCACGATGCCGATGGTCGTGTCCATGTAGTGCTCGAGCTGCATCTTGTTCACAGTGATGCCGTCGACGGCCTTGGTCCGGAACAACTTCGACGTGTTGAAAAGGAGACTCTGCGATTCCATCGTTGCCAGCCCTTCGATCGGCTCGTAGGCGTTCAATTGCAGTTGCCCACTGTGCGCTGCAACGGTGACGGTCGTGTCGTTGCCCATCACGCGAAAGGCGACGATGTTCATCACTTCGGGCACGACCGGATTCACCTTGCCCGGCATGATCGACGAGCCGGGCTGAAGCTCCGGCAGATTGATCTCGTACAAACCCGCGCGCGGACCGGAGGCGAGCAGGATCAGGTCACTGGAGATCTTCGAGAGCGTGATCGCGAGACTCTTGAGCGCCGCGGAGTACACGACGAATCCCTGCTGGCTCCAGGTGGCTTCCAGCATGTCCGTCGCGGGCACAATCGGCTTACCCGTGAGCTCTGCGAGATGGCGCGCGACTTTGTCTGAGTATCCCTTGGGAACGTTGATTCCCGTCCCGATCGCGGTGGCGCCCATGTTTACGGCATACAGCGATCGTTCGGCATCGCGCAGCAGTTGCGTGTCGCCCTCGATGGCGGCCGCGAAGGCGTGGAATTCCTGGCCGATGGTCATCGGCACCGCGTCCTGCATCTCCGTGCGTCCCATCTTCACCACGTCGATGTACTCGTTGCCCTTCGCACGGAACGACGCCGACAACTGCTGGAGCTCTTGAATCAGCTTGCCGTTTCGCAGGATCAACGCCACCTTGATGGCCGTCGGGTACGAGTCGTTCGTCGACTGCGACATGTTCAGGTCGTCGTGCGGATCGAGATACTGGTACTCGCCTTTCTTGTGGCCCATCATCTCGAGCCCGACGTTCGCCATCACTTCATTGACGTTCATGTTGGTCGACGTGCCCGCGCCACCCTGGTACCAGTCGACGGTGAACTGGTCGCGATACTTGCCGTCGAGGATCGCCTGGCCCGCTTTTTCGATGGCGTCCAGCCGGTCTTTCTTCAGCGAGCCGACGTCAGCGTTCGCGCGTGCCGCCGCGATTTTCACCATCGTGTAGCCTTCGATGAAGCCGGGGTAGTGATTGATCGGGATGCCGGATAGCTGGAAATTCTCGAGCGCGCGTGCGGTCTGCACGCCGTAGTAGGCATCCGCCGGCACTTCTTTTTGTCCGAGCAGATCTTTTTCCACGCGTACGCCCGCCGCACCGGTAGTGCCGCTTGTTGTCGTGATACCCGACGTGCCCGTTGGGTTGGTGGTCGCGGTCGAGTGACTCGTCACGGGCGGAGCCGTCTCGTGCCGCGTGCATGCCACATTGCCGGTCATAACCATCGCCAGGAAAGCGAGGGGCACCGCGTGCAGGATGAGTGGGCGGACGTACATTTCAACCTCCGAGGATCTTCCGAGGACGCTCTGTCTAAAGGAACACTTGAGGCGAGTCGTCACACTAGAAATATTGGTGGCACGTTATGTACCGCGCGATGCGTCTTCGGGGTGAACGCTGTCGCGGCGACTAATGGCAGTGACTTGTGGTTTCTGATGGTTTCTGACGACACGCTGTGACACCACGACGCGTTGCGTCGCCGCCTTGCGCGACGCTGATCGCGGTGGCCCGTCAGTTCGGGATCGATTTCAGATGGGCTGACAGACGTCTTCTTGATGCTCGTCGCCGCGACGCGTCACTTCGCTCGCGTGATACTCGTAGCCTGCGATGGCTCAAGAGGCCGGGCGTAGGGGTCTTTCGATCTCAGAACAGGACTCGCACTCCCAACTGCGCCTGGCGCGGATAGCCGATGCCCGGAATGAACCCGCTCGGTTGGCGGAACGTCGCGCTGCGCGCGTTACCTGTGTAGCTGCCACCGAAGTTCGCGGTGTTGAACAGATTGAAGAACTCGGCAAAGAGCCCCACCTTGCGGTCAGTCGAGCCGAGCGACACGAACTTCGTCGCG
>DASTZI010000379.1:0-9668 GCA_035764385.1 Vicinamibacterales bacterium
ACCGTCGTCAGCTGCGCCGGCCAGCCCGTTAACGTTCGTGTTGGAGATTCGAGTTCGTCGTCAGGTGCGGTTGGGAGTGGGACATCCGGCGTCGCTACTGCTTCCACGCACCACGCTCCTCGTAGTACCGGATCGCGCCCGGGTGAAAGGGCGCGGGCGACCCGACGACCGCAGTATCGAGCTTCAGCTTTTTCGCTTCAGGATGAATCGCCGCAAGATCCGGCTGACGATCGAAGAGCACTTTCGTCAGCTCGTATGCGAGTTCGTCGGTCATCGTGTCCTTGACGACGAGCGCGTTGGCGACGCCGATCGAGCCGCTGTCGTCGTTCACGCCGGGATAGGTGCCCTTAGGAATCACGAGGCGGAAGTAGAGGCCGGGCGTGAACTGCTCTTGCAGCTTCGGCAGCACCTCGTCATTCGAGAGCAGCTTCGCTGTAATGCCGATCGTGCTCGCCAGGTCCAGGAGCGACGCCGTCGGCAGGCCGCCGCTCCAGAAGAATGCGTCGATCTTGCCGTCCTTGAGCGCATCAACCGACGCATTGACGGTGAGCCCCTGCCTGCGGATGTCCTTGTCCGGATCGATGCCGGCTGCGCGCAGCACGCGAAACGCGATCACTTCGGTGCCGCTGCCGGGAGAGCCTGTTGAGACCACGCGTCCTCGGAGATCCGCCAGGCGATTGATCCCTTTGCCTTCGACGGTGGCGACCTGTGTGTAGTTCGGATAGAGGACCGCGAGCGTTCGCGCCTTCACCGGCAGCTTTGCGAATGGACCACGCCCGTGAATCGCATCGTCGAGCGTGTCGGTGAGCACGAAGGCGATGTCCGCCTTCCCGAGCTGAATCAGTTTGAGATTGTCGACAGACGCGGCGGTGACTTCAGCGGTCGCGTCGACGCGCGGGACCGACTGGCTGATGACGCGAGCGAGCCCTCCGCCGTACGGGTAATACACGCCGCCGGTATTGCCGGTGGCGATGGAGAGTCGCAACGTGCCGCCGTGCGTGCGCGCGTACTCGCGTGGATTGAATCCGGCCGCGGCGAGCCCCACCGCAAAGACGACGATCGCGGTGAAGATGATGGCCGGAATACGCGATTTCACAGGCCGGTCATTCTACTCCCTGCGATCTATAATTTTTTTCTTCGCCGTAAGCACGAAGGTCACGAAGGGATCCCTTCTCCACGAAGGGCACGAAGAGGGATAAACGCATGCTGAGTCGCTGGAGATTCTTCGCTGCAATCGGTGTCATTGTGCTCGCGGCCACGGCCACAGGCAGAGCGGCGGATGACATAAAGATTCGCGTGCTGTCGAGTCGTCCTGAGTTGGTGACCGGTGGCGATGCGCTGGTGCGCGTCGAGCTGCCGGCGGGCCTGTCTCCCTCCGATTTGAAACTCACAGTCAACGGGACCGATGCGACCGGCAGGTTGAAAGCGGATGCTTCAGGCCGATCGCTCACCGGCCTCGTGACCGGCCTCACGCCGGGATCGAACGCGCTGAGCGCGAGCGCCCCGAGACAATCGTCGGCGAAGTTGACGATCGTCAACCACCTAATCACCGGGCCTCTCTTCTCTGGGCCGCAGGAGCAGCCATTTGTCTGCATGACCGACAAGTTCAAGCTGCAGAGCGGCGGCATGCTTGGTCCGCCGCTCGACGCAAACTGCTCGGTGGCGACGCGGATTGACTACGTCGAAATTCCCCACCCGGAAACCAAAGCTCCGATGAAGGTCCGCATCGAGACGGGAACTATCAACCGTGGGATTTATCAGATTGCGATGGTTGAAGGTGCGTGGAACGGCCGCCTGATCTACACGTTTGGCGGTGGCTGTGAGCCGGGCTGGTTCCAGCAGGGAAATGAGACCGGCGGCGTCATGGATCCCGTGATGCTCTCGCGTGGCTACGCTGTCGCGTCGAACTCGCTGAACGTCCAGGGAAACAACTGCGGCGACGTCAGCACCGCCGAGACGATGGCAATGACGAAGGAGCATTTCATCGAGGCCTACGGCGTGCCGACGTTCACGATAGGTTGGGGCTCGTCGGGTGGTTCGACGCAGCAGCACGCCATCGCCGAGAACTATCCTGGGCTGCTCGACGGCCTCATGACCGGCCGCAGTTTCGTGGACGGCACGTTCGCCAGCAGCACGAGCAGCGGCGAAGGGCGGCTGTTCGAACGCTACTTCGACAAGCTCGCGCCCGGCCAGTACTCCGACGAACAGGTGATGGCGGTCACAGGCTTTCCGGTGCCTGCCACCATCCACAACCTGTCACGCGTCCGTGCGCCGCGTTTCAGCGCGACCGAGGCCTGCCCGGCGGAGCTCGGGAAGGAGCTGCGTTATGACCCGGCGACCAATCCCAAGGGAGCGCGCTGCGACCTGTGGGATCACAGCGTCAATGTCTACGGGCGCGATCAGAAGACCGGTTTCGCACGTCGCCCGCTCGACAACGTCGGCATCCAGTACGGGCTTGGTGCCCTCAACGCGGGGAAGATCACGGTCGCGCAGTTTCTGGACATCAACGAGAAGATTGGCGGCTTCGATATCGATGGCGCCATGGTCGCCGAGCGGATGGTCGCGGATCCCGCTGCCATCCGAGCTGCGTATCGGACAGGGCGCCTGAATCAGGCGCAAGGCGGCCTCGGCGGTCTGCCGATCATCGACTATCGCACCTACTACGACGACTTGCCGGGCGGCGACGTCCACATGCGATTCCAGACGTTCACGACCGACGCCCGGTTGATGAAGGCGCGCGGCACGACGGACAACCGCGTGATGCTGACGCAGGATCGTCAGTACGGCGACTTCCGGCTGACCAGTCCGCAGCTGCGCGAAGCGCTGAGCCAGATGGATCAGTGGCTCACGATGCTGTCGAAGGACACGTCAAAGGATTCTCCGATCGTGAAGATGCGCCGCGCGAAACCTGCCGGCCTGGTCGACGCGTGCTGGACCAAGGACGGTCAGAAGATTGTGGAGAAACAGCAGTATCTGGCCGGCAAGTGCAACCAACTCTATCCGTCGCATTCGTTCCCGCGCGCTGTGGCCGGCGCACCGATCACCAACGACGTCATCAAATGTCAGCTGAAACCGATCACGGCATCCGACTACAAGGTGGCGATGTCGTCTGACGACATCGGGCGGCTGAAGAAGATGTTCCCATCGGGTGTCTGCGACTGGAGCAAGCCTGGCATAGAGCAGCAGCCGCTCGCCGGCACATGGCAGACCTTCAACGTCGATCGAGGAACGAATTGAGGCCGGCCCTGCGTGGTTACCGGATCACAATCTTTCCGCTGAACCCGTGATGATTTTGCTCCGTGTGATCGTGATAGTCACACGTGCGCGCGGTCGGCAGTGGATTGGTCGCGCGGCTCTGCCCGGGCTGTAAGAACCCGACGATGTCGATTTCCGGACAGTCGCGGTGATCGGGATCGACGCCCCCCTGAATGTCGTGAACGACAAGGTCGCGATTGACGAACGTCACCTGACCTCCCATAGCGACGGTCGCTTCGTACGGCATCATGCCGAACGGAGTGATTGACACCGTCGTGGAATTCGAGGGCGGAGCAGGGGCCGGCGCCGGTGAAGGACTTGGTGCGGGCGATGGGGATGGCGCCGGTCGCGTCGGGCTCGCGGGCGTCGAGCCGCACCCGGCCGCCGCCAACGTCAGCGTCAGCATCAGGGCGACCACCACGCACGTGCGGGGGAAATGGTTTTCGCGGGACGTAACGCTAGTTTGCCGGAACGGCTGAAAAATAAGAAGAGCCGGCACGCGGGCCGGCTCTTTTGCGAACGACGTACCGGATCGGTTACGCCGCCACTTTGAGATGGTCGACGACGCGCTTGACCCCCTTGGTCTCGCGCGCAATCGATACTGCCTTCGCCGCCTCTGCCTTCGTCTTGACCGTCCCGGTCAACGTCACGACATGGTTGTTCGTGTCGACGTTGATGGTCGTGCCCGGGACGCCCGACTCGGCGAGGAACTTCGTCTTGATCGTCGAGGTGATGGCCGCATCCGAGATCACCTCGCCCGTCTTCTCCGTCGCGTGCTCCGACTTCACCTTCGCGTCATGCGCGGTGGATTCGGTCTTCTCCTTCGCATCGCGCGCTGTCTGTTCGGCCGACTCGCTGTAGTCGCGGTCGCGATCAGCCGAACCGGACGTTGCGACCGGGCCGACCCGCAGATCGTCGATGACGGAATTCACGCCCTTGGTGTTGCGCGCGATCATCACCGCTCGGTCACGTTCGGCCTTCGACCCGACCGTGCCGTTGAGCGTGACCACGTGATTGTGGGTATCGACGTTGATCTCACTCGCTTTTACTGTGTCATCGGCGGCCATCTTCGATTTCACAGCACTGGTAATTCCCGTATCCGTGTGCGAGCACGCGACGGTAAACGCCAGCGCACCAGCTGATAACAGGATTGCGAACCTCTGGTACATATCCCCTCCTGAGCGTCTAGAGGAGCATCAGGCGTACCAACGGCATCCAATGCTATCTTTTCTCTGTGCGAGTTCTGCTGTTCTCGATGCCGGATTCGTTCGAGCACACGCCCAGCCTGGCGATGCGCATGCCCAACGGCGCGCTCGCGTCGCTGGCCGGCAATCTCGATCCCGCGCATGAGGTCGCTATCGCCGATCTCATCCTGGCGCAGTCAGCCGTACGAACGACGGTCGAACAACTCGTCCGCGATCAGCGGCCGGATATTGTCGGCCTCTCGGTGATGACCTTTCAGCGGTCGACCGCCCGCCGTGTAATCTCGCTCGTTCGCGCGCTGCGACCCGATGCGTTCATTGTCGTCGGCGGCTACGACCCGAGCCTCGCGCCTGAGGCGTGGACCAACCCTTCGATCGGCGTCGATGCGATCGTGCGCGGTGAAGGCGAGGTGACGTTTCGAGAGCTGGTGCGCGCGCTGGATGCGGGCGCACCACTGGACGCTGTCGATGGTCTCTGGTTTCGGGATCGCGGCGGGTTCCGGCAGAGTCGTCCGCGTGGCATCGCCGCAATCGAAAATGGCACGGTGGCGCCGCCGCGCCGTGATGCGCGTGTGCTCACCGGCTACACGATCCTCGGACGACAGGTGGATGTCGTCGAGACGTCGCGAGGGTGCACCTTCGACTGCAGCTTCTGCTCGATCATCGAAATGCGCGGCCGCAACTTCCACAGGTTTCCAATCCAGCGCGTCATCGATGACATCGCGGACGCGCGAACACGCGGCGCGCGCGCGATTTTCCTCGTCGACGACAACATCACGCTCGATGTCGAGCGCTTCAAGGCGTTGTGTGAAGCGATTATCGAGGCCGGTTTAACGGACATTGACTATCTGGTGCAAGGGATGACCTCGGCGATCGCGGCGCATGGAGAGACACTCGCGCCGCTGATGCAGCGCGCCGGATTCCGATATGTCTTTCTCGGCATCGAGAACGTCCTGGACGACGACCTGGCGTTTCTCAAGGCGGACGCGAAGAACAGGACCCGCGAGGGCGGGCGCCGGACGGGGAACGCCTCGATTCAGTCCATTGACATCCTGCACCGCCACGGCATGGTCGTCGTCGGCGGCCTCATCGTCGGCAATCCAGATGACACGCCGGATGCGATTGCCGCCAATCTCGCCTTCGCCCGTAAGTACGTGGACTGGCCCTACATTCAGCATCCCACGCCGTATCCGGGCACGCCGATGACACGCGACTTCGTCGAACGCGGTCTGGTCGTCAACGAGCGCGTCGAAGAGTATGACGGCACGACGGCTGTCACGCGCAGCGCGCATCTGGACGCGGAAGACATCGAGTACCTGCGATGGAAGGCCGAGCGGTGGATGAAGGTGCGTCACATGCCGGCAGCGGCGCGTCACGACCCGTGGTTCATCCTGCGGCATGGTCGGAAGATGCTGGCGCATACGTTCCGCGGCACGACGTGGCGCTCGCTCGTCGGGCTCGAAACGCCGCGCGATGTGTTCCGGCGGTACCGCCGAATCCGGGAACGCGAGCGCAGCTACGTGGACTGGCCGGATCCGTTGACCGGCAGCCCCGCGGCTTCCCAGGCGGTCATGCCGCCGGCAAGCTCGCTCACGTTTGTGAAGCCGTCGCGCTGAAGCAGGCTTGCCGCGATCGACGAGCGATAGCCGCTGGCGCAGTGGATGATGATCGCGCTGTCGCGCGCGACATCGGGTAGCCCTTCGCGCAGCGTGTTCAGCGGCCGGTGCAGGCTGCCTGTGATCGACTTCTCCGCGCGTTCATGCGGGGTCCGAACGTCGATGACGAGCGGCGGATTCGGACCCGCCATCCGGTCTGCCGCGGTCTGCGGACTCAAACGTTCGGTCGAGACAATCATCCGTAGCCCGGACACCTGCGGCGCGGACCCTGTGGGTCCGCGATTCACCGCGGCCAACCCTCCATCGATAAAACCAACGATCCGATCGAAGCCGATCCGTCCCAAGCGAAGGGCAGACTGTGCCTCCGCGCCGGGATCGGCGACGATGACGATCGGTCGCGCCGCATCGAGCAGTGTGCCCGCCCATGTTGCGTACTGCCCGCCGAGGCCGATGTTGATGCTGCCGGCCAGGTGCGCAGCGGCAAATTCCGAGGGGTCCCGGGTGTCGAGGAGCTGCGCGCCATCGTGGACAGCAATGGCGGCCTCTTCGACGGTCAGCGGTTTCAATTCGCGCGCGAGCGCCTGATCGAGCGTCGGCCGCTCACGGCTGTTCAACACGGCGTCGTAGGTGAAGTACGCCGGCGCATCGACTTGATCGGCGGTCACCAGCTCGACGAAGCGTTCCTTCGACATTGGCTGCAGTGCGTAGTTGAGCCGCCGCTGATCGCCGATTGTGGAAACCGTCTCCTTTGAGATCGCCTTGCCGCACAATGAGCCGGCGCCGTGCGCGGGATAGACCTTCGTCGGGTCGGGCAGCGTCAGCAGCTTGTCGTGCAGCGAGTCATAGAGCATGGCGCCGAGCTCGCTTCCAGACCAGCCGAGCGAGGAGCGGAGATCCGGTCGTCCCACATCGCCGACAAACAACGTGTCGCCCGTCAGGACGGCCACGGGAGACGGTAGTCCGGAGCCGGGAGCCGGTGAGCCGTCGTACACGAGCAGCGAAATCGATTCGACGGTATGCCCAGGCGTTTCCAGAGCCTCGATCCGGACCGATCCAAGATTGATGACGCTGCCGTCGCCGACCGGCTTGAACTCGTATTCCGCAATCGCCTTCCGGCCGAGGCAGATGGTGGCGCCCACGCGGTCACGCAGTTCGAGATGACCGGCGATGAAATCGGCGTGGAAGTGCGTGAGGAAGACGTGTGTGATGCGAAGGTTGTGATCCGCGGCGAACGTCAGATACTGATCGACGTCGCGCTGAGGGTCGACAACGGCGGCGGCGCCGCTCTCCTCGTCGGCAACGATGTACGAGGCATGGGCCAGGCAGTTCAGATAAAACTGCTCGAGGATCACGCCATATCATGCCTTAGTCAGGCAGTGAGGACGCGTTGAGCATCATGGAGACACGACAACTCGGAAAGAGTGGCCCGCTCGTATCGGCGATCGGGCTCGGTTGCATGAGCATGTCCCAGTCGTATGGTCCGCGCGATGACGAGGAGTCGATTCGCGCCATCCATCGGGCTCTCGACCTCGGCGTCACGCTTTTCGATACGGCTGCGATCTACGGCGAGGGACACAACGAAACGCTCGTCGGACGTGGCCTTGGCACGCGGCGCGGCAGCATCGTCCTCGCGACCAAATGCGGCATCGTCCCTGCGAAGCCGGGGCCTGGAATTGACGCGGACGGATCCCCGAGCGCGATTGTGTCGTCGTGCGACGAGAGTCTTCGGCGTCTCGGTACCGACGCCATCGATCTCCTCTACCTGCATCGGGTGGACCCGAAAGTGCCCATCGAGGAGAGTGTCGGCGCGCTCTCGACACTCGTCCGCCAGGGCAAGGTACTACACATCGGGTTATCCGAAGCGGCGCCCGCGACGATTCGGCGCGCGCACACCGTGCATCCAGTCTCCGCGGTGCAAAGCGAGTATTCGTTGTGGTTCCGCGACCGGGAACAGGACGTGCTGCCCGTGTGCCGCGAGCTCGGAATCGCGTTCGTGCCTTTCAGTCCTCTGGGTCGCGGGTTTCTCTCCGGCGCGGTGAAAGATACGAGCTCGCTTGCCGCTGACGATATGCGGCGGCGGCTGCCTCGCTTCGAGAACGACAATCTTCGCCGCAACCTTTTGCTGGTGGCGCGACTCGACGCCACGGCGCAACGCAAGTCGAGTTCATCGGGACGGGCCTGCACACCCGCGCAGCTCGCGCTGGCCTGGCTTCTGGCGAAGAGCAACGACATCGTGCCAATCCCCGGTACTAAGCGGGTGAAATATGTGGAGGAGAACGCCGGGGCCGGCGACATCCGTTTGTCGCCGTCGGAGATTGACGAACTTGAATCGACGTTTACGCCCGATGCCGCCGCCGGCGCACGCTACAGCCCGGCGATGAGCAGGCTGATTGACCGATCGTAAAGGCGGACCTTAAGGTCCGCCTCTACTGAAGTCGATCTGCGAGCATGCCGACGCTGAGCGCGTACAAATGCGCGCAGTTGTAGTCGAGGATGCTCTCGTAGTTCGGATACACAAGGAAGCTGCGGCTGCCGATTTCGACGAGGCTCGCAGGCAAATCCGACGCCGGCAGCGGCCCGCCGGTTTTCAGCCGCACACCCGCCTCGCGCCAGATCGGCAACGGTCGCCGTTCAGTCATCTGACGTTTCGCCGAACACCCGACGTCGCGCTTCGGGATGTCGGCGATTCGCTCACGTGCGGCTTTCGACACCGTGACCTCGCGTCCCCACGTCGTCCCGCGCTCCCAGCCCGCGTCTCGCAGATAGCTGGCGATCGACGCGAGCGTATCCGCCTGTGAATGCCAGATGTCACGGAGGCCGTCGTTGTCGAAATCGACCGCATGCTTCAGATAGCTCGACGGCATGAACTGCGGCTGGCCCATCGCTCCGGCCCACGAGCCCGTCATCGTCTTTGCGTCGATGT
Organism: Vicinamibacterales bacterium; assembly: GCA_035764385.1. Lineage (GTDB taxonomy): Bacteria > Acidobacteriota > Vicinamibacteria > Vicinamibacterales > UBA2999 > Gp6-AA40. The sequence continues at coordinate 8,997 of DASTZI010000379.1, forward strand.
AACCGCCGGACACGATCGCGAGCGCATTGAACAACTCGCCCCTGAAAAACTCCGCGCGCCGCGGCTCGAACGCCAGCGTCGCGAGTGCCTGGAAGACCGGATACGCGCCGGTGAACTGGCCATAGTGCGACTCCAGGCCCCAGATGGCGAGCAGGATGGACGGCGGGACGCCGTACGCTGCCTGGATACGCAAGAGCAACGCGCGCTGTTCCTGCGCATGTTCCCTGCCCATGCGAATGACCCGCGGCGTGATCCGGGTTCGGAAGTAGCGATCGAGCGTAATGGTGAACTCGGCCTGTCTGCTGTCGCGCTCGACAACTCGCGTAATCGGTGTGAGCCCGACGAGCGTCGAGTTGATCAGTTCATCGCTGTAACCACGTGCACGTGCCTCATCGATCAGCGCCTGCAGCCACTGCTCGAATGGAGGCGATGGCGCCTCGGGCGCACTCGGAGGCGTCTGTTGCGGGAACAGAAGCATCGTCGACAGGAGCAGGGCAGCCAGCCGCATGGAAATCGCGCTGTGAAGATCTTAGACCCTCCAGGCGCCGGACCGACGATCGCATTCGTGCCCCTTCGGATCGGCCAAACATCCAGTCTGCGGCGTCGTTCCGCTTCAACTCCGCGCGCGACCAGACCGCGCGCATCAAGCCGCTGGCCGCGTGCGCATTGGTG
>DASTZI010000380.1:0-13468 GCA_035764385.1 Vicinamibacterales bacterium
CGTACGGCATCCGTCCCGTGCGCGGGTCGACGAGACCGACGGGCTTCATCGGCCCGAATCGGAGGGTGTCTCGGCCCCGGTGCGCCATCACCTCGATCGGCAGACAGCCTTCAAAGAACTTCTCTTTATCGAAATCATGAACGGTCGCGGATTCGGCAGACACGACGGCTTCGTAGAACCGCTCGTACTCCTCCCTTGTCATCGGACAGTTCAGGTAATCACCCTCATCCGTTTCGCCACGTTCCCATCGCGACGCGCGAAACACCTTCTCCATGTCGATCGTCTCAGCCAGAACGATCGGGCTGATCGCGTCATAGAAATACAGGTGATCGCCGCCGACGATGCGGGCGATGTCAGCTGACAGTCTTTCTGACGTCAGTGGACCCGTGGCAACGACGAGCGGATACATCGTCGGGTCATCGGGAATGGACGAGACCTCTTCGCGCGTGACCGAGATCAGGGGATGCGATGCGACGGCGTCCGTGATTCCCCGCGAGAAGCGGTCGCGATCGACCGCCAGCGCCGCGCCAGCAGGCACGCGGTTGGCGTCTGCCTCGCGCATCACGACGGAACCGAGCCGCCGCATCTCTTCTTTCAGCAGACCAACGGCGTTATCAAGCTTGTCGCCGCGAAGTGAATTCGAGCACACGAGTTCGGCGAGCTGATCGGTCTTGTGCACCGCCGTGGCGCGCACCGGCCGCATTTCGTGCAGCACGACGCGCACGCCGAGCGAAGCAGCCTGCCATGCGGCCTCACAGCCGGCGAGACCTCCACCGATGATGTGGATCATTGAATGTTACGGGCCGGCTGCAGCCGGCCCCTACGACACAGTTTACGCCCCGGCGGCTTTGCGGGTCGTCTTGCGGGGACGAGAGGCCGACGCGGCGGCACGACGACGACCGCCAACCGGCGCGCGGCGCGGAGTAGGAACGGCGTTGCGGCGCGCCTCGAGCAGTTCCATTGCCTGCTCGAACGTCACCGACTCCGGGTTGACACCCTTCGGAACGGAGGCGTTGGTGGTGCCGTCCGTCACATAGGGACCGTACCGGCCGGCGAGCAGCTTGATGGTCGTACCGTTGTTGGTGAGTTCCTTCAACGTCTTCTTCTGAGAGGCCTGGCGGCGGCGTGACTGCTTCGGCGCACGCAGCAGCGCCAGCGCCTGATCGAACGAAATCTTGAACACGTCGTCGTCCGATTCGAGCGATCGGAATTCGTCGTTGTGCTTCACGTATGGACCGAAGCGGCCGAAGTTCGTCACGACCGGCTGCCCATCGTCAGGATGCACGCCGACCTCGCGAGGCAGCGAGAGAAGCTTCAACGCCTCGTCGAGCGTGACCGTTTGCTCCGTCATGCCCGCTTGGAGCGACGCCCGCTTCGGCTTCTCCGCTTTCTTGCCTTCCGGCGTCTCGCCAAGCTGCACGTACGCTCCGTAACGGCCGTTCATCACGTACACGTTCATCCCGGTCGCGGGGTCCACGCCGAGCGACCGCGGGCCTTCGGCTTTCACGCGAACGAGTTCGAGCGCCCTGTCGAGCGTGAGATCGGCCGGCGCGATGTCATCGGGCAGCGAGGCCGTCCGGCCCGGTCCGCCTTCGTCAACCTGCACGAACGGTCCGAACCGCCCGATGCGGATGCGGACCATTTCACCACTGTCAGGAGCCTCACCGATATCGAGCACCGGGTAATCGGCGTTTTCCTCGCCCTTGGCGACCGCACCGAGCAGGCCGCGGTGTTTCTTCTTCTTGTCGCCGTAGTAGAACTCACGCAGGAACTCGATCCACTCGCGCTCGCCGCGCGAAATCTCGTCGAGGTCCTCCTCCATTTCGGCGGTGAAATCCGTTTCGACGAAGTCGCCGAAATGGTCGCGCAGTAGCTTGGTGACGGCGAACGCCGTGAAGCTGGGCACCAGGGCCTTGCCCTGCCGGAACACGTATCCGCGGCGAACGATGGTGGCGATGGTCGGCGCAAAGGTGGACGGCCGGCCGATGCCGAGTCGCTCCAGTTCCTTGATGAGCGACGCTTCGGTGTATCGCGCTGGCGGCGTGGTCTCGTGCTTCTTCGGCTCGGTATTGAGCACCACGATCGCTGTTCCGTCGTGATCGATCTGATCCCCGACGGAGCACTGCGGCAGTATGGCTTCCTGCTCTTCAAGCTCCGCAATCGGATCGTCGCTGCCTTCCACGTACGCGCGGCGAAAGCCCGCGAACTCAATCGCCTTGCCGCTTGCGCTGAGCACCGCGACGTCGCCGCCTGGCGCTTGCGCGGAAATCTCGACGGTGGTCCGAAGCACGCGCGCATCGACCATCTGCGACGCCATCGTCCGTTTCCAGATCAGCTCATAAATCTTCAGGTCGTCGTTGTCGAGCACCTGCTCGAGCTGACTTGGCGCAAGCCGGAAGTCTGTCGGACGTATCGCTTCGTGCGCTTCCTGGGCGTTCTTGACCCGCGTCTGATATCGCCGGGGACTGTCGTAATACTCGCCGCCGAACATTTCGCGAATCACGCGGGCGGATTCCTGAAGGGCCTTGTCGGACAGCGTCGTCGAATCGGTTCGGTGATACGTGATCAGGCCTTCCATCTCGCCGTTGCCGACGTCGACGCCCTGGAACAACCGCTGGGCCGACTGCATCGTCCGTTCGGTCGAGAAGCCAAGCTTGCGGCTCGCCTCCTGCGTCAGCGTCGACGTGGTGAACGGCGGCGCGGGACGTTCGATCCCCGGCCTCTGCTCGACACTGGAGACCGTCCACGGAACATTCGCGCGAATTGCTTCCGCGAGCGTCACGGCCGCCGCCTCGTCGAGCAGACGTGCGTTCTGATTCTTCAGCTCGCCCGTCTTGGCGTCGAAGTCCTTACCGGTGGCGATCCGCTGATCGTTGATGCGCGCGAGTGTTGCCACGAACTCGCGGCCCTCGCCTTTCAGCCGTGCCTCGAGGTCCCAGTACACGGCTGTGCGGAAGGCGCGGCGCTCCTCCTCACGCTCGACGATGAGGCGCACGGCGACGCTCTGCACGCGCCCGGCGCTCAATCCCGTTTGTACTTTCTTCCAGAGCAGCGGCGACAGCGTGTAGCCGTAGAGCCGATCGAGAATGCGGCGGCTCTCTTGTGCGCGGACGAGATCCTCGTTCACCTTGCTCGGGTTACCGAGCGCCTCTTTGACCGCGTCTTCGGTGATTTCGTGAAAGACGATGCGGCGGACCGGGACTTTCGGCTTGAGTACCTGCGTCAGGTGCCAACTGATGGCTTCACCTTCGCGGTCGGGGTCCGTCGCCAGCAGAATCTCCGACGCATCTTTCACCGCCGTCTTGAGATGCGCGACCTGCTTCTTCTTGTCGTTGGGAACGACGTAGTACGGCTTGAAGTCGCTGTCGACGTCCACGCCCAGCCGTCCCCATTCCTTTTCCTTGATCTCCTTGGGGACATCGGCCGCCGATTCCGGAAGATCGCGGATGTGGCCGTAACTTGCCTCAACCCGGTACTTCGAACCGAGGAAGCGTCCCAGCGTTTTCGCTTTCGCTGGCGACTCGACGATTACTAACGGCTTAGCCATCGATCACAACCAGAAGTCAATTCACACTAGCACGTTCATCAGCAGCGCATAAAACGGCCGCCGCCAACTCTGCGCACCCGGCCCTGCAGTTCGAGATCGATCAAACACGACAACAGCCGGACGTTTTCAAGGCCGGACAACGCCGCCAGGGCATCCACGTCGTAGGCCTGACCTGCCTCCATCCGACCGACGATTGGATCCACCGAAACAACTGATGAAACTGCACTTAGTGCGTTTGCCTCGGCGTGTGGCGGCCGCACGGTTCCCCATAACTCTTCTACGATATCGTCCGCACACTCCACAATCTTTGCTCCGTCGCGAATCAGGGCGTGTGCACCCCGGTTTCTCCCGCTCAATACGTTGCCGGGAACCGCCATCACTTCACGCCCCTGTTCGAGCGCGCACGCCGCGGTAATCAACGACCCGGACTTCTCATTGGCTTCGATCACGACGACGGCTCGAGACAGCCCGCTGATTAGCCGGTTACGCATCGGAAAGAACATTGGCAGCGGTAGCGTATCCGGCGAGAACTCGCTGAGGACGATACCCGCCACTCCGATCTCCGCAGCCAGCGGTTCATGTTCCGCGGGATATACACGGTCGAGTCCCGAACCAAGCACGGCCGCGGTCCGGCCCGCTTGCAGGGCGCCGCGGTGCGCGGCCGAGTCGACGCCGCGTGCAAGGCCGCTCACGACGGTGACGCCGCGGGACGCGAGATCGGTGGCAAGCCTGGTCGCCGTTTCTATGGCGACGGCAGATGCGACGCGCGATCCGACTATGGCCACAGCGGGGGCGTCCAACACCTCGAGGGAGCCGCGATACCAGAGCGCGGGCGGCACGTCGGGCAAGCTCAGAAGCGTCGACGGGAACGATGGATCGTTCCAGGCGACTGCACGAATGCCACGCTGTGCGGCGGCTATGCGCACAGCGTCAGCGCGCGGCAGCAAGAGACGTGCGAGGTCGAGAAGATGGGGATCGTCGGCGTGCAGCCGATCTTTCAGACCGACCCGGGGAAGATCGGAAAGGGTGGCAAACGAAAGCGCGATGGCTTCGTCTGGCGTCATGGCGCATCCTCACTGCGCCCGCGCACCCGACCTCGACCGCAATTATACCGCGACCGTGTTGTTCGACCTGTTGCGAAACAGTGGACACGCCTTGAAACCAGTAGACGGCTCGCCACCTAAATTTCCGTCGAAATCCATGTTTTTTTGCCGATTTGCGTGGCACATGCCTTGCTCGACCGCCGATCGCGTCTGTGCATGGCGACAGGGCAAGTCGCCGTTGTTTGCGCTCGGTGGAACGGACGCATTAGCGTATATTGGGACACTTCTCTGATGCCGATTCGTACCCTGACGATTCTTCTGCTGCTCGCTGGAACGTCGGCCGCGCCGCTTGCCGCTGACGCGCGCTCCGACGCGAAAAAGCAGGTCCAATTCGGCATCGCGGTCGCACAGCGCGGTCTGTGGCGCGAGGCGATTTACCGGTGGGAACGGGCTGTACAGATTGACCCCAAATACGCGGAGGCGCTCAATGACCTCGCCATCGCGTACGAGCATGAAGGGGATCTCGAAAAGGCGCGGGTCGCGTACGAAAAGGCGCTGGAGCTGGAGCCAAACAACACTCTGATTAAACAGAATTACGAGCTCTTCAAGGAAATCAATGACCGGACGACTCGCAAGGATAGCCAGGACAACCAGAATCCTTAGCAGCGTCGCGGCAATCCTGCTGATTGCGGGTTGCACGAACTACTACGAGATTCCCATCGAGACCCCAATCAAGCCGAAGCTTGATGTGTCCGCGTTTCAGCGCGTCCTCGTTGCCGGCTTTATCGCAGGCGGCACTGACGATGTAGACGGCAACCTTGAGACGACGCGCCTGCTCCGGAGTCAGCTCCGGACGAAATCGGATCTGCGCGTCATCGACAGCGATGTGCTGCCGTTGATGGAAGTGGCCAACGAAGACAAGGGTGCGCCGCTCGAGGCGAGAGCGGAGTCGCCGAAGACGGACGGAAAGACCGACGCGGGGTCGGAGGGGCGGGAAGGAAAGAGCGAATCGAAGGAATCGAAGGCGGAGACGCGCGGCGAGGCGCCGCAGCTCTCATCGCCGGACAAGGCGCCCGTCATCAAGGATGCGAAGGATCTCGAGCCGTTTGAGCACGTCTTCGCGGACGTCGAGTACTGGAAGAAAATCGGTGAGGAGTATCAGAATCCGTTGATCGTCACCGGCACGGTCATGTTCACGCCGCACCAGCGGTCGGGCATCGTGCAGCGCGAAGAAGAGGTGTACGACTCGTTCGGCCGCCGGCGCGTCGTTCCCGTGCGCACCTACATGGAGCGCAAGGGGTACATCCTGCAGCCAAAATTCATTTTCATTGACGGCCGCACCGGGACGGTCATGCACTCTGAGAATTTCCGCGAAGAAGTGCTGTATAACGCCAACCAGAGCACGCCGGCGCTTTCCTCATACTTCGAGCTGATGGATCGGCTCATCCCGAGCTTCCTGAGCACGCTGAGCAGCCAGAAGATCAAAGGGACGCGCGTCCTTCTCGAATAGCGCGGTAGTAGAGCAGTCGCAGGGGCGGACCTTCAGGCCCGCCCACCCCATGTGCTAAGCTAAATCCTTTGCGCAGGCTCGCTTGGGCCTGGTAGAGAGGTATCACGTGTACGCGATCATCCAGTCGCGCGGTCGCCAGCTGAAGGTTTCGCCCGGAACCGTCATCGAAGTGGACGGCACATTAGGCGAGCAGGGTACTCAGTTCACCCTCGAGCAGGTGCTGCTTGTCGAGAAAGATGGCGGCGACATCGTCGCCGGTGCGCCATTTGTCGCCAACGCTAAGGTAATCGCCGTCGTCGACGGTGAGTCGCGCGGTCCGAAGCTGCGGGTCTTCAAGAAGAAGCGACGCAAGGGATTCCGCAAGACACGCGGGCATCGCGCCACGTTCACGCGCGTCCGCATTACCGACATTCAGGCATAGGTCACGGCGGGTCGTGAGATCCGCTCCGCAGGTGTAGGTATGGCTCATAAAAAAGGACAGGGCAGCTCACGCAACGGCCGCGACAGCAACTCACAGCGGCTGGGCGTCAAGCGCCACGACGGCGTGCTCGTCACGGGCGGATCGATTCTCGTCCGTCAGAAGGGGCGGCGCTTCGGGCCGGGACTCAACGTAGGCCTCGGCAAGGACCACACGCTCTTCGCGAAAATTGATGGCAAGGTCCGCTTCGAAGATCACGGCAAGCACGGCCGCAAGATCTCGGTCATTCCCGTCCAGTAATGGGCGGGTCTAAGGACCCGCCCCTACACGACCAAAACCCTATACTGATAGAGATGTTCGTCGACGAGGTGGACATCCACGTCAGCGCCGGCAACGGCGGCAATGGCTGCCTGAGTTTCCGTCGCGAGAAGTTCGTGCCGCGCGGCGGCCCTGACGGCGGCGACGGCGGCGCGGGTGGTTCGGTCTACATCGTCGCCACACCCACCAAGAACACGCTGATCGATTTCCGCTTCCATCCCGAGTTCGAAGGGAAGCGCGGCGCGCACGGACAGGGATCCAACAAGACGGGCCACAGCGCAAACGACCTGGACATTCCTGTTCCAATCGGCACGCTGGTCTTCGACAAAAATCCCGAGACCGGTGAGCTGGCGACGCTCGCCGATCTGACGGCGGACGGTCAGCGTGTGCTGGTCGCGCGCGGCGGCCGTGGCGGACGCGGCAACGCCCGGTTCGTGTCGTCGACAAACCGCGCCCCGAGGCGGACTGAACCCGGCGAGGAGGGTGAAGAGCGGTTCCTGCGGCTGCAGTTGAAGCTGATCGCGGATGCGGGGCTGATCGGCTTTCCCAACGCAGGGAAGTCGACGTTGATCTCCCGCATTTCAGCGGCGCGGCCGAAGATCGCGGACTATCCGTTCACGACCTTATCCCCGAATCTCGGCGTCGTTTCGCTTTCCGACGATCGCAGCTTCGTTGTCGCCGACGTTCCGGGACTGATCGAGGGCGCCCACCAGGGCCATGGCCTCGGCCATCAGTTTCTGCGGCACATCGAGCGGACGAAAGTGCTCGTCCACCTCGTGGATGTCTCTGGCGCATCGGGACGCGATCCGATCCAGGACTTTGACACGATCCTCGACGAGTTGCGGCTGTTCGATGCGAAAGTCGCCGCCAAGCCGATGATCGTGGCGGCGTCGAAGATGGACGCTGTTGACGATCCCTCGCGGGTAGAGGCGCTCGAGCGCCACGTACGGGATCGCGGCCTGCCGTTCTTCCGAATCTCCGCGGTGGCGGGCACTGGCCTCGATGCCCTTCTCGAGGCGATGTGGCGTCAGATCGCGGCCGTCCGTGAACTGCCCGTCCCGGCGGCATGACACGTCGGCGGCTGGGCGTTCTCGGTGGCACATTCGATCCCATTCACGTCGGGCACCTCGATGCCGCACATGCCGCGAGCGCCGCGCTCGCTCTCGACGAAATCGTGCTGATACCCGCGCACGATCAGCCGCTGCGTCTGAGTGAGCCACGGGCGACCGACTATCACCGGTTCGCCCTCGCAACGCTTGCCGTTGACGATCGGCCTGATTGGCGCGTTTCCGATATGGAACTGGTCCGCCAGGGGCGCTCGTATACCGAGGACACACTGCAGGCGCTGCACGGTTGCGGTTGGGAGGCGTCGCAACTTTTCTTCATTCTGGGCACCGACGCGTTTGCAGGAATTGCCTCATGGCACGGGTACCCGGGCGTGCTCGACCTCGCCCACTTCGTGGTCATCGCACGGCCGGGCGTCGCGATCGAAGAGGCGACCATGCGCGTTCCTGAACTGCGGTCTCGCACCTCTCCACCGCCGGGGGGCGAGGAGGGGCTCGACGGTCCCGCGAGAATTTTTCTCGTCCACGCGGACACGCGCGATGTCTCGTCGACGATGATTCGCGAGCGGCTCGCGAGCGGGCTGCCGATCGACGATCTCGTTCCACCTCGCGTCGCACGGCACATTCACAAACATCATCTGTACGGAGCGGTAGACAACTTGCATGGCAAAGACCAGCGTCTCTAAGAAGGTCGCGACCCGACGGAAGGCGGCGCCGAAATTTCCTCGCAGCGTGCTCGGCGCAGTGCACGCCGTACGAGACAAGAAGGCCGTCGACGTCGTCGTCCTGGACCTGCGCAAGGCTGGCGGCTTCACCGATTATTTCGTGATCTGCACGGGCACGAACGCGCGGCAGATTCACGCCATCGCCGACTCCGTTGAAGAGACGCTTCGTGCCGATTTCGGCGAACGGCCACACCTGACCGAGGGCGTCGAGAAATCGCAGTGGATCCTGCTCGATTACTTCAACTTCGTCGTGCACGTCTTCAGCCGCGAGTGCCGCGACTTCTACGAGCTCGAACGGCTCTGGGGAAACGCGGAGCGATACGAGTTCTCCGACGAACCGTAGATGCGCTGATCGCGGCAACGCTGGCGCCCGCCTGCGTCGCCTGCAAGACCATCCTCGACAGTCCAATTTCCGGCTGTGTCTGTCCGGCATGCTGGGCCACCGCGATTCCGACTGACGGCGGCTTTGCCGCATCACGCGCCTGGACAACTGCACACATCACGCTCGGAATGTCAGCAGGCACCTATGAAGGCGCGCTGCGGGAGATCATCCACGCCTTCAAGTACGACGGGCGTCGTTCGCTCGCGGATCCGCTTGGCGGCATCCTCCGCGATGCCGGCTCGGTGTTACTGGAGGGCTGCGACTATGTGGTGCCGGTGCCGCTGCACCCGTGGAGACGGATGCGACGTGGCTTCAATCAGGCACGCGACCTCGCGAAACGTCTCGATCGGCGTCCCGTTGTCGATGCGATGTGGCGCCTCCGCGCCACGCCGCCGCAAATGGCACTGGACGCGCACGCGCGCCATTCCAATGTGCGGGGCGCCTTCATCGTCTCGCCTCTTTTCACCTGTGGCGCACGCCTTCATGGCGTGCGCTTCCCGCTCATCGACGATCGCATCATCGTCCTCGTCGATGATGTGCGCACGACGGGCGCAACGCTCGACGAATGCGCGAAGGTCCTGCTCGCGGCAGGCGCGCGTGAGGTCAGAGCACTGACGGTGGCGATAGCGGAGAGAGCGCAGTAGGTGCTTCGGCACGTTACAGCAGATCGCGGACACCAAGGCAGCAGATTCTGCTATCGGTCCTCGTCTATCGGTTTGACATTACCGCAACGATCTTCCGACAGGTACACGGAAACAACAGCGTTCGCGCCAATCGATGACCGGCACTCGCCATGCGATGCGGACAGCGCGGTGGAGCGACGATGATAGAGTTGAATTCGAAGCAGCGGGCGCTGATTGCCGACAAGCTGTTTGATGTTGCCAACGTTGGAGTAGGCGGAATGGTGTTCGGACAGTTCTTGTCCGATCACCCGTTTTCGGTTCTGCTCGCCCTGACGGGCCTCGGGATCTGGGTAACGTTATTCGTCGTCAGCGTTGCGGTCGAAGGAAGGACCCGCCAATGATTGGTCTCTTCATTCTGCTCGGCGGCATCACTCTATTCGCGACAATCGTGGTAGTTCTGGACGGGATCGCATATCGTCGTAGGCATCGGGGCACCAAGTAGGTTCAGATAAGGCGTGTCGATACAGCGCTCCAAACGTCTTCCGCAATTTGATCAGGCGTACGGGACGCATCGAGCCGTACCCAGCGCGGCTGCGCTGACTGCCGTAAATAGCTGTCCCGAACGCGCGCGAGCAGCGAGAGATCGCGTTCGTACTTGTCACGGTCCGCAGTCTTCCGCCGGGCCGAAACCTCGGGCGCGATATCCAACAGAAACGTGACGTCGGGCTGCGGCAGGTACTTCTGGATATCCGTCAGCCACGCGGCATCCAGACCGTGTGCTTCCCCATACGCGATGCTCGACGCCAGGTAGCGATCGCAGACGACCATCGTGCCGCTCTCCGTCGCGCGCAGAATGTCGCCCTTGAACTCGTAACGATTCGCGACATAGAGCAGCTGCATGACGTCGGCCGTATACTCGCGTTCGCCGCGCAGCGCACGGCCAATTTCCGCGCCGATCGCGGTCTGATAGTCGGGAAACGAGAGGAGCTGCACCCCGCGGCCGTGCGATGTCAGCCGATCGCGAAGCAGCTCCGCCTGTGTCTGCTTGCCGCTCTGATCGAGCCCTTCGAACGCGACGAGCAGACCGCGATCAGCTTTCAAGGGTGAGGACATCGTCAAGCGTCTGGCGCCGCCGAATCACGGACCACGTGCCTTCGTCGACGAGGACTTCTGCCGGCAGGAGATGCCGGTTGTAGTTCGACCCCATCACCGAGCCGTACGCTCCGGCGTCGAGGATCGCGACGAGATCATCGACTTCGAGCGGCGGCAGCAGCCGCTCGCGGGCGAAGACATCGCTGCTCTCGCAGATCGGGCCTACGACGTCCCACGCGGTGTCGTTGCCTGTTCGCGGAACGACAGGCACGATGCGGTGAAACGAGCCGTACAGCGCAGGACGCATGAGCTCCGCCATCCCGGCATCGAGCACCGCGAACTTGCGGCCGCCAGGAAAACACTTCGTGTCGACTACCCGGGCTATCAACGCTCCGGAATATCCGACGATCGCGCGTCCGGGTTCGAGAACGACAGGAAGGCCGATGCGGCGCAGCTCCGGAATGACAGCCCCCGCGTAATCGGACGGCTGGATGATGGGACGCCCTTCGTACGCGATGCCGAGCCCGCCGCCGAGATCGACGTGTTCGAGCGCGAATCCATCATCCCGCAGCTGCAATGCCAGCGATACCAGCGACTCCGCTGCGCGTGTCAGCGGCTCCAGCGTCGTAATCTGCGAACCGATGTGAATGTGGACGCCCGTAAACTGCAGCCCCGCGACGCCGCGGCGGGCCCGATAGATGGCGCCGGCCTCCTGGAGCGGGACGCCGAACTTGTTGCTCTTGAGACCGGTGGAAATGTTTGGATGGCTTTTGGCATCGATGTCGGGATTGACCCGTACGGCCACACGCGCCACGCGGCCGTGGGCCTGTGCGATCGACGCGATGCGGTCGAGTTCTCCGGCCGACTCCGCATTGATCGTACCGACGCCCTGCGCGATCGCGTACTCGAGCTCCTCGCGCGTCTTGCCGACGCCGGTGAACACGATGTCCTTCGGCGCAAATCCCGCGCGCTCGGCGACGGCAATTTCACCGCCGGAGTTGGCATCGGCATGGCTGCCGAGTGCCCGCAGCAGCCGTGCGATCGCAAGCGTGGAGTTCGCCTTCAGCGCGTAGTGGATGGCGTGCGGGTACGACGCGAACGCCGCATCAATGTCGCGGTAGCCTTCGGCGATCGCGCGCGCGCTGTAAATGTAAGTGGGTGTGCCTGCGCGTTCGACGATCGATTGGATGCTGACGCCGTCGCAGGCAAGGGCGCCACCTGCGGGCCGGAACGGTTGGTACACGAGCGAATCGCATGTTATCATGCGCGCATTCCCGCCATCGAAGCACCGCACGTGACGGATGGCTGTTAACCCCTCCGCTGCTGCGCCGCTGGAGATCGATCCCCTCATCGAACGTTGCCTCAAAGGTGATCAACGCGCGTGGGACGACATCGTGCGTCTCTACTGGCGCAAGGTCTTCAACGTCGCCTATAAGTTCGTCGGCCGTCAGGACGAAGCCGAAGATCTCACGCAGGACATCTTTCTCAAGCTGTTCAAGTCGCTGAAGACGTTCGATCGCCGTGCGAACTTCTCCACATGGCTCATCAGCGTCAGCCGCAATCTCTGCATCGATCACTACCGCAGCATGCGCCGCGAACACGACGTCGTCACGCACGATGTCGACGTGGTGACGCTGGCGCGTCCATCCGCGTCCGACAGCCCGCAGGCCGCGCTCGAGCAGCGCGACCGTGTCGCCCTGTTGCGCGCGGCACTCGACAAGCTCGCGCCTTCGCTGCGCACGGCCGTGATGCTGCGCGACATCCAGGAGCTGAGCTATCAGGAAATTGCGGAGAAGCTCGGCGTGCCCGAAGGAACCGTGAAGTCGCGGATTAATCGCGGGCGCACGGAACTCTCGCGACAGATCGCCCGTCTTCGCGAACAGCAGGAAACCGTACGCACGAAGGGCGCGCGCCGCGCACCCCCGCGTCGCAGAACCGGAGCAACCCGATGAACCTCACGACCGACCACACGCAGGGCGTCGCCATCGTCCGGGTCCAGGAGACCCGCTTGATGTATCCCCTCCTGTCGGAGTTCGCCAATACGGTCACGTCGCTCATCACGGGCGGCGAGGCCAATGTGCTCCTCGACCTGTCCACCGTCACCTATGTCGACAGCGCGACGATCGGCTGCCTCATGGATCTGTACCGGCAGGCGACCGCCGCCGGCGGAGCGCTCAAGCTCACCGGTGTCCAGAAGCGTGTCGAAACCATGCTGACGATGACCGGTGCGCAGAATTTTCTCGAGATTCACGGTGATGAACCGTCGGCCATGAAGAGCTTCGGAGCCTGACCATGCGCACGATCAAGACGACGACCGGCGCCTCGATTGAGCTCGACGGAGACCTGCTTGCCATCATGGAAACGCTGTATCGCGAGGTCACCGCCAGGCGCGAGCTGAATCGATCCTTCGAGGACATGACCAGCGAGATCAAACATCTCATTGATCAAATGAGTGACGCTGAGCGGCGCGCCTACCTGCTGGAAAGCCTGTTCCTCAACACCGTCCGCTACGAGAACGACAAGCTCGAAGCGTATATGCGAAAGATCTCGAAGTAGGGCACCACGAAGACCACGTACGTAGAGGCGGCCTTGAGGAGTACGTAGGGGCCGACTCTAGCCGGCCCTCCTGTCGTGCCCTGTTAGATTCGGAGCGCCTGTTCGTTATCTCGGTGAGAACACGCCTATGCCGAGACTTGATACGTGGAAAGCGATTGCGCGATACCTCGATCGGACCGTGCGCACCGTT
>DASTZI010000381.1:0-3685 GCA_035764385.1 Vicinamibacterales bacterium
CAGCCTGTCGATCGCCTCGTCGAAATCCCCCGGTTCGACCGCGATCTTGTCCTTGCGTGCCGCAAGCAGCGCGGCCTCGTTCACCAGGTTCGCGAGGTCGGCGCCGGCGAACCCCGCGGTCCGCGCCGCAACGACTTTCAGATCCACTGTCGGCGCCAGCTTCACGTTCTTGGTGTGGATGCGCAGGACCTCTTCGCGTCCCTTCACATCCGGCTTGTCGACGAGGATCTGACGATCGAAGCGGCCCGGCCGGAGCAGGGCAGGGTCGAGCACCTCGGGGCGATTCGTGGCGCCCATGATGATGATCGCCTTGCGGGAATCGAAGCCGTCCATTTCGGCCAGCAGCTGATTCAGCGTCTGTTCGCGTTCCTCGTGCGATCCCATCGGGCTCTGCACACGCGCGCGGCCGAGCGCGTCGAGCTCGTCGATGAAGATGATGCACGGCGCTTTCGCCTCGGCCTGCGAGAACAGATCGCGCACGCGCGCCGCACCGACGCCGACGAACATCTCCACGAACTCGGAGCCACTCAGGCTGAAGAAGGGAACCTTCGCTTCGCCTGCCACGGCGCGCGCGAGAAGGGTCTTGCCTGTTCCGGGCGGACCGACGAGCAGCACGCCCTTCGGGATGTGGCCGCCGAGGACGGTGTACTTCTTCGGATTCTTCAGGAACTCGACGATCTCTTTAAGCTCCTGTTCGGCTTCATCCACGCCGGCGACGTCAGCAAAGCTCACCTTCACGTCGTCTTCAGAGAAGACGCGGTGCTTGCTGCGAGCGAACGACATCACACCGCCTTCAGCGCCGCTCATTCGCCGGAAGAAAAAGCTCCAGACGCCGAACAGCAGCACGAGCGGAACGATCCAGCCCAGCACTTCCGGCAGCCAGCGGCTGACCATCTCGCCCGTGTACTTCACGCTGGCCGCGTCGAGATCTTCGATCAGCTTTGCGTCCTCGATCCGCGTCGTGTTGAACGTTCGGCCGCCGTTGGCGTCGCGTTTGTACGTCCCGCGGATCGTCTGGTCTCCGACGAACACTTCCGCAACCTGACCGGCGCGGACCGCCTGCTTGAATTCGCTGTACGAGATCTGGCGGCCCGCCGGTGCCATGAACCACGCCTGCGCAAGCGCGAGCAGAAAGAGGAGCCCGAGGACGTACCACACCGCCCCGCCCGGCCGGCCGGGCGTGAGCGAGCGCCGATCGCCGGGACGCCGGTCCCGTGGGTTCATCCCTGAAGGAATTCGTGGGTTTGCCATTTCAATCTGCCGGGTCCGAACGGACCCGGCCTACACTGTCGTTTTACTACCAGCTTTCTCGAACGTCAGTTCATTGTCGCCGACGTCGACTATGACGCGATCACCTTCGTGGAAGTCCCCCTCGAGGACGCGCATCGCGAGGGGGTCGAGCACGCGGCGTTGAATCGTGCGCTTCAGCGGCCGCGCTCCATACATCGGATCGTAACCCTCGCTGACAATGAAGCTCCTGGCCGCATCAGTCAGATCGACGTGGATCTTCCGATCCTCGAGCCGTTTCAGCAGGCCGTGCACCTGGATGTCGATGATTTGCTTCATATGCTCGAGACCGAGCGAATGGAAGAAGATGATCTCATCCACACGGTTGAGGAATTCGGGCCGGAAGTGCTGGCGAAGGGCATCCATGACCTCGCGCCGCACGCCCTCGGTCAATTCGCCGTTGTTTTCCGCGATGAACTGGCTGCCCAGGTTCGACGTCATGATCACCACGACGTTCTTGAAATCCACGGTTCGCCCTTTGCCATCGGTCAACCGGCCGTCGTCGAGCAACTGCAGCAGCACGTTGAGCACTTCGGGGTTGGCCTTCTCGATTTCGTCGAACAGGACGACAGAGTACGGCCGGCGCCGCACCGCCTCGGTGAGCTGTCCCGCCTCGTCGTATCCAACGTAGCCGGGAGGTGCGCCAATCATCCGCGATACCGTGTGCTTCTCCTGGTACTCGGACATGTCAATCCGAATCATCGCGTGCTCGTCATCGAACAGGAATTCGGCGAGCGCACGCGCCAGCTCGGTCTTGCCGACACCGGTCGGCCCCAGGAAGATGAAGCTGCCAAGCGGCCGGTTTGGATCCTGCAATCCCGCACGCGCACGGCGCATCGCGTTGGACACGGCCTTGATCGCCTCGTCCTGGCCGACGACGCGATGATGCAGCCGTTCCTCCATGTGAATCAGCTTCTGGATCTCTCCTTCCATCAGCCGGCTCACCGGGATGTTCGTCCACTTGGCGACGACATCGGCGATATCCTCTTCGTCCACTTCTTCCTTCAGCATGCGTTGACCCTTCGGCGCCGATGCGCCGCCGGCATCTGCCTGCTGCAGGCGCTTCTCGAGCTCGGGAATGCGCCCGTACTGCAGTTCAGACGCTTTCGCGTAGTCGCCGGCACGTTGTGCGACGGCGAGCTCGTTCCGCGCATCCTCAAGCTGCTGTTTCAGATCGCTGGTCCCCTTGATCGCGCTCTTTTCGTGCTCCCACTGCGCGTGAAGGCGTGACTGTTCTTCTTTCAGGTTGGCCAGCTCTCTTTCGAGCCGTTCGAGCCGTTCGACAGATGGTCGATCCTTTTCTTTGCGCAACGCCTCGCGCTCGATTTCGAGCTGCATGATGCGGCGGCGCACCTCGTCGAGCTCCGCCGGCATCGAATCGATTTCCATCCGCAGCTTCGACGCGGCTTCGTCGATGAGGTCGATTGCTTTGTCGGGAAGGAATCGATCGGTGATGTAGCGGTGCGACAGGACCGCCGCGGCCACCAGCGCCGCGTCCTTGAACTTCACATTGTGATGAATCTCGTAGCGCTCGCGCAGCCCGCGAAGGATGGAGATCGTGTCCTCGACGGTCGGCTCGCTCACCATCACCGGCTGGAAGCGTCGCTCGAGCGCAGCGTCTTTTTCGATGTGCTTCCGGTATTCGTCGATGGTCGTGGCGCCAATGGTGTGCAGTTCGCCACGCGCCAGCATCGGTTTGAGCATCTGCGAGGCGTCCATCGCACCCTCGGCCGCGCCGGCGCCCACGACCGTATGCAGTTCGTCGATGAACAGGATGATCAGTCCTTCCGATTCGGCGATTTCCTTGAGGACCGCTTTCAGCCGCTCTTCGAACTCACCGCGGTACTTGGCGCCCGCGACCAGCGCGCCCATGTCGAGGGCGAAAATTCGCTTGTTCTTCAAGCCTTCGGGCACGTCGCCACGAACGATGCGCTGCGCGAGCCCTTCGACGATGGCCGTCTTGCCGACGCCGGGTTCACCGATGAGGACCGGGTTGTTTTTGGTACGGCGCGAGAGCACCTGAATGACGCGCCGGACTTCTTCGTCGCGACCGATGACCGGATCGAGCTTCCCCTTGCGGGCAAGATCCGTCAGATCGCGGCCATAGCGGGCAAGCGCCTCGTAGGTCGATTCCGGATTCTGCGAGGTCACGCGCTGATTGCCGCGCACCTGTGTGAGCGCCTGATACAGCGTGTCTTTGGTGACGCCGAACCGCTTCAGCAACTGCGCGGAAGGCGAACGTCCGGCCTCGCTGGCGAGGGCGAGCAGGAGGTGCTCGGTGCTCACGTATTCGTCCTGCAGCCGCGCTGCTTCGGCCTGCGCGGACTGCCCGAGCAGGTTCATCCGGGGCGATAGCCGGACGTCGGCGCCGTACGCTTTCGGGAGCGAGTCGAGGAGC
>DASTZI010000382.1:0-24617 GCA_035764385.1 Vicinamibacterales bacterium
CGATTGCGGAATCCGATACGGAGCAAATGCGAAGAGCAGTCCTCCGACAACGGCCGCCGCCGTGCTTCCGGTCACCTCGCGGGCGAACAGAAACATGCCGAGGCCCGACAGCACGAAGGTCGAAAGAAACAGAAGGTTGTAACAGAGGATCGGGTTCTTCGTCAGCGCATAGATTGGAAAGATCTGGAGCGCTTGGGGGACGAGGTGCTCTGAATACGCGAGCGTCAGCGGGGCAGGGTGAAAAATATTGGCGTCGAAGAAATGTCTCAGGTGCGAATAGTGTCCCTGGAGGATGCCGCGCAGTTGCTCGCAATCCCACGCCAGGATCCACATGTTGAGCACCGAATCGCCAAGGTCCCATGCGACGTCGCGCGTCATGCCCGCCGCGAGCGGCCACGTCATCAACACCGCGACGGCTGCGTACGCAAGCGTCGCGTACACGTTCGCGCGTGCCCGCCCCGAGCGCAGTCGAGGGGTCATTCCGCTGGTTCGGACAGAGTCTCTTCGAGAAGGACCTGCAGGATCGCGGCAGTCGGGACCGCGAGAATTGCTCCGATCACACCGAGCAGTGAACCACCAATCAGCAGCGCGATGATAACGAAGACAGGGCTGATGCCGACCTGTCGCTGCATGATTTTTGGCACGAGCAGATGATTTTCAAGCTGCTGCTGGGCGATGAAGAACACGATGACCGCCAACGCGAGCGTCGGCTTCACGGATAACGCCACGATGATGGCCGGGACCGCAGAAAGAATGGGACCCACAATCGGAATCAGCTCCCCGACCGCGGCAATCAGCGCGAGGACCCAGAAGAACGGCACGCCCATCAGGTACAGCCCGAGCGCAGCGGTGCTGCCGATGATGCCGCCAAGGAGAAGCTGCCCGCCGAGCCATGCGCTGATCTTCTTTGTCACCCGCCGGCAGGCGTCGTTCACCTGCGTGCGTTTTTCCCGGGGAAACAATCGCAGAAAGACGAGGATGAGCGCGGTGCTGTCCACGAGCAGATAAAAGGCGAGGACGAGCACCGTAATGAGACCGAAGACGCCGCCGATGACGCCCAGGACAGCGTTGGCAACCAGACCCAAGGTGTCCTGCGCGGTACTTGGTGCGGTCTGCTGGACCGCTTCGGCCGCGCTGATCTCGCGCGTGAGCACACCGTGGTTGATGAGCCACTGCTGCCCCTGGTGCAGCAGGCGCGGGAATTCCCGGGCAAGATCTCGCGCCTGCATGACGACCGCGGGAATCACCATCGAGGCGATCGCCACAATCACCGCAATGACGCAGACATAGATGACGAGAATGGCGGCCCATCGCGGGACGCGCGGTCGCAGGAACCGGTTTCGTTCGAGTTCGTTGACGAGCGGGGACAGGCCGATCGCGATGAGCGCGCTGATATAGATGAGCAGGAGCGCGCCGCGCACTTCCCAGAGTGCCCAGGCGATGCCGGCCGTCACCGCCAGCGCGGCGAGTGTGTAGCGAATGAGCGCGCGCGGATCGGGCGAAGCGCTCACGCCTGCTGCAGATACCGCCGCGTGAACGCGGCAATATCGGCGTAAATCGACTGAAGTTCGGTCGGATCGGCGAGATAAACGATGCGGAACGAGCCGGCCTCCGGCGCCATCCCGAAGCCCGACCCATACACGCACAGGATTCCCGTCTCGCGAAGAAGACTCAGCACGTAGTCTTCATCCGTTCGTCCCGGTGGAAGCGACAACATCGGCATCGCGTAGAACGCGGCATGAGGCGACACGCAACGCATACCCGGCATGGCGTTGAACGCCTCCGTGGTGACCCGGGCGCGTTCCGCAAGCGCCTTCCGGAACATCACCTGATGCGATCGGTCGCCGGTCAGCGCGGCAACGACGGCGTACTGCATCGGCCCCGGACTGCAGAGTCTGCCGTCGGCGAGCTTTTTCATCGCGGCGAGCGCGTCGTTCAAACGTGGCGTAGCGCCCAACACGACCCAGCCCGTGCGCCATCCCGGAGCGAGGTACGCCTTCGAGAGACTCGAGAGCGAGATGACGGCGGCGTCGCGGTCGAGCGTCCCGAGCAGCGGCACCGGCCCGTCGAAGCCGAGCTCGCCATACACTTCGTCGGCAAGAATCGTCAGGCCGTTCTCTTCTGCTATTTCGAGGAGCGCGCGGCGCGCCGACGGTGAATACACGGCGCCGGTAGGATTATTCGGGTCAATCGTCACCAGCACCCGGGTTCGCGGCGTCACCAGACTGCGGAGATGGTCGATATCGGGTTGCCAGTTCCGCTTCGGATCCGTCCGGTAGTAACGCGCCTGCGCACCAATCTTCGCAATGACCGCGGTGTACAGAGGGTACGTGGGCAGCGGCACGAGGACTTCTTGCCCTTCGTCCACCAGTGCATTCAGGACGAGGTCTATCGCCTCCGACGTTCCGGTCGTGATCAGCACCCTGTCGGCAGAGGTTGGAACACCCTTGGCTGTGTAATCTGCCGCGACCGCTTCACGAGCCGCGGCGATCCCAGGCGACGCCAGATACCCGTTATGTCCATCGCGCATCGCCCGTTCAACGGCCTGAATCATGTGCAGCGGTGGCTGGAACCCGAACGAAGCAGGGTCACCGATATTCAGGTACCGGACAGGTGTGCCGGCCGCTTCGACGGCGTGCGCCTCGGCCACGATATTGCGAATTGCGTATGAGAAACGGTTGACACGGGACGCAATGGGAATTGACCGAGCGGTCCGAGAAAGCGGCATCATTCCCATCTTACGCTTGTACCTGCGCCGGCCTGCATGCAAGTGTAAGATTTACACGCATTACGTGGTTCTCCAGCACCGAAGCCTCCAAATTCCTAATTATTGCTCGCATTTTTAACCATTCCGAGGTGGCAAGCGCATTGATATACACGAACGCCGTGACGCGGCTCCCAGTCGCACTTCTCGTGACGATGACGACCCTGACCATGACCTCTGCGGGGGTTTCGGCGCAGGTGGCACCTCCCAGCACCCCCGTTCCGGGCGGGCCGGTCGCGACCTTCAAGTCCGGCGTCGACCTGGTAACGGTATCGGTTGCGATCCGCGACGGCCGTGGCCGCGTTGTTCGCGATCTCACGAAAGCGGACTTTCAGGTCATCGACTCGGGCGTTGCGCGTCCGATCAAGGACTTCTATTCCGGCGAGTCGCCGATCAGCCTCGCGATTCTGCTCGATATCAGCGGCAGCATGGGCGTCGGCGGCAACATGGACCGTGCACGCGACGCGGTTCGCACCGTCCTGACGCGTCTGGCGGCGCGCGGCGACGAAGCGGCGTTCTACACCTTCGATTCGAAGCTTCAGGAAGTGGTGAACTTCACCACCGACCTCAATCGGATCCGTGCGGTGAGCCTTGCGGGACGGCCGTGGGGCATGACGTCCTTGTATGACGCGATCGCCGCAACGGCGAGGTCTGCGGCTGAGCGCCAGAACAAGCACCGGGCCGTCCTCGTCATCACCGATGGTGTGGACACGGGCAGCCGCATGAAGCCGCAGGAAGTCTCCGGCATCGCGAGCTCGATTGACGTGCCGGTGTACCTGCTGACCGTGGTCAACCCGCTCGATCACCCGGGCGGCGAGTACTCCGTCATCGAGGCAGCGGGTGAGCACAGCAGCGTTGCCTCCCTCTCCGATCTGGCGCGCTGGACCGGAGGCGATATGCGGATCTGCAGCATGCCGGAGCACACGGCAGTCGCAGTCGACGATCTATTCAACGAATTACGGTACCAGTACCTCATCACCTTCGAGCCGGGGACCTCTCCTGGTTGGCACCCGCTCGAGATTCGAACACAGAAGAAGAACCTTGTTGTACATGCCCGAGGCGGATACATGGCCGCGGCACGTTAAATGGTCGTTTAGGAGGAAGTCACATATGCGTAAGAGTCTTCTCGCAGCATCGTTGCTGTCTCTCACTGTGGCCATGGCACCGGCCTGCGCCACGAAGAAGTTCGTCCGGACGGAAGTCGGCACGGTTAACTCGAAGGTTGACACGCTGAGCGGGACGGTCGAACAGACGCAGTCGCGCATCCAGCAGGACGAGGCGCGCATCGGCCAGGTCGATACGAAGGCTGAGGCCGCCGGCAAGTCGGCCGAAGCGGCGCAGAATTCGGCGAACCAGGCGGCGCAGGCTGCGCGTCAGGTCGACACGAAAGCTGACAAGATTGCCGCTGACCTCAGCGCGACAAATGCGAACGTCGCGGCTGGACGCAAGCTGATCTACGAAGTGACTCTGAGCGAAGACCAGGGGAACTTCAAGTTCAATAAGTCCGATCTACCCGACGAAGCGAAGGGTCGTATCGATCAGGTTGTCAGCCAGCTGAAAGGTCAGTCGGGCAAGGACATCTACATCGAGATCGAAGGGCACACCGACAACGTCGGCGGCAAAGAGACGAACTACGAGATCGGCATGAAGCGCGCCGAAGCCGTGAAGCAGTATCTCTACACGCAGCACCAGATTCCGCTTCACAAGATCAACGTGATCAGCTACGGCGAAGACAAGCCGGTTGCGCCGAACAACACCCGTGCGGGACGCGCGATGAATCGCCGCGTTGTCGTCCGCGTGCTGTCGTAAGCAGGTCCATCAACCGGGTCTGAAAGACCGGTCTGCCGGGTCCGAACGGACCCGGCCTCCGCGTGAAGGCGGGTCCACTTGGACCCGCTTTTTTTGTTTGAGTTCGATTCAGCGCAGCCGCGCCAAATCCACTGTCGCGTTCGCGACGTCTTTTCCCGAATCTCGAATCACCGTCAGGTACGTGCCGCGCGCGTCGAGCGCCGCGCCATCAAACGTGGCGATGATGCTGCCGCCGAGCAGCGGTTGGCTGCCTTGCGGTGCCGCGGAGTTGGCCACGTAGGGATACGGCAGCGGCGCGCCAGACAAGCGCGGTCCGAAGCGCGGCACACGGCCAATCGTGCGAGGTTCGATCGCTTTGCCGCCCGGCGCCATGAGGGCAACCGTGAATGCCGGAACGCCGACGTAGTTGTTGAGCGGGTGGAATGTCAGCTCGACGACGATGTCGAGGCGCGAAGGGTTGTCGCCGAGGGTCGCGAGCGCTTCGCGCTGGCCGTACAGCCGCTCCCCGGCTCGCGTACGAGCGTCGGCGTCGAGCGCGATGCGCCTGAACGGCGTCACGACCTCGATGTAATCGACCGGAGGCTGCATCACGTCGATGTGATACGCAGCATGAAATCGGGACCGCACGTCATCGATGCGGCTCTGCCCGAGATCGATCGCCTCGGACAGGCTGCGCGGATCGAGCGCGGGTTCGAAGGCGCTGACTGCGGCGGTCAATGCCGCCAGAATGGCAACTACCACAACGTCCGTGCGCGCCATCGATCAATCGTAGCGCACGGACGCCGCGGAGCGCAGTCTACTGCGTTGGATATTGCGGAGCGTTCGGATCGGCGACGGAAAGCTGTCCGCGGATCTCGCCGCCTGGGAAGGTTGTCGTGTGGATATTGACGTAGGCCTGGCCCCCGACGATGGCCTGCAGTGCGTCTGCGAACGTATTGATGCCGATTTCCGGGCGTGCGTGAAACACGGCGCCATCGTGCAGGCGGAAGTTCAAGGTGAAGTCGCCGGTCACCCCGCGTCCAATCGGAAAGTCGATCACGACGGGTCCCGTCACGCCTTTCGGCGCGATATGGATGTGCGAAGCAGTGGAGCCGGTGGGGAGATTGAACACTCGCATTTGAACCGCGATCTCCTCGTTGACGCTGTCGACGGCCACTTCGACGGTCGCCACGGCGCCGCTCAGCACCGGGGTCGGCGTCTCTTCACCGCCGTTGAGCGTTGCCCGGAGAATCACGGAGTTCTGGGCCGAGGCCGCGCCGGCCTGCACGAGCAGGGCGGTCGCCGCGAGCGCGGAGATACACAGAATCTTTCGCATTACAGTCGTCTCCTTGTGGTGGATCTCGAGCTGAGGGCGAGAGGCAGAGCATGAAGCAGACCACTCGAACGCCGCGTCGGATCAACAGGATAGGCGCGCTTGCACGACGATCACCTTACGCTCGGCGAAAACCGTTTCTCTCGGGGAAAGGATTGAAGGATAGTGATCGGCCGTGGATCCTACCGACAAAGTGGCGTTGATTACGGGAGGCCGCCGCATCGGCGCCGTGGTGGCGACCGAGCTTGCGCGGAAGGGCGCGCACGTGGCGACGGTCTATCGCGCGTCGCGCAGCGAAGCGGAAGACACAGCAGAAACGCTGCGCGCGATGGGCCGGCGGGCCCTCGTCGTGCAGGGCGACCTGCAGCAGCCGGACGCATGCCGCGGCGTGGTCGAAGCAACCGTGGCCGAATTTGGGCGGCTCGACATTCTCGTCAACATGGCGTCGGTGTATCGCGAGAAGCCGCTCGACGAGGTGACGGTCGAGGACTGGGACGCGCAGTTGTCAATCGACCTTCGCGCCGCCTGGCTCTGTTCACATGCGGCAATCCCGCATATGCGCCAGTCGGGCGGAGGGCGCATCGTCAACTTTTCAGACTGGGTGGCGCGGAGCGGACGTCCGCGCTATCGAGGGTACTTGCCGTACTACGTCGCCAAAGCAGGTGTGATTGCCCTGACGGAGGCATTGGCGCTCGAACTGGCGACCGACCAGATCCTGGTGAACGCGATTGCGCCGGGGCCAATCGTGGCGCCGCCTGGCACTTCCGCCGCGGATTCAGCGGCGGTTGAACAGGCGACGCCTCTCGGGCGCTGGGGCGGCGAGATCGAAATCGCCAAAACCGTCATCGCGTTGGTCGAGAGCGACTTCATTACGGGTGAGACCATCCGCGTGGACGGCGGCCGTCACGTCAAGTAGAGGCGGACCTTCAGGTCGGCCTTTTCCTCACGCGCCGATCTGTTTCTTCTGATCGTGCACATCGTACGTTTCGATCTTCACTTGGGCGGGGCCGGCCTTGACCTCGCCGGTGTGGACATCGAACTGCGACCCGTGCCACGGACACTGCACCGTGCCGCACATCAGCGCGCCGTCAGACAGCGGTCCGCCCTTGTGCGTGCAGCGGTCCTGAAACGCGACATAGCCTTTGCCGGTGCGGCCGACGGCGACTCGATTTCCGCCGACGTGAACCAGCTTCATCTGATTCATCTCGAGAGTCCTTCGCCGCAAGCCCGTAGCGAGGAGCCAGTCGCCGGTTAAGACGCGCTGACGCCGACTCTATCGAGAATCTCGCCCAGCGTAGCGGCGGCGCCGTCGAGCGGCAGATTGCTGATGTAGAAGTGACGAGCGCCGGCGTCGATCATCGCGCGCAGCGTCCTGGCGCACACGTCAACCGCCGTCGCGCCGGCGCCGAATTCACGGGTGAGACCTTCAGCCGGAACAGGCAAAAACTGCCGCAGCGCCGCGAGCGTCTTCGGATTCGCGCTTCGGTAGAAAAAGATCCCGAAGATACCCGGCTTGTCGACGCTTCGATTCCGCGTCTCGCGGATGAATCGTTCGACCGGCTCGATATTCAAGTGGCTGACAATCTGCGTCAGGTAGTACTCGGCGTGAAAGCGGCCGTCGCTCAGGAACGAGACCTGCTCTCCGGCATCGCCGTATGGATTGGCCCAGCCGCCGAGCGTCAAGCGCGGTTCACGAGCGCGAATCTTCTCGCGCAGCTGCCAGGCGTGCTCCACGCAACGCGGCCGTCCAACGCTCCGATCGCCGCCCAGCACGACGAGCGACGGAAACCCGTGCTGCCAGGCCTGTTCGGCATACGACAGGCAGAATTCAATCGAATGCTTGGAGGTCAGGAACGGGATGACGTGATCGCGCGCGACGTCGCGGCCCAGGTTCGTGACCAGATGGCGGAGGTTGTTCTCTTCCTGTGTGCCGACGGCGCTGTCGGTGAGAAATACACGCACGTCGCGGCGCGCAAGGCTGCGAACCGCATGGTACATGTCGATCCACGCGTCCATCCCTTCGCGTGAATCCAGCTCGGCCCGCGGCGGCCGCAGCTCCGCCGCTATGATGGTTCCACCGGCGTTCAATGCAGCCGCGAGTGACATCCCGGAAGTATTGTATTTGGAGTGAATGTTCTCGCGACGTCTACCGCTTCACGTTGACACCAACGCGCTGTCGCGCGCGATTGCGGCGCGCCGCGCAGCCGGGCGAACGATCGTTGATCTGACGGAGTCAAATCCGACGCGCGCGGGGTTCGAATATCCCCCGGACCTGCTTCGCCCGCTCGCATCTGAGGCGGCGCTGCGCTACGAACCGCATCCCTTTGGTCTTGGCTCGGCACGCGAAGCCATCGCACGGGATCACGTCCGCCGGGGCGTCGCGGTTGATCCCAATCACGTCGTCCTGGCCGCCAGCACCAGCGAAGCCTACACATGGCTGTTCAAACTGCTGTGCGATCCAGGGGAGGCGGTGCTCGTGCCGCGGCCAAGTTACCCGCTGTTCGAACATCTGACAGCCTTGGAAGGCGTCCGCGCGGTTCCGTTCGGTCTCGAATATCACGGCCGGTGGGAAATCGACTTTGCGACGCTCGAGGATGCACCGTCCGATGCGCGGGCGATCATCGCCGTGTCACCGAATAACCCGACAGGCTCCTATGTGAGCGCGCGCGAAGTGGAGCGATTGTTCGCGCTGTGCCAGGAACGCGGCTGGGCGCTCATTGCCGACGAGGTCTTCGCAGACTACCCGCTCGACGTCGAAACTCCGTTGACCGACCTCGCATCTCGCGCCGACGTGCTGGCGTTTTCCCTTGGCGGCTTGTCGAAAACTGTCGGACTGCCGCAGCTGAAATTGGCATGGCTCGTTGTCGGCGGTCCGTCCGAAGTGTGTGCCTCGGCACTTGCGGGCCTCGAACTGATTGCCGACAGCTTTCTTTCCGTAAGTACTCCGGTGCAGATAGCCACGCCGACACTGCTCGAGTGCGGCGCGGACGTTCGCGCGCAGATTCACCAGCGCGTCCGTGACAACCTCGGGGTCCTGCGCGAGCTGGCGCGGCCGTTTCCAGCCTGCCAGATTCTGAAAGTCGAAGGCGGATGGTCCGCTGTTATCCGCGTTCCCGCCACACGCACCGAGGATCAGCTCATCCTCGGTCTGCTCGGTGCCGAGGGAATCGTTGTTCACCCTGGGTATTTTTTTGACTTCGCGCGTGAGGCGTTTGTTGTGATGAGCCTACTGCCGCCGACGGAAACGTTGCGTGAAGGGGCGCTGCGTCTGCTGCGATATGTTGCGACGTGACGGCATTAACTGGAAGACGAACCCCGGCACTACGCTTGCACGATGCGTAAATCCACCGTATGACGCCTCCGAGACCCGGCACGCGCCACGCCGGCGCGCTCATTCCACTCTTTTCCATTCCGTCATCTCGGAGCTGGGGCATCGGCGAGATCGGCGACATTGCGTCGATGATCCGCTGGCTCGAAACGGCTGGTATCAAAATCCTGCAGCTGCTTCCCATCAACGAAATGCCGCCAGGCGAAATGTCGCCGTACTCAGCGCTCAGCGCAATGGCGATCGATCCGCAGTTCATCACCATGGACGATGTCGAGGACTTCGCGGCGATTGGTGGTGAGGACGCGCTCGAACCGGCCTTGCGGGCGCGGCTCGACGCTGCGCGCGTGGCCGCGCACATCCAATACACCGAAGTGCGCGGCTTGAAGAACACCGCGCTCCGGCGCTGCTTTGCGCAATTTCGTTCCGTCGATCTTGGCGGAGGCACGAAGCGCGCCGCGGCGTTCCGCGCGTATGTGGCCGAGCAGGGCTGGTGGCTCGATGACTACGCGTTGTTCCGGGCGCTCCACGCGTGTCATGGGGAGCATGCGTGGTCCGACTGGCCCGAGGCTCTCCGCGCGCATGATCAGCACGCGCTCGCGTCAGCGCGTGCCGAACTCGGCGACGAGATTCTGTTCCGGCAATATCTCCAGTGGCTGGCTGGCGAGCAGTGGCGCGCCGCACGGCGCGCCATGGGCGACGTGGCGCTCTTCGGCGATTTGCCGTTCATGGTGAGCCGCGACAGCGCGGACGTGTGGGCGCGGCAGGACGAATTCCGCCTGGATGCCTCGGTGGGCGTGCCACCGGATGCGTTCAGCGAAACGGGGCAGGACTGGGGCCTCCCGGTCTATCGCTGGGACGTGCTCGCCGCGCGCGACTTCGATTGGCTTCGCGATCGTGCGCATCGCAATGCCGACCTGTTCGACGGCTATCGGGTCGATCACCTCGTCGGCTTTTACCGGACGTTCTATCGGCCCCACGACGGCAACCCGGCGACGTTTACGCCGGATTCAGAAGACGCGCAACAGGCACTTGGGGAACGGGTGCTCGGCGTCTTCCGCGAACCGGGATCGGAAATCATCGCCGAGGACCTCGGCGTCGTTCCCGACTTCGTCCGAGCATCGCTGTCGCGCCTGGGAATTGCCGGCTACAAGGTCTTCCGCTGGGAACGCCACTGGCATGCGGAGGGACAACCGTTCAAGGACCCCAGAGAGTACCCGTCGGTGTCGGTGGCGACATCGGGCACCCACGACACCGAGCCAATGGTCGTTTGGTGGGAAGACGCATCGCGGGCCGAGCGCGAAGCGGTCCTGGCCATCCCGTCAGTGCGTGCACTGCTGTCGGATGAAGACGTTGCGGCCGCTGACATGCCGGGAATGCCCCATGCGCTTCACGAGGCGCTGCTCGAGACCTTGTTCGCATCGGGCTCCGATACGCTCATCCTGCCGATCGGCGACATCTTCGGCTGGCGCGATCGGATCAATCAGCCGGCGACCGTCAATAACTCGAATTGGACGTGGCGTTTGCCCTGGCCATCCGATCGCATGTCGACCGAGCCGGGTGCGATGCAAGTCGCCAGGCAGCTTGCCGAATGGTGCGCCCGTCACGACCGCTTCTGAATTTTCGCCCAGGAATCCTTTAACGTGACCGTTCGGTTGAACACCGGTTGGCCCGGTCGTGAGTCGGGATCGACGCAGAAATAACCCTGCCGCTCGAACTGAAACCGATGACCGGCGGCCGCGGGGATCAGCGACGGCTCCACCTTCGCACCCGCAATGACTTCCAGCGAGTTGGGATTCAGATCGTCGAGCGGGTCGCGTCCGTCCGCCCCCGGGTCTTCGGAGGAAAACAGGCGATCGTACAGACGAATTTCGGCATTCCCTGCGTGCTCCGCCGAGACCCAGTGAATCGTGCCCTTCACGCGCCGTGATGCGGTGGCGCCGTTGAGCGATTCAGGATCGTAGGAGCAGCGCACTTCGGTCACGGCACCGCTTGCATCCTTGACGACGCGCTCGCACTTGACGATGTAGGCGTAGCGCAGGCGCACTTCGCTGCCTGGAGACAGCCGGAAAAATTTCTTCGGAGGTGTCTCCATGAAATCGTCCTGCTCGATGTAGAGCACGCGTGAAAACGGAATACGGCGGGTGCCTGCGGTGGCATCTTCCGGATTGTTGACGGCCTCGAGCTGCTCGACGCGTCCCTCGGAATAGTTTTCGATGACGAGCCTGAGCGGCCGAAGGACGGCGAGCGCACGCAGCGCGTGGCGATTGAGGTCTTCGCGCACGGAGTGCTCGAGCAACGCGATATCGATGATGTTTTCCTTCTTCGCGACCCCAATCCGGGCGCAGAAGTCGCGGACGGCCTCCGCCGTGTAGCCCCGTCGTCGTATGCCGGCAATCGTCGGCAGACGCGGGTCGTCCCATCCAGACACCAACTGCTGTTGCACGAGGGCCAGCAGCTTGCGCTTACTCAACACCGTGTAGTTCAGATTCAGCCGCGCGAACTCGATCTGCTGCGGACGCGACTTGAATTCGCGCGCTGTGCCGATGAGCGCGTCAACACACCAGTCGTACAGCGGCCGATGGTCCTCGAACTCGAGCGTGCACAGAGAATGCGTGATGCCTTCGATGGCGTCAGAAATCGGATGCGCGTAGTCGTAGGTCGGATAGATAACCCAGGCGTCGTTCGTGCGGTGGTGAGCCGCGTGCCGGATTCGGTACAACGTCGGGTCGCGCATGTTGATGTTTGGCGACGCCATATCAATCCTGGCGCGCAGGACGTGCGTGCCGTCTGGAAATTCACCCGACCGCATCCGCCGGAACAGATCGAGGTTTTCCTCCACACTGCGATCCCGGTACGGGCTGTTCCGCCCCGGCTCGGTCAGCGTGCCGCGGTACTCCCGTATCTGGTCGGCGCTGAGACTGTCGACATAGGCCTTGCCGTCGCGAATCAGCTGCTCGGCGTATCTGTAGAGCAGCTCGAAATAGTCCGACGCGTAGAGCATCGCCGCCCAGTCGAACCCTAGCCAGCGCACGTCTTCCTGAATGGCATCCACGTATTCGACGTCTTCCTTGGTCGGATTCGTGTCGTCGAAGCGCAGGTTGCAGAGGCCGCTGAACTCCCGTGCCACTCCAAAGTCGAGACAAATCGCCTTGGCGTGGCCGATATGCAGATATCCGTTCGGCTCCGGCGGAAACCGCGTATGCACACGGCCACCGTGCCGCCCGCTGCGTTGGTCCTCCGCGATGATCTCGCGCACGAAATCAAGCGGAGCCGCTGGCGCCGACGTTCCGGCGTCAAACTCCATATCGCAATTATATGTGTCCGCCTTCGCGGCTTCGCCGCTTCGGCGAGACAAGCCCGTCGCGGCTTTGCTGCTTTGGCGAGATCTTCGACGTGGCGCGGCGTAGAACGACTAGATTGATCCGACGTCTTCGGTGGTGGCCTCATCGGGCAAACCCATCAGCCCGATTTGCCTCAACACACGTGGGACCGTATCGATGGTCTCGGCGGGCGGCAATTCCTCCGCCGTCGTGACATCCAAGTCCTTCATCCGGCGGGCGGTGACGAGAACGCGCGATTCAAATGAGCCGGCGGCCTGGTTGTACGACTGCACCGCGCCATCGAGCTTTTTCCGAACTTCGTTCAGGTGTCCCGAGAACGTTGCGAGGCGCTCGTACAACTCTCTACCAAGGGCGGCAACTTCCCGAAAGTTTTCAGTTAGCGCTTCCTGCCGCCAGGAGTGCGCGACCGTGGTGAGCAGCGCGATGAGCGTGATGGGACTCGCGAGCAGGACGCGTTGGTCCAATCCGTACTCAATCAGGCGAACGTCGTGCTGCAATGCCGTGCTGAAGAGCGTCTCTCCCGGCAGAAACATCACGACGAACTCTGGCGAAGTGGCGAGCGCCTCCCAGTACGCCTTGCTGCCAAGGCGGTCCATGTGATCGCGGACCTGGCGTGCGTGCGCCTGCAGTCTGGCGGCGCGCACGTCATCGTCAGACGCATCCTGGGCGTCCAGGAATGCCTCGAGCGGCGACTTTGCATCGACGACGATCTGCTTGCTTCCCGGAAGATGAACGATCAGATCGGGCCGAAGCCGGCCGTTGTCGCCCTGAAGGGGCGGCTGTTCGTCGAAGTCGCAGCGCTGCAGCATGCCCGCAATCTCAACGACTCTCCGCAGCTGCATCTCTCCCCACCGGCCACGTACGGCGGGCGTCCGCAGGGCGCGCGACAAGGAGTCTGCCGTCGACCCGAGGGCGCTCACTTTTTCGGTGAGTCTGGCGTAGGCCTCGATCCTGTCGCGTTCGGCCTCCGCCAGCTTGCCGTCGACTTTTTTCAGCGTGTCCGCAATCGGCTGGACGAGGCCATCGATGGCCTTCTGCCTCGAGTCGAACTGCAGCGTCGCTTCCTTCTGAAAACCCTCGAATGACGTTCTGGCGAGATCGAGAAAGGCGCTGCGGTTGGTGTTGAGTGCGTCGGCGGCAAGCGACTGAAATGTGTCACGAAGGGTCCCGAGCGCCTGCCGTTCGCGTTCGATCTGGCCGGAGAGCCACTCGTTGTCGCGTTTGGCGGCCGCCAGTTCGGCGGTGAGCGCCGCCCGGTCGTCGGCATGCTGACGCTGCGCCGCCGATCGCGTGAACCAGAAGGCCAGGACCGCCGCAACGGCTGCGGCGGCGATGCCAATCAGGACAACCATGGGAACCGGCACGAGTGTAACAGGTGTGACCGATCTGTCAGTTCGAGCGTGGCCGCCTCACCAAATCGCGTTTTTTGTGGGCGAATCCGCCCACCGCTCACGGGCGCGCTCGTTGCAAAAAGGCCGGCGCGTGGTCAGACGCGCCGTCCCAGGACAGCCCTATTCGCTCGACGATGGACTCGGGTTTCGCCGGGTTCAACTCGATGGACGTACACAGACCGAGGTGCTTGCTTTAGCGCCCGTCCTGGCGAATCACCCGATCGTTGAACAGGCGATCCGCACCCGGGCCTCGCGCTACGCGGATCTCGACATGCGATCGTTTGCGGCGGTGCGCCGGCTCGAGCGATCGGGCGCCTCGCTCAACATCGTGACCGAAGTGCCATCTGGCGTGCGGCTGTCTCACCTTCTCGCGCACCTCGAGAGCACGAACGAGATAGTGGCGGACCCCGCCATTTTCGAGCTCGCGTCATCAATCATCAATGCGGTCGCCTCGGTGCACGCCTGGCCAGGGGGCCTTGCCCATGGCGCCATCAACCCTGCCCACATTCTGCTCACCAACGATGGTCGCGTGATTCTCACCGATGGTGTGTTTGGCGCGGGGCTCGAGGCGCTGCAGCGAAATCGCGAAGCGCTGTGGAAGGAATTTCGCCTCGCCATGCCGCCGGCCGCGAGCCTCGCACGGTTCGATCAGCAGACTGACGTGACGCAGATGGGGGCATGTATTCTTGCGCTGATCCTGCGGCGGCCGCTGCGGGGAACCGAGTACCCTCGTGGCGTTTCCGACCTTGTGATGTCGGCGACCGAAGCGGCGTCGCTGTCCGGATCGGCGGCAGGGCTCACACTCCGCACGTGGCTGCAGGCGGCGCTGCAAATTCATGCTCGGCTTGCGTTCAGGTCGGCAGTCGACGCGCAGCGCACGTTCTCAGAACTTGCGAGCACGCGGCACAGCCGCGGCGAGGGCGCAGCGGCGCTCCAGCTATTGATGCGTACGACGTCCGCGGAGCCGTCTACTCCACCGGCGACAGTGCTGCATGAGCCGGTCGCCCGGGCAGCGTTCCCCGAACGCAAGGCGCGCTAGAAGACAAACCTCGCCGCGAGTTGCATCACGCGACCGTTGGCCTGCGCCGTCTTGCGACCGAACAGCGGGTTAGACGACAGGGATCCCGCACTGATCGAATACAGGGTGTTGTCGGCGGCCGTGTAGTTCGGTCGATTCCAGATGTTGAACGCTTCCCAAATCACCAGCAATTGTCGCGATCGG
This sequence comes from Vicinamibacterales bacterium, assembly GCA_035764385.1. Classification (GTDB taxonomy): domain Bacteria; phylum Acidobacteriota; class Vicinamibacteria; order Vicinamibacterales; family UBA2999; genus Gp6-AA40. Next base: position 15,168 of record DASTZI010000382.1, read on the forward strand.
GCAATCTGAAAGCGTCGCGCGATGCGTGGATCGACGGAGGCCTGGTACGGCAGGCGATACTGGTTCCAGGTCGTACCGGGCGCCAGCTCGTTGAACGCGTTGCGGTCGCCGTTGAGATCACCGTTGACGTACGCGCTGAACGGCCGGCCGGTCTGCAGCGTGTACACGAAGCCCCACTCCCAATTGGCGATGAGGTTCTTTGAGAGTCCACTCCGATTCACGGCCAGCATCGACGTGTCATACATGGTCGATATCGAGACGTCATGCTGCCGATCAGTTTCGCCGGGCGCGCGTGTCTCGAGCGTGTTGCCGTGCATCGACAACGAACCACGGTCGTTGAGGCCGCCGAAGACCATCGCGATCGGCTGTTGCGGCGTTTCGGAAGACCGCGAGTACGTATAGGCGATCGTGTAGAACAGTTGCTGCAGCACGCGGCCGCGCGCGTGAAGCGCGATACCGTTATAAACAGATTGCCCGCTGCTCTGGAACGAGATCACACGATCCACCCCGGGGAAACGCCCGCCGATGTTGATGTCGACCGGGCGCGGCAGCCGTTCTCCCCGAGCGAACAGATATTCGACACCAAAAGAACCAGCTCGGTACTTCTCGACTTCCCAGCCGGCACTGGCCTGATGCACGCGCGCCGTCTTGAAACTCGGATCGACGATGACGAGCGATGCGGGCCGTGTGTGAGGCGGGTCGTCACCGAACGCCTGCGCAAGTCCCGGGATGAGCGCCGGTGTCGTGCCGTAGAAGAGTCCATATGCGGCACGAAATACATGTTTGCGTTCGCCCGGCGCATACGCCACGCCCACTCTGGGCGCCCAATTGTTTTGCGCAGTCGTGATGCCGCTGCCCAGCAAACCCTGCACGTCGTAGCGGACGCCAAGGTCCATCGTCAAGGCTGGCGTGACGCGCCATGCGTCCTGAAGGAAGGCGGCATACTGGTTCGCGTCGGGATGGACGGTTCCCGTGTCTAGTGTCTGCACGAACCAATCGCTCGAGCCCGTCGCCGCTCGGCCGATCGTCTGAAACCCCAGAGTTGTCAGCGGTCCGAATGCGATGGCATTCCGATCCTGCAGCACGTCGACGCCCGTTTTCATCGAATGCGCGCCAGTAATCCAGGACACGGAATCACCGATCTGCAGCCGCTTGGTCGCAAAGCGGTGCGGACCAAACAAGCTCGAGCCGGTTTGGGCGACGAAGCTGCCGCCCTGCCGGATAACAAGCGCCGGAGTCGAAGGCGCGTTTTCAGTGTCGCGCGTATCCGCGTACTGGACGCGGGCTTCGTTGACCAGCCCATTTCCAATCGTGCTCGCAAGCGACCCGGTTCCGGAACGTGTACGTAGGTACGCCCGCCCATCGCTCGAGAGCGCCGGCTGGAAACGAGTGGCGTCGATCGCCTGGCCCGCGAACTGTTGGTCGACGTATCGGATCGTGACGTGCTGCCTCAGGTAGTCGTGATCCATCCGAGCGAAGATCAGATCCTGCTGTTGGTCCCGCGGCAATCGCGTCAGTGCTCGTTCCACGCCGCTCAATGCCGCAGGCCCGACGGGCGAAAATGGGGTCAGGTCCGGTGATCCCGATGGGGTGTCGAGGCGGCGCAGCCCCTCGTAGCTGACCAGAAAAAAGCTGTGACTCTTAAGCAGGGGTCCACCAGCTATGCCGCCGAACTGATGGCTGCGGAACGGCGGCTTCGGCAAGCCGGCCCGCTCGTCCAGGGTGTTCCGGCCGTTGAGAGCGCGGTTGCCGAAGAATTCATAGCCTGAGCCGTGAAACGCATTTGAGCCCGCCTTGGTGGCCACGTCGATCGCGGCAGCTCCCGCGCGGCCGTTCTCGGCCGGCGCGCCGTTGGTTTGCACCCGGAAGGCCTCCACCGACCATTGACTGAGCTGGTACGGGAGGCGCAACGGCCCTTCGCCGCCTATCGGGTCGCCGCTGATGCTGCTGGTGTGATCGAAGCCATCAATCACGATCCGGTTTTGTGCGCTGGGCAAACCCATCACGCGGATACCGCCGGTCTCCATATCCGTGGTGACTGCCGGTGTGAGCTCCGCGAGCCGAAGGTATCGACGGCCCTCGATCGGCAACGCGTCGATTTCCGTTTCGGCGATAAATCCACTTGCGTCGGTTCGTCCCGACTCCAGGATCGGCGGATACGGATTGAGCGCGATAGTCTCCGGCAAAGGTGCCAGGTGAAGACGCAACTCGATCTGCATGCGGTGGCCAGGCAGCAGTGTGATGTCGTCCTGCCGTTGGCTTGCGAAACCGTCGTGCGAGGCGGTGACCCGATAACGTCCGGGCGGCAACGCGACGAAGCCAAATCGTCCTTCGCGATCGGCGTGAGTCTCGCGGTCGATGCCGGTATCGACGTTCATGATCGAGACACCGGCGGTGCTGAGGGCCTTGCCGTTCACGTCGCCGACGCGTCCCCAGATCTCTCCGGTCCCCTGCGCGAAGGCAGGCGTGCAGCTGAGAAGTGCAAGAACGAACAACAGCGCCGCGACCAAGGCAGCGTTCGCCTAATCAATCCGTGTGCCACGCTATAATTTTTTCTTCCATGGCACTCATCGTCCCGTTTCGCGCACTGCGGCCCACGCCCGCATCGGCCGCTCGCGTGGCCGCGGTTCCATATGACGTCGTCAACGCTGGGGAAGCCCATGCGTTGGCTGCGGGCAATCCGCTCAGTTTTCTGCATGTATCGCGAGCCGAAATCGATTTGCCGGCTCAGACGGATCCCTACTCGGATGGCGTCTACCGGAAGGCCGTCGAGAATTTCGAGACGCTCAAACGGCAGGCGCCGCTGGTGGAGGAAGATTCGCCATCCCTATATGTCTACCGCCTCAAAATGGGGAACCACGTACAGACAGGTGTGGCGGGGACGTTCTCTATTGATGAGTACGAGCGAGGTGTCATCAAGAAACACGAGTACACACGCCCCGACAAAGAAGACGACCGTACGCGCCACATGATCGAGCTGCGCGCCCAAACCGGTCCCGTGTTTCTGACCTACCGCGCCTCACACACCGTCGACACAATCGTGAACGACGTGATGCGCGGCTCGATGCTATTTGACTTCACTGCACCCGACGGGGTGCATCACACGATTTGGCGCGCAGACGAGGGCGAACTCCGAGACCTGGTGGCGGCGTTCGATGCCATTCCGTCTCTGTACATTGCGGACGGGCACCATCGCGCCGCCAGCGCGGCGCGCGCGCGGCAGCAGCTTCGCGCGACCGCCGGGCCACACTGCGAGTCGGATAGGGTGCTTGCCGTCGCGTTCCCCGATACCCAGATGCAGGTCCTGCCGTATAACCGCGTGGTGAAAGATCTCGGCGCGCACTCGCCAGCGTCCTTCCTCGCGAAACTGCGTGAGCAGTTTCCCGTGAAAGAAGGACCGGCGACGCCGGCACGGAAGGGACACGTGGCGATGTTCCTCGACGGCAGATGGCAGACGATCGATCTCGGTGAGGCGCCCTCGGGTTTGAGCGCATCGGACGGTCTCGATGTCAGTCGCCTGCAGCAGAACGTGCTCGCGCCACTGCTCGGCATCGGCGATGTGCGGAGCGATAAGCGAATCGACTTCGTCGGCGGCGCGCGAGGCACCGCGGAGCTCGAACAATTGGTCAGGTCGGGCAAGTATGCGGTGGCGTTCTCGTTGTATCCCGTCAGCGTGAACGACCTGATGGAGGTGTGCGATGCCGGCGGCATCATGCCGCCCAAGTCGACGTGGTTCGAGCCGAAGCTTCGGGATGGATTGCTGTCTCATCTGATCTAGGTCCACCTGAAGGTTGATCGTGGTCCACGTCAAGGTGGGCCCTCTGGGTGCAGCCGACCTCAATGAAAGTTCTCATCGCAGACCAGTTCGAGCAAAGCGGCATCGACGCGATCGTTGCGGCGGGATGCGAGGTCGTGTACGAGCCGTCGCTTGCCGATCGGCAGCTCGCGGACGTGCTCACAGCGCGGCGGCCGGACGTCCTGATTGTCCGCAGCACGAAGGTGACCGAACCGATGCTCGCCGACACGACGTTGTCGCTGATCGTGCGCGCCGGCGCGGGCGTCAACACCATCGATGTGAACGCGGCGTCGCGCCGTGGCATTTACGTGTCGAACTGCCCCGGCAAGAACTCGATCGCGGTTGCGGAGCTGACATTTGCATTGATGCTCGCGCTCGACCGGCGCATTGCCGAGAACGTCAGCGATTTGCGAACCGGAAAATGGAACAAGAAGGAGTATTCCCACGCGCGTGGACTGTTCGGGCGGACGCTGGGCATTCTGGGTTACGGCAACATCGGCCAGGAAGTCGCGCGCCGCGCGCTGGCATTTGGGATGCGAGTCGTCGTCTGGAGCCGGCGGTTCAATCGGGGATCAGGGATCGGGGATCAGGGATCAATAGCGTTGGATCGAGGATCAATGGCTCTTGATCCCCGATCCCCGATCCCCGATCCCCCCGTAACGGTCGTCCATTCGCCCGAAGCGGTCGCTGATCAGGCGGACATTCTCACGGTGCACCTTGCGCTGGCAAGCGACACGCGCAATCTCGTCAACCGGTCGCTGCTCGATCGGCTGAAGCCGGGCTCGTACTTCGTGAATACCTCACGCGCCGAGATCGTCGATCACGGAGCGCTGGCCGATGCCGTGCGCAGCCGTGGCATCCGCGTCGCGCTCGACGTGTTTCCGAACGAGCCAGCGGCGTCCACTGGTGAGTTCACCGATCCGCTGCTGACGCTTCCCGGCGTGATCGGGACGCATCATATCGGCGCCTCAACAGAGCAGGCCCAGGAAGCGATCGCAGGCGAGGCAGCGCGGATCGTGCGCGTCTACAAAGAGACAGGCAAAGTGCCGAATGTCGTCAATCTGGCGACCACGACACCAGCAACACACATGCTCGTCGTGCGTCACCGCGATCGTCCAGGTGTGCTGGCGCATGTCTTCGACCACTTGCGTGCGGGCAACCTCAACGTTCAGGAAACCGAGAACATCGTGTTCGAGGGTGCCGAGGCCGCGATCGCCCGTATCAATCTCGACCGCGAGCCACCCGCAGCCCTGCTGGCGACGATCGCCGGCGGCAACCAGGACATCTTGAACTTGTACCTCGTTAAGATTTAGTTGTACCAACGGAGCTCTTTCATGCCTACAGCAACACGCGTGTTCAATTTCTCCGCGGGTCCCGCGGTCCTTCCGCTGACTGTGCTCGAAGAGGCGCAGCGCGATTTGATGGCGCTGCCGGGCGTCGGTATGTCCGTGATGGAGATCAGCCATCGCTCGACGACCTTTGAAGACCTGATGCACAAGGCGCAGGACGACATTCGAGCGCTGGCAGGAATTCCCGCTAACTACAAGATCCTGATGCTGCAGGGGGGCGCCAGCCTGCAGTTCTCGATGGTGCCGATGAATCTGCTCGGGGCGGGCCAGACGGCGGATTACATCGACAGCGGTTCATGGGCCGACAAGGCGGCGAAGGAAGCAAAGAAGGTCGGTAAGGTGAATATCGCCGCGACGACAAAGAGCGAGAACTATTCGCGGCTGCCCGAACCCGCCGAAATCAAACTGACGCCCGGCGCGGCATACGTGCACATGACCAGCAACAACACCATCGAGGGAACGCAGTGGAAATCGCTGCCGGATGTCGGCGATGCGCCGCTCGTCAACGACACCTCCTCGGACATGTTCAGCGGCCCGATTGATATCGCACGGCATGCGTTGATTTACGCGGGTGCCCAAAAGAACCTCGGGCCTTCGGGCGTCACCCTGGTCATCATTCGCGAAGACCTGTTGCCGCGCTCGGCGGATGCGCTCCCGATGATGCTGAGTTACAAGGTGCAGGCGGAGAACGATTCGCTCTACAACACCCCGAACACCTTTGGCGTTTACATCCTCGGCTTGACCATGAAGTACCTGCGGTCGATCGGCGGTCTCCAGGCAATTGCGAAAGTCAACCAGCGCAAAGCCGCAAAGCTCTATGCGGAAATCGACCGGACGGGCTTCTATCGAGGCACCGCTCGCAAACAGGATCGATCGTTGATGAACGTGACCTTCCGGCTTTCGAGCGAAGAACTCGAGAAGCAGTTTGTGAAGGAATCAACGGCGGCCGGGTTCGATGGCCTCAAAGGTCATCGGTCTGTGGGCGGAATGCGTGCCTCCATCTACAACGCATTTCCGGAAGAGGGCATCGATGCGCTCGTCTCCTTCATGCGGGAGTTCGAGCGAAAGCATGGATAGGGGCGGGTGGTGCTGTGGAGTGGCTACGTCGTCGGGGCGCGATAGGGCCGTCGCCGGCGTCGACGACGACGACGGTGTGGTCGTTGCGCGTCGGCGCCCTCTTCGCCTTCGAACGTCTTGGCTGCCTCTATGAACCCGCGCCAGTGCTCGAGCGCCTCAGGCGCGTGCCCGTGAATCTCCAGCCACGTCAGCGCTTCGCGGAAAGGTCCACGATGCATAAGGCCTCTTCGTGCACGTGGGGAGAGGTGCAGATCGAGGAGGCGGCGCTGCAGGCTCAGGATATGCCGCAGCCGTTCGACGTCCCGGCGTGCCAGCGGAAGAAGCCCGAGTGACAATGCCGGCTCTTTCTTCGGGCGGCCGTCGTCACTGAACACGACAGGCGGTGGTCTGAAGTCGTAGCCGACCGGAACCAGCAACGTGCCCAGTAGCACCGCATTGGTGAGTGCCTCCGGCGTCTCGTCGAACTGGCGTCGATAGGTGTCGAGGGCAGCCAGCGATCTCCACAGTCCGTCGCTCGCCCGTTTCTGCAGCTCCGGCGCAATCGGCTCGAGGAGTCGCCGCTCCGCGAGCATTCGGAATGCTCTTTCAGCGGATCCGGCGCGCAGCAGTTTGTAGATCTCCTCCACCAGCCGGGCGGGAGCACTGCGCGCCAGCTCTCCTCGATGCGCCGTGATGGCCGTGTCGATTGGCGCATCGATCGTGAAATCGAGCCGCGAGGCCATCGAGACGGCGCGCATCATCCGGACGGGATCTTCCTGGAACCGCTCGGTGGGATCGCCGATGCATCGAATCACGCGCTCGTCGAGGTCTCGCAGTCCGCCTGTGAAGTCGATGATCGAGAAGTCGGCAATGTCGTAGAACAACGCGTTGACGGTGAAGTCCCGGCGGAACGCATCTTCCTCGGGAGTCCCGAACGTGTTGTCGCGATGGAGCATCCGGTCGTGATGCCCGGCATGTTCGAGCGGAATGCCCTCATGAGGCTCTTCTGGGGTGGCCAGTTCCGCGGCGGTCAGCTGGCGGCGGAAGGTGGCCACTTCGATCGTCTTGGGCCCGAAGCGGACGTGCGCCAGCCTGAAGCGCCGTCCGATGATCCAGCAATTCTTGAAGAGACGCTTGACCTGATACGGGTGCGCGTCGGTGCCGATGTCGAAGTCCTTGGGACGACGGCCGAGCAGCAGGTCGCGGACGCTGCCGCCGACGAGGTAGGCGGCGAAGTTGTTTTGATGGAGGCGGTAGAGAACCTTCAAGGCGTCGGGGTCGATCTGTTTGCGCGAGATTGCGTGCTCCGCGCGAGGCACGACCACCGGGACCGCCATTGGGCCGATTGTAACAAAGCATCTCCGGACGTTAGGATGTTCGGATGCGCGTAGTGGTGCTCGCGGTGGCGGCGCTGCTGGCCGTCCACGTGGCCGACGCGGCGGAGCCTGCATCGTTGATGCGTGCGCGCACGCTGTACAACGCCGCAGACTACGATGGCGCGATTGCGGCTGCAGCGCTCGCGCGTACGCAGACGCCGGGGGCGGACGCCGCCGCGCTGGTCGAAGCACGCGCGCGGCTTGAACGCTTCAGACGGAATGCCGATCCAGAAGATCTGGTCGCGGCGCGGGATGCGCTGAACACGATTCGCGCGTCCGCACTGGCCGGTCGAGATCAAGTCGATTTTCTCGTGGGCCTCGGCCAGTCGTTGTATCTGACCGATTTTTTTGGCGCGGCGGCCGATCTGTTCGACACGGCCCTCGAGCGCAGCGCACCACTTCCCGATCGCGATCGCATGCTTCTGCTGGACTGGTGGGCGACCGCCGTCGATCGCGAGGCGCAGGTTGCGCCGTCGGAACGTCGTTCGCGTCTCGCCGCGCAGATTACCGCCAGGATGGAGGACGAGCTCCGCCGCGATCCAGGCAGCGCGCCGGCGAACTACTGGCTCGCGGTGGCGGCACGCGCCGCGGGCGATCTCGACGCGGCGTGGGATGCAGCGGTCGCCGCCTGGGTGCGCGCGACGCTCGGTCCGGGCACCGAGCAACTGCGAGCGGACATCGATCGGCTCGTGATGCAGGCGGTGATTCCTGAGCGAGCGCGTGCGCACCGGGCGCGCGACCAGGTGGATTCCACCGACGCGATGCGCGCGCAGTGGGAGTCAGTGAAGCAACAGTGGCGATAGGCGGCGAGATTACGGCTTAGCGTCGCGCCAGTTCTCAGCAATTCCAACATCAACGTCGAGTGGAACGTCGAGCTTCACGGCGCTCTCCATCCGTTCGCGCACCAGCGCCGCGGCGTCGTCAGCTTCTTCCTTCGGCGATTCGAACAGCAGCTCGTCGTGCACGGTGAGGATCATGCGCGTGCGCAGCTTGCGTCGCAGCAGCTCGCCGTGCAGATCGATCATGGCGCGCTTCAGAATGTCGGCGGCCGTTCCCTGAATCGGCATGTTCACCGCTTCGCGTTCGGACTGCGCCCGCATCTGAAAATTGCGGCTCATCAAGTTCGGCACCAGTCTGCGCCGTCCGAACATTGTCTTGACGACTCCGGTCTGGCGCGCTTCCTCGAGCATCTGATCGATGAATATGCGCACCTTCGGAAAGCCACGGAAGTACGCGTCGATGAACTCCTGCGCGGCTTCCTGCGTGACGTTGATGTCCTTTGCCAGTGTGAACGGTGTCTTCCCGTAGAGCACGGCGTAGTTGACCATTTTCGAACGACTGCGGAGTTCGTGACGCGACAGGCCGCTGTTGGGCCCAAACAGCTGCAGCGCCGTGCGATCGTGGATGTCCTCGCCGCTGCGAAACGCATCCATGAGCGCCGGCTCGCCGGCCATATGGGCAAGCACGCGGAGTTCGATCTGCGAGTAGTCGGCCGAGATCAGGACATGGCCTGCATCCGCGATGAATGCGCGCCGGATCTCGCGGCCGAGCTCGGTTCGAATCGGAATGTTCTGGAGATTCGGATCCGAGCTGCTCAAACGGCCCGTGGCCGCGACCGCCTGGTTAAAACAGGTATGCACTCGGCCGGTTTGCGGATGCACCATCACGGGAAGCGCGTCGATGTACGTGCCTTTCAGCTTCATCAACGCGCGCCACTCCAGCACCAGGCGCGGAAGTTCGTGCGTCAGCGCGAGCTCTTCGAGCACCTCGGCGGCCGTGGAGGTCGAGCGCGTCCGCCCGGTGCGCTTGGTCGCGGGCAACTGCAGCTTGTCGAAGAGGATCTCGCCAAGTTGTTTGGGTGAATTGATGTTGA
>DASTZI010000383.1:0-25927 GCA_035764385.1 Vicinamibacterales bacterium
GCCGAACTGCGGTATAAGGTGACGCACCGGAGGCATCTAATGCGGCGACGAGTTCTGTGTGTGACTGTCGTTTGTACGATCGCGTTCGCGCTGTTCTCCCATTCGGCCAACGCGCAGCAAGCCAGCGGCATCGCAGGTGTCGTCCGCGACGCATCCGGGGCCGTTCTCCCCGGCGTCACCGTCGACGCGTCCAGCACCGCGCTCATCGAGAAGACGCGCAGCGCCGTTACGGATGGAGAAGGGCGCTACAGCATTGTCGGTCTGCTTCCGGGCACCTATGGCGTGCAGTTCACGCTCCAGGGTTTCCGCACGCAGCGTCGTGAGGGCATCGAGCTGACAGCGGGCTTCACGGCCGCCGTCAATACCGACCTGCAGGTCGGTGCGCTCGACGAAACCATCACCGTGAGCGGCGCGAGCCCGCTCGTCGATACGCAGAATGTCCGGAAACAGATCGTCGTCTCGAAGGAGCTGCTCGATACCCTACCCGTGAGCACACAAACGATCACCTCGGCGGGTCAAATCTGACCGATGCGCTGCGGAAGCGTGGGCTGAACACCACAAGCGAGACGCTCAAGATCTACGACAACCAGTTCACGTTCGGTGGCCCGATCATCAAGGACCGCCTCTGGTTCTTCAACTCACTTCGCCGGTGGGGCAATGGCGTGCAGGACGCTGGCTCGTTCTACAACAAGACGCAGGGGACGCCGTTTTACACGCCTGATTTCGCACGCCCCGCGCGTCGTTATCAGTGGTACAAGTCAGGCGCCGTGCGCCTCACGTGGCAGGCGACGGCCAAGGACAAGATCAGCGCATTCGGCGACATCCAGGACGCGTGCAATTGCGGATCGACCACCGGCGTCGGTATTCCACCGGAAGCCATCACCTACTTCTACTTCCGCCCTCAGCATCTCTATCAGATCACGTGGAATTCGCCGGTGACGAGCAAGCTGCTGCTCGAAGCCGGATCGACGTGGATGGTGTCGCACTCGGATCGCTGGCTGCCGCCGGGCGTGACGATGGACACGGTGTCGATCACGGACCAGGCGCTTGGCTTCGCGTACAACGCGATGGCCACGTATGCGTTTCGCGGCTACACGCACCGGAATTCTCAACGCGCATCGGCGTCCTATGTGACCGGCTCCCACGCGTTCAAGGCGGGCCTGCAAATCGAAGAGGGACTCCGTTACGCCTACACAGGTGTGACCGGCGGCAATGTGAACTACCGGTTCAACAACGCCGTGCCGAACCAGATTACGCAGTACGCGACGCCCTACGACACGCTCGACAAGATGAAGGCGGATCTCGGGGTCTTCGTACAGGATCAGTGGACCATCAATCGCCTGACGCTGAACTACGGTGTGCGTTATGAGTACTTCAACGGATACGTACCGCCGCAGGATGTGCCCGCGACCTCCTCGGGTTGGGTGCCCGAACGGAAGTTCGGCGCCGTCACTGGCGTTCCGCTGTGGAATGACGTGACGCCTCGACTCGGCGCCGCCTACGACCTGTTTGGCGACGGCCGCACCGCGCTGAAGGTCTCGCTCGGTCGCTACGTCGCCAAGTACGGCGTCGATCTCACGAATCTCAACAACCCTCTTCAGACCTCCGTCAACAGCGTCACGCGCACGTGGACCGACAACGGCAACTACGTCCCGGATTGCAATCTCTCGAATTTCAACGCGAACGGTGAATGCGGCCCTGTCTCGAATGCGGACTTCGGCAAAGTCGGCATCACGACGACCTACGCGGACGACGTCATTTCCGGCTTCGGGCATCGTCCGTACAACTGGGAACTGGCAACGGAAATTCAGCATCAGCTGACGCCGCTTGTCGCGCTGACGGGCGGGTACTACCGGAACTGGTTCGGGAATCAGTCGGTGACCGACAACACGATCGTCGCGCCCGAGGATTTCAGCCCGTATTGCGTCAAGGCGCCCGCCGATACGCGGCTGCCAGGCGGCGGCGGCTATGACGTCTGCGGGCTGTACGACGTGTCGCTGGCCAAGTTCGGACTCGTGAACAACGTGGTTCGCCGCGCCTCAGCATTGGGCTCGCAGTCGCAGGTGAATCAATTCCTTAGCTTCGGCGTCAACACCCGCTTGGCGTCCGGCGTGCGGTTCGGTGGCGGCATCGATACGGGACGGTCGGTCAGCGACAACTGCTTCGTCGTCGATTCGCCGCAGCAGCGGCTGAACTGCCACACGGTCACGCCGTTCGGCGCGCAGACACAGCTCAAGTTCAATGGCAGCTATCCATTGCCTGCCGGCTTCGTTGTCAGCGGCATCTACCAGAACATTTCGGGACCGCTGATCACGGCGGCCTACGCCGCGAGCAATGCGGAGATCGCACCGACATTGGGGCGCAACCTCGCCGCGTGTGGCACGCGGACACCGTGCACCGCGACGGCCACTATTCCTCTGATCGCGCCGGGTACCCTGCGCGAACCGCGCATCACACGCGTCGACTTACGCGTGACGAAGTACATCAACCTCACATCGCGGATGCGTGTGCAGGGGAACATCGACATCTACAACGCGCTGAATTCGAGCTCGATCCTGACGATCGGCACCGCGTACGGGTCCCGGTGGCGACAGCCGACGGCGATCGTGGATCCGCGGATCGTCCAGTTCAGCGCTCAGCTGAATTTCTAAGGTAAATCCCAAAACCCAAATCCCAAACCCCAAGAATCCCGCACATCGCTGGGAGTTTGGGGCTTGGGATTTGGGATTTGGGGTTTGGGATTTCCATGTGCTATCTAGAGGCCGCCTTCAGGACGAGCCCCCATGGGAAGAGCTGCTATCGCCGCGTTGTTCCTCGCCATGACCGTGATTGGTATCAACGGTCAAGGTAACGCCGTCGGTCAGAATGCCGCCGCGCGTGAGCCGCGGATAGCCGGACATCCAAACTTCAATGGTCTGTGGCAGGCAGTGACCGAGGCCAACTGGGACATCCTCGCGCACGGCGCGCGCCCAGGTCCGCCGCAGTTCGGCGCGCTCTTCTCCGAGCCGGCAGGCGTCGGCATCGTCGAGGGCAACGAGATTCCCTATCAGCCGTGGGCGGCGGAGAAACAAAAAGAGAACTTCAAGAACCGGTGGACGGCCGATCCGGAGGCGAAGTGCTACATGCCGGGCGTACCGCGCGCCACGTACATGCCGCTTCCGTTTCAGATCATCCAGGGCGATAAGCAAATCCTCATTGCGTACCCGTTTGCGAGCGCGAGCCGCATCATCCACATGTCCGATGTCGGGGAAAGCCCGGCCGACGCGTGGATGGGATGGTCCCGGGCTAAATGGGAAGGCGACACGCTCGTTGTGAACGTCACGAACCAGATCGAAGACACCTGGTTCGACCGCGCGGGCAACTTTCACAGCGAGCAGCTGAACGTCGTCGAGCGCTACACGCCGGCGAGTGAGAACGTCATTCAGTACGAAGCGACGATGACGGATCCGAAGGTGTTCACGCGGCCATGGAAAATCTCGCTGCCGCTCTATCGACGGCTCGAAAAGAACGCGCAGTTTCTCGATTTCAAATGCGTCCCCTTCTCCGAAGAGTTGATCTACGGCCATCTGAGGAAGAAATGAAGCTGACACACATTGCCGCGATTGCCGCGCTCGTGCTCGGAATGACCGCACCTGCCGCGCGCGCGCACCACTCGTTCTCGGCGGAGTTCGACGTCAACAAGCCGATCAAGCTGCAGGGCACCGTCAAACGGGTGCAATGGATCAATCCGCACACTTGGATCTGGATCGACGTGAAGAAGCCTGACGGCACCACCGAGGAATGGGGTGTCGAAGCGGGCACGCCGAACACACTGTTTCGCCTCGGCCTCACGCGCGAAGCGTTGCCCGTGGGCACCGAGATTGTCGTGAGCGGCTACGAGGCGCGTGATGGAGCCAAGCGGGCGAACGGCCGCGACATGACATTTCCCGATGGTCGCAAGCTGTTGATGGGATCGTCGGTCGGCAACGACGCGCAGAGTAAGTAAGGAGCAACCGTCATGCGCCCAGCCGCACTCGCGACGCTACTCGTTCTCGCGCTTGCCTCGTTGCAGGCACAGACGCCGGCGGTAAAGGCCGCCGCTACGGGTGCAACGAAGACACCTTGGGGTGATCCGGACCTGCAAGGGACGTGGTCGAACCAGACGCTCACGCCGCTCGAACGTCCCGCCCAGTTCAAGGACAAGTCGGTACTCACCGAAGCGGAAGCCGCGGCGTACGAAAAACAGCTGGTCGCGGCGGGCGACGTCGACAATCGCACGCCCGGCACCGTCCAGGACGTGAACCTGGCGTACAACCAGGTCTGGTGGGACCGTGGCAACAAGATCGTCGCCGATCGCCGCACCTCACTCATCGTCGAACCGCCTGATGGGCGGATTCCGCCGCTGACGCCGGCCGCGCAGAAACGGCGCGAGGAGGATCGGAAGGCGTCCGACAACGAGAAGTCCGCGGCCTCGTGGCTCGACTTCGACGTCTACAGCCGCTGCATCATTCGGTCGGCGCTGCCGCGCCTGTCCACCGGCTACAACAACAACTACGAAATCGTGCAGTCGCCCGGCTACGTCGCCATCATGCAGGAGCAGATGCACGAGACCCGGCTCATTCCACTCGGCAACCAGCCGCACCTGACATCAACAGTTCGGCAGTGGCTCGGCGATTCGCGCGGCCACTGGGACGTCAACACGCTCGTCGTCGAGACGACGAACTTCACCGACGAAGCGCGCGGCTCCACATTCCAGTACGCAACGAAGAACATGACACTCGTCGAGCGCTTCACGCGCACAAGCGATCGGACGATCGATTACCAATTCACCGTTTCCGATCCCGATACGTGGACGCGGCCGTGGACGGTGAAGATGCCGTGGAATCGCATCGACGGTCTCATCTACGAATACGCGTGCCACGAAGGAAACCTCGGGCTGGAACACATGCTGAGTGCGGCGCGCGCGGCGGAGACGAAGTCTAAGTAAACCGAGTCAAAAAGGAGCTCTATGCGACGCCTGACAATGTTCGTGTCACTGATCGCTGCTCTTCTTTCCAACACCGCGTCGGCCCAGCAGGCGAGCGGCATCGCGGGCACCGTGCGCGACGCGTCAGGCGGCGTGCTGCCAGGCGTCTCGGTTGAAGCCGCCAGCCCGGCGCTCATCGAGCGCATTCGTGTGGCGGTCACCGACGGCGAGGGACGCTACAACGTCGTCAACCTGCCGCCCGGCACCTACACCGTCACGTTCACGCTGCAGGGCTTCAGCATTTATCGCCGCGAGGGCATCGTGCTCACGGCCGGCTTCACCGCCGCGGTCAACGCGGATCTGCAGGTGAGCACTGTCGCGGAAACGATCACCGTCAGCGGCGAGACGCCGCTGGTTGACACGCAGAACGTGCGACGACAGACCGTCGTCTCGAGCGAAACGCTCGACGTGCTGCCGACGAGCGTGAAGAACGCCAACGCCCTGATCGGCCTGACGCTTGGCCTGGCCGGCATCGCGGATGTCGGCGGCATCTACGCGACGCAGGTCGGCGGCAATTTCCACGGCAAGGGCGGCACGCGCACGCAATTCGACGGCATGAGCGTGCAGAACATGACCGGCAACGCCGGCTATCAGCTGAATCCGGCGCTGGTCTCGGAGATGACGCTGCAGGCGAGCGGCATCACGGCCGAAGGCAATGCCGAAGGTGTGCTGATCAACATGGTGCCGAAGGATGGCGGCAATCTGTTCGCCGGAAGCCTCTCGGGCCTGTACACGAACAATCGGCTCTCGTCCGACAACCTGTCGAGCGATTTGATCAATCGCGGCCTTACATCCGTCAACAGACCTCTGAACGTCTACGACGGCACCGCGACCTTCGGCGGCCCGATCAAGAAGGACAAGCTGTGGTTCTTTGCGTCGGCCCGAGAATGGGGCAACAACTACGTCTTCGCAGGTTTCTATTGGAACAAGACGCAGGGAACCCCGTTCTACACGCCCGATCCGACGCGGCCCGCGAACCGCACGCAGTGGTTCGAATCGAAGGCCGCGCGAGTGACGTGGCAAGCTGCGGAGAAACACAAGATCAGCTTCTTCGGCGATTTTCAGGACGCGTGCATCTGCCGGACGGGCACCATCAGTTCCGGCGTCGGCATGGCGCCGGAAGCCATTCGCGCGTATCACTTCCGTCCCACCGGTTTCTATCAGACGGCGTGGACCGCCCCGCTCACCAGTCGGCTGCTGGTCGATGCGGCCTGGTCGGCGACGATCAACCACTGGCCTGAGTTCCGGCAGCCGGGCGTCACGAAGGACACCATCTCGATTCTGGAGCAGACGACCGGGGTCCGTTTCAACGCGCGCGAAACATATGACGATCCAAACGTGCAGGACCGCTACGGCGAGCGGTTTTCAGTCTCCTATGTGACTGGCACGCACGCGCTGAAATTCGGGTTCCAGGACGAGCAGGGCATCCTCAAGGCGTATCGCGTCGCCGCGACAGGCAACGTGAGCTACACGTTCAGCAACGGCGTGCCGGTGAGCCTGACGGAGTACGCGACACCCTACGAGCTGCAGAACCGCTTCCGCCACGACATGGGGATCTATGCGCAGGACCAGTGGGCCATTCGCAGGCTCACGCTCAATCTCGGTCTTCGCTACGACTACTTCAACGGGTACGTGCCGGCGCAGCACGTCGACGCCACACCAAACGGATGGCTCCCCGAGCGCAGCTACGCGCAGGTGGATAACGTTCCTCTCTGGGAGGATCTCAACTCGCGTATTGGCGCCGCCTACGATCTGTTCGGCAACGGCAAGACCGCGATCAAGGCATCACTCGGTCGATACGTCAATCGATCGGTCGTCGAGATCGCCAACGCGAACAATCCCATTGTCGCGTCGGTCAACCAGGTCAATCGCGCGTGGACTGACACCAATGGCAACTATGTCCCCGACTGCAATCTCGCCAATCGCGCGCAGAACGGCGAGTGCGGGCCGCTGCAGAACCAGAACTTCGGCAATCCGGTCGTGACGACCAGGTATTCCGACTCGGTGCTCAAAGGGTTCGGCGTGCGTCCCTATAACTGGGATATGAGCGCAGAAATCCAGCATCAGATCGGACGCGACATGTCGCTCACCGCCGGCTATTACCGAAACTGGTACGGCAACTTCAGGGTGACCGACAACCTTGCCGTCTCAGCGGCCGATTTCAATAGCTACTGCGTCACGGCGCCAAAGGACTCGCGTCTCCCAAACGGTGGCGGGTATCAGGTGTGCGATCTTTACGACATCTCGCCGACGAAGTTTGGTCTGTCCAATAACCTCGTCACGCGCGCGAAGGATTTCGGGAAACAAACGCAGGTGTCGAACTTCTTCACCTTTTCAATGGACGCACGCTTCGCATCCGGTGCCCGCTTCGGCGGCGGTGTCGATACCGGCCGGACGACGAGCGACGTCTGCGACGTCCGCAAGGCGCTCCCTGAGTTGAGCATCACCGGCAGCTTTGCGGTCACGCCGAGCAGTCCGTTCTGCCGCGTCACCACGCCGTTTGCGGGCAATACGCAGATCAAACTGAATGGCAGTTATCCGCTGCCGCATGAGTTCTTTGTCAGCGCGCTCTACCAGAATTTGTCGGGTCCTGCCTACACCGCCGACTGGGCGGCCGCGACGGCGCTGATATCCCCGTCGCTCGGACGCGATCTCGCCGGCGGCGTTCGCACGGCCACCGTTGGCTTACTCGCACCCAGCAGGTACTACGACAGTCGGACAACGCGACTCGACCTGCGAATGGGCAAGAGCGTGCGCCTGACGCAGCGCGTCAAGGTGCAGGGGAACATTGACTTGTACAACGTGACGAACTCCGGATCGGTGCTGGCTGACACGAATGCATTTGGCGCGCGGTGGCTGGTGCCGACACTCGTCCTGGAGCCGCGGATTCTTCAGTTCAGTGCACAGCTGACGTTCTAATCGCCGGGTCCGCCTGCGCGTGAATTCGTCGCTCGGCGGAACCCGGCTCACCGGTACATAATTACCGGCATCTCTGAGAGGAACCGATGAAACAGATCCTATGGGCCGGGGGCCTCATCATCGCGTTATCAGGCGCCGCCGCTCCGGCGCTCGCACACCATTCCCTCCAGTCTGAATACGACATCAACCAGTCGATCACGCTGAAGGGGACCGTCACGAAGGTTGACTGGGTGAACCCGCATGTTTATGTCTACCTCGACGTGAAGGATGACAAGGGTGCCGTGACGAAGTGGGCGGTGACGACGCTGCCGCCGGGGAATCTGCGGCGCGGCGGCCTCACGCGCGACCTTCTGGGATTCGGCGAAACGGTAAGCATCCTCGGGTTCCGCGCGCGCGATGGCGCCAACCTGGCGTTCCTCCGCACGATCACGTTTGCTGACGGCCACAAACTCGAAATCTGGCTCGGCGACGCAACGAAAGAGAACCCCTAGTGATGACGAAGCATGTGATCGTCGCCGGCGTTGCACTGCTGCTCGTGACGTCGCCGGCGCTCGCGCAGCGGGGTCGTGCCGGCGGCGCCGGAGCTGACGCCAGCGCCGCAGCCGCCGCAAAGCCAACGCCGCGTGCCGCCGATGGTCATCCCGATCTGACCGGTGTGTGGGCCGGCGCTGCCGAGACGGTGAAAGCGCTCGCACCGGGCGAATCGACGCGCATCCTGTTTCCGGTCCGCACCGGCCCCGACGACAAACGGATCTTCGACGAGATGGATCGCGCGGCGAAGGAACGGCAGGCCGCCGAACCGAACAAGCCCCCATACAAGCCGGAACTGACGGAGAAGGTGCAGCTGCTTTCCGACAAACGGCAGTTCAACGATCCGGTGTTCTACTGCAAGCCGCTTGGCGTGCCGCGCATGGGCCCGCCGAGCCAGGTCGTGCAGACGCCGGGTCTTGTTGTCCTGCTCTATCAGGGGCGTACCACGTTCCGGGTCATTCCGACCGACGGTCGTCCGCACAACGCTGACACGGACTGGACGTGGAACGGCGATTCAGTCGGACGCTGGGACGGCGAGACGTTCGTTATCGACACGACAAAGCTCGTCGAAGACAGCTGGCTGGGCGCCGACGGCTGGTTCCACAGCAACAAGATGCACGTCGTCGAACGGCTCTCGCGCAAGGGAGACACGCTGACGTGGAGTGCGACGGTTGAAGATCCGGGCGTGTTCACCAAGCCGTGGGAGATGACGGGGCGGACGCTGCGGCTCAACCCGAATCCGAAGGCGCTGCTCGAGGAAGATCCCCCGTGCCTCGAGCAGGATGGGCCGCATATCGTCACCGACGATCACCACTGACGTGGTGGGCCGGCTGAAGCCGGCCCCTACGGAAATGCCGAGCTTCAAGTGAGCCGCTCGGCTCTAGAATGGACCGCCATGCATCGAATCACCATTGCGCTTCTCGCCCTCGTGGCGTGCGTGTTCCTTCCAGCCTGCGGCAGCGACGACACGGCGCCCTCGGCCGCGGCGCCGCTTGTCTTCTCGGCCCAGCTCTCCCCCGCGAACGAAGTGCCTGCGATCACGGGCACGGAATCGACTGGCCACGGAGCCGTCCAAGTGCAGTTCAACGTGACACGCGACGCAAGCGGCGGGATCACGGCGGCAACTGCGACCTTCTACTTTCAGCTGACGGGATATCCCGCGGGCACTACGATCCAGGGAGCCCACATTCATCCCGCACCGGCTGGCGTGAATGGACCGGTGATCATCAGCACGGGCCTGACGGCGACCAACACCGTCGCGCTCCCCAGCGGCACGGGCGACTTCACGTTCAGCAATGTCCCCGTCGATCCAGCACTCGCGCAGCAGATTCTCAACAACCCCGGGGCGTTCTACTTCAACGTCCACTCACCAGGTAATCCGGGCGGCTTCTCCCGGGGACAGTTGCAGCGCGTCTCTTAGGTTCAGTGGGTTCAGTGGGTGCAGGAGGTCCTGTTCAGTAGGTTCTTGGGGTTCTTTTGGGTTCGTTCGGGCTCATGGGTTCTTTCGGCACAATGAACCCTATTGAACCCACTGGGAACCGACTGAACCCATTGAACAGGACCTAATGAACCCATTGAACCTACTGAACCCATTGAACCCTATTTAGGCGCACGCAGCGTGAGCTTCTGCACGCGCCAGTTCGACGTTTCCGCCACGTAGACTTCCGTTTCCGACGGGCAGGCGAGCGCATGCGCGCCCGAGAACTGCTTGAGCAGCCGGCCCGATTTGCCGATCACGCCGAGCACGGTTCCGTCGAGTGCCACCTTGAACACGCGTCCAGGGAAGGTCGTTTCGCCGACGAACATCACCTGATTGGGCCCGGACGTAATGCAGATGGAATTGGGCGCACCGATCAGTTCCTTCAGCCGATCGCCGGTCGGCGTGTTGCCGTTGACGGCCTTCGTTCCCGGCACCGGCGGAATATCGATGCTGAACATCCGCAGGAATTTGCCGTCGGTGTCGAAGACCTGAATGCGGTGATTGGAGCGGTCGCCGACGTAGATGTTGTTGTTGCGATCGATTGCAATCGAATGCGGAAGCCGGAACTGACCGGGACCGGTGCCTTTGCTGCCCCACGACTTCACCCAATCGCCGTTCTTGTCGTATTTGGCGACGCGCGAGTTGACGTAACCGTCCGTGATGTAGATGTTCCCTTCTGCATCCCACGCGACGTCGGTCGGCTGGCGGAACAGGCCATCGACGTGCGGCAGCGGCGGATCCTCGTTCTCCCACGGCTTGGTTTCCGCATCCGCCGATTCCTTGCGCCGGCCGAACACCATCAGCACGCGGCCGTTCTGATCGAACTTGATCACCATGTCCGAGCCCTTGTCGATCGCCCAGATGTTGTCGTCCTTGTCGATGCGGACGCTGTGCGCGAACGACCAGCCGTACAGGCCCTTGCCGATCTCGCGGATGAATTCGCCCTTCGGACCGAACTCCCACAGTTGCGCCGCCGTCGGCGCGTACGCGGGACCTCCGGCACTGTTCGAGCGCGTGAACACGAAGACATGCCCCTTCGAGTTCACCGCGACGCCCGGCACCTCGCCGAAGTTCGTGCCCCCTGGCAGCTTGAGAAAGTCCGCCGTCGAATCGAAAGGAATGTCGGGAACGCTCTGCTGCGCCAGCGCCGGCGCGGCCGCGAGCAGGGCGAGGCTGAACAGGATCGTTTTCATCGAAGGCCTCCGTTGAGGGCGTAGTTTATTGAACCCATTGAACTCAATGAAACCCTTAGGTGATAAAGTTCCCCCGCTGGAGGGCCCAATGCACCGAGCGAAACTTCTCGTCCTGGCGGCGATCGCCGCGCTGCCACTCACCACGCTGGCGCAGAACACCGTGACCGTCTTCGAGGGCGCACGCGTCATCGTCGGCGACGGACGCGCCCCGATCGAGAACGCCACCTTTGTCGTCACCGGCAACCGGATCACGGCCGTCGGCCGCACGGGTGACGTGCGCGTGCCCGCGGGCGCAACGCGTGTGAATCTTGCCGGCAAGACCGTGATGCCGTCGCTCATCGACACTCACAACCATCTCAGTCAGACGCGCGAGATGCTGATCGACGACCTGAAACGACGCGTCTACTACGGCGTCACAGCCGCGCAGAGTATGGGACAGGACACGACGCCCATTTCGTTCCAGATTCGGGAGGAAACGCGCGAAGGAAAGATCCCTGGTGCGGCGCGCTTCTTCACGGCGGGCCGCGGAATCACCGGTGTGGAGCCGGGACGGACGATGGCGCCTCACTGGGTGTCGTCGCCGGCGGAGGCGCGCGCGGCGGTTGACGAAGAAGCCACGAAGAAAGTCGACCTCATCAAGATCTGGGTCGACGACCGCATGGGCATGGTGAAGAAGCTGACGCCCGACATCTATGGCGCGGCAATCGATGAGGCGCACAAGAAGGGCCTTCGCACCATCACGCACATCTACACGCTCGAGGATGCGAAGGGGATGCTGCGCGCCGGCGTTGACGCCTTCGCGCACGACGTGCGTGACAAGGACGTTGACGACGAGTTCATGACGCTCGTGAAAAAGAACCCGAACTTCGTCATCGGTCCGAACATGCCGGAGCGCGGCGTGCGCACCGACCTCAGCTTCCTGCGTGTCAGCATCCCCGCTGCCGAGTTCGCCAAGATCGAGGCCGCGAACAAGGATGACGCGAAGGCGCACGAGTTCTGGTCCATCCAGGCGCGGAACCTCGCCAAGCTGAATGCCGCGGGCATCAAGATCGTCGTTGGCACCGACGGCAACACGCCCTACGCGCCGCACATCGAGATGGAAGACATGGTCGCGGCGGGGATGACACCGATGCAGGTGATTGTGGCGGCGACCCGGAACGGCGCGCAGTTCCTGCGGCTGACCGACGTCGGCACGATCGAGGCGAACAAGAGCGCCGACTTCCTCGTGCTCGACGCCAACCCGCTCGACAACATCACGAACACGCGGAAGATCTCGTCGGTCTATTTCCGCGGCGCGCAGGTCGATCGCAACGCGTTCCGCGTCAACAACACGCAATAGGTGGCAGGGGGCAGGTCGCAGGGGGTAGGAGGTCGCGGTCCTGCCCCCTGCCCACTGCCACCTGCCACCTGCCTCCTAGATCGCGTCCGATTGCGACGTGAAATTGAATGCGTTGAGACGAAGCGCCGGCGCGAGCAGCGGGTCCGTTCCTCCCTCGCTGCTCGCAACGCGTTCGGGAACGCCGATCGCATCGACGTTGCCGGGACCCAGCATCAGGACGATGCTCTGATTGAAACGGAAGTTGCGGACCGGATATTTGATCTCGCCGTTCTCGACATACCACACACCATCGCGCGTCAGCCCCGTCACCGACGCCGAGCGCGGATCGACCGTGCGGATGTAGAAGAAGCGTGAGACGAGCAACGCGCGCTTCGCGGTCTTGATCATCTCGTCCACGCTCACGCCTGGCATCGACGGTTCCAATATCAGACCAAGCGGTCCGCTCGGCTGACGATTCTTCTGCTGCCCCCAGAATCTCGTGTAGCGAAGCGTCTCGAGGACGCCATTCCGCACCAGATATGTCGTCTGCGCCGGCACGCCCTCGTCGCTGGCCGTGAATTTCGACAACTCCGGCCTGAAGGGGTCGCTGACGATGTTGATGCGCGGGTCGAACAGCTTCGTGCCGACGCGCGTGGCGCCTGCAGACAGCGAGAAGACGCTGCGTCCTTCGTCGGCGTTGCGCGCATCGAACGACATTCCTCCCGAATCGAGCAGATCGGCGACCGCCTGCGCTTCGAGAATGACTGGATACGCGCCGGCCGGCAGCATCCGGGCCCCTCGCGAGTCGACTGCCCGCCGGATCGCCTCTCGCGCGATGCGTCGGGTGTCGAGTCGCGCGACATCGACGTGATTTCTCGCGAAGTAGCCGGAGCCGCTCCCGTCCGGCGTCCGCGCAGTCATCGCCAGCCCGACGATCGATCCTCGCTCGTAATGAAAATTGCCGTGCGCGGTCGCCGTGGCCTGGGCGAGGAGCCCGACCTCGTGGAAGCCCGCGCCGATGATTTTCGCGTTCTCCGATTGCGCGATCGCCTCGCTGATCTGCCGCGCGCGGGCGGGCAGGTCCACACGTGCCGTGGCGTCAACCCAACCCTGACCGCCCCGGTAGGTCTGCTGCGCCAGCGAAGGGAGATATTCCACGTCAACCGGCGCGAGCCTCGCGAATGTCTGTGCGTCTTCGACCGCCTGCTTCAGCGCCGCGTCGGTGAGGTCCGTCGTTGACGACGAGCCTCGACGCTTGTCGATCCATACCGTCACACGCGCGGTTGTTCGTTCCCGCTTACCGCTTGTCAGGAACGTGTTCGCAGCAAATCGTAAATGGGAGTAATCCTCGCTCTGGAGGAACACCACGGCATCGTCAGCTTTGACGTAGCCAAGCAGCCTGGCGGCAATCGCGCGCGAGTCGGCTTCTGTCAGCAGCATCACGTCATCGAGACCGACGTGTTCAGCACGTTGATCTGGCGGAAGCGCGCGACGGGCGCGCCGTGGCTGACGACGCCCACCTGCCCCGGTTCTCCCTTGCCGTCGTTGAACGCCCCATGCAGTTCATACGTCGACCGACCGCCAATGCCGTCACACGCGCCCCAGAAATCGGTTGTGCGCGACTGATAGGCGACGTCACGCAGCATCCCGCCGACTTTCCCCTTGTTGATTTCCCGGAATGTCTGGCCGCCGAACTGGAAGTTGTAGCGCTGCTGATCGATCGACCAGCTGCCGTCGCCGTAGATCAGAATTCCCTTTTCGACGCCGGCAACGAGCTCGTCGAGCGACGTGTCCTGCGCGGCTGGTTCGAGCGACACGTTCGGCATCCGTGCGAATGGAACGCTCGCCCACGAATCGCCGTTGGTGCATCCGTACGACGTCTTGTGGCCGACGAGCGGCGCCAGTTCGCGGCTCGTCTGCCAGTCGACGAACATGCCGTCTTTCACCAAATACCACCGTTGCGCCGGCACGCCGTCGTCGTCATACGCAACCGTCGCCAGTGCCGTCGCCTGGACCCGATCCGCGACGATGTTGACGAGCGGCGAGCCGAAGCGAAGCTTGCCTGTCTTATCCGGCGTCAGGAAACTCGTGCCCGCATAATTGGCTTCCCACCAGAGCGCGCGATCGAGCTCTGTCGAATGGCCGGCCGATTCGTGAATCGTGAGCCAGAGATTCGTTGGATGGATGATCAGGTCGTACCTGCCGGGCTCGACGGGTTTCGCTTTCAGTTTCTCGACCGCTTCCTCGGCCGCCTGCCTTGCATCGGCCTGCCACGGGTATTTCTCGATGTACTCATAACCGAGTCCCTGCGGGCCGCGCAGCGAGCGTCGCGTCTGAAAGTCGTTCGTCTCGCGATTGATCGCGGTCACCGTCAGTTGCGGGTCGCCGCGAATCAGGTACTGCTCGATTCGTGACCCGTCGGACGTCGCGAGAAAGCGCTGCTCGTTGACCCAGCGCATCGACGAGTTCACGAAGCTGACGCCGTTGGTCTTGAGCGCCGTGTCGTTGAGCGCCAGCAGAAACTGAATCTTGTCGGCGAGCGGCACGTCGAACGGATCCTTCTCGAACGCGCTCTTCCAGCTCGCAACCGCGGGCTGAACCGGCGCGAGTCTGACGCGCTTTCGCTGGAACAGCGAATTGGCACGCGCAATATCCACCGCCACCGCGGTGACACGGCGGATTTCGTCGGCGCTGACGATGTTGCTCGCCGCGAACCCCCAGGTACCGTTCACCAGCACGCGGACGCCAAAGCCGAAGTCCTGATTGCGCGCGACGTTCTGGACCTGTCGCTCGCGCGTGACGATTGTTTCCGAGCGGTAGCGATTGATGCGGATGTCCGAGTACGAGGCGCCGAGCACTTTCGCTCTCGTGAGCGCAGCCTCGGCGAACGCGCTTTTCACGGCGTCGACCTCCGCAGCAGCCGCGGCCTCACGCTCGAGCACCCACGGCGCGAGCGTTGCGGTTCCGACGGCCGTGGACGCCAACTTCAGGAAGTCGCGCCTGATCATCGGCGCAAATCCTACACCCTATCGCGCTGCTGAGAGGATGATGGCCAGCGCGACCTGAGCGGCTTTGACGGCCGAAGTCTTCTCGACGTCCGTCCACTCCTCGAGCGCGTGCGCGCGCTCGCTTGGACCGCGGCCGATGGTAATGGCGGGAATAGCCAGGCTGATCGGGATGTTCGAGTCGGTGCTGCTGATGCCGTAATTCGCGGTCAGACCGAACGTTCGCAGCACTGCGGTCGCGCTCTGCACGAGCGGTGAGTTGACCGGGGTTTCGCCCGATGGGCGGTCGCCGATCAGTTTGACGTCCGCGTCGATCTTTCCTTCTTTGGTCGACCGTGCCGCGTTCTCGTCGGCGACAGCCTTCCGGATGATGGCCTGGAACTCGGCGACCACCGTGTTCAGCGCCTCGGGCGATTCCGAGCGCATGTCGACGTCCATCGACATCTCGCTCGGAATGGAATTCACCGATGTGCCGCCGCGCACGACGCCGACATTGAATGTGGTCTTTGGATTCGCGGGAACCGTGATCCGAGAGAACTTCGCGATGGCGTCGCCCATCGCGAACGCCGGACTGACCAGACCGAACGCTCCATAGCTGTGGCCGCCAGGCCCCTTGAACGTGACACGATAGCGTTTGCTGCCGAGCGCGCCGTTGGTGATGTTGCTCTGATCGCCGCCGTCGATCGAGATGAACGACGTGATCCGATCCTTGTATTTGCCCTTCGCCAACAGATACTTCGCGCCGCGCAAATCCCCTTCACCTTCCTCCCCGACGTTGCCCACGAAGAGAATGTCATGCGACGTCTGCAGGTGCGCCGCGTCCATGGCGCGAATGATCGTCAGCATCAGCGCGAGGCCGCGCGTGTCATCGCCGACGCCTGGCGCGTGCAGCTTCGTCCCGTCGCGCCTGACGTGAACGTCGGTGCCTTCAGGAAACACGGTGTCGAGATGCGCAAGCACCGCGAGCATCGCGGTGTCTGAGGCAACCCCTTGGGTGGACGTGGACCGGCGGCGGACGCCCATGACGTTCCCCTCGGGATCCGCTTCGACGTCGGCGAGGCCCGCGGCGCGCAGCATCTGGAGGAAGGCCGCCGCCCGCGCCGTCTCCTTGAATGGCGGCGCGGGGATTTCGGTCAGCGTGATGAGCTCGCGAACGAACCGGTCGTAGTCACGCGCGAGAAAGTCAGACGCCGCCGCAAACGCCGGCGAACGAACGATCGCCTCCGCACCAGTCGAGGGCGTCTGCGCGCGCGCAGCAGCGATGCTCGACGCAATGACGCACGACGCCAGAACGAGGCGTCGCCGAGTCACCGCGCGGCGGTCGTCTGCGACGGTGTATCCGGCCGCTCGTTGAGCTCGATGTAGGTCCCCCAGGGATCGGTGATGAACGCCAGTGCGGTCCCCGCCGCCTCGTTCTTCGTGTACGGGCGATCGAGCTTGACGCCGGCCGCCTCGAGCTTCTTGGTGAACGCTTCCAGGTTCTTGACGTCGAAGCCGATGTGATCGAGCACCCGCCCCTTCGTCGTCACCTGCGGCGCGTCCGCGCGCGAGAACGACAGATTGATCCCCGGAAGATCCGCCGCGATGTTCGCCCCGCGCTTACCTGGCGCCGCTCCGAACCAGCCGGCGTACCACGCCTGGATTTTCGGAATCTCCGATTCGGGCACGTTGAAATGAATGTGATGGCTCTGAATCGGGAACTTCTGGTCCTTGTTCTCGAGAATCTCGATCCGGAGCCCGTCCGGCGTCTCGACAAACGCCTGGTCCGTGCGCCCCTGCCCGCCCGGCAGCACGGTCACACCGGCGGCCTTCCACTTTGCGACCGCCGCCTGCGTGTTCGGCACCGTGAAACCGACGTGATTCACCACGCTGCCGACGCTGCCACCATTCGCCGGCGTCGCACCGGCGCCCTGGTTCAGATACACCAGCACGCCTGGGAACCTCACGATTTCGAAGTTGCCCGCCTTGATGGCTGTACCGCCCATCGCCACGAAGATCTTCTTGTTCGCTTCGATGTCGCGCGAATTCAAATGCCAGTGCCCATTGGTCACGCCGGCGGCGTTGACCGGGAACGGCTGCGCCGACGCAACCGCCGGCACGAGCATGGAAATCACGCATGACGCGAGAAGCAACTTTTTCACGGCAATCCTCCGCCGGATATCATCCTCCAAATCCCAAGGGCAATTCAGCCTTTCACAAACGAGGACTCATGAGTGCGACGCTCACACTACTGGCGGGAATCGCCCTGATCGCAGTCGGTATAACCATGGTGATTCGCAGACGCCGCCGTAAGTAGCGTCGTCTTGGGGTTTGGGATTTGGGATTTGGGATTTGGGATTTAAGGGAAGGTGTGGTTGGCGTGGGCCACCAACCACCGACCAGAAGGACTACTGCCGGCCGCCCTGCGGCGGACGAGGCTCGGACGATGGCGGCACGATGTTCTTCATACGCATCGTCGTCACCAGGTTGCCGTACAGCTCGTTGTTGTGCACCACGTTCAGCATCAGCAACGCCATGCGGGTGTTGCGAACCACGCGTCCGCCCTCCTGCTGAATCTCGACGACCTGCGCACCGTTCTCGTCGTTTAATGACGCGTACACGGGATCGCAGTAGGCGAAGGAATCGGTGAGCGCTTTCTGGAATTCCGCTTTCGTCTTCAGCGTCTTCTCGAGATTGACGCCGGCGTTTGGGTTCTTCTCGCCCTTGGCCTGGGAACACCACAAAAAGTTGTAGTTCGCCACATGCGCCAGATGCTGGCCGAAGGTCCGCACTTCTTCCTGCGTGCCGGGCCGAAGGCCATACATGTCCTCAGGCACCTTCTCGGCCGAGCGGACGATGTTGTTCTTGTTGCCGTTGTACATGTTGCGGAGGAACGCCGATGTGGTCGGCGGCGCCTGCGGCTGTTGTCCCTGCTGAGCGAAGGCGGGGGCGGCAAGCGATGTTCCGAGCAACGCGATCGCGAAAAGTCTGTTCATCATGCGCGCGATTCTATCGCACGATCTCGCGAATCGTGCCGTCCTGCTTGTTGAGCAGAAAGACGCGATTCTCCGGTCCAGTACCAAAGCGCAGATCGGCACGGTCGGCAGCGGACCGCTTCTGCGCGGCATTCTTTTCCTTGATCACCTGCACCAGCGTCTTGGCGGATGCGCCGCTTCCGAACAGCACGCGTCGAATCGGGTCCTGTCCACCGTTGGGCAATCGATCGGCGTCGATGTAGAACACCTCGCCGCTCGGGTTATCGCCAAACAGGATCTTGTTCGACAGTTGCGGGACTGCGCTGCCCCGGTACACCACGATGCCGGTCACGGCGACGTTGTTGCCAAACAGCGGATCATGATGATCGAACTCGACGATCGGGAACGTCACTTTCGGATCCGCCCGCCGCTGACTCAACTCGATATGCGTCCGGTCGATGAACCGGAAGCTCGCCTCCCACGCGTTCCATCCGAGATTGGCGCCAGGCGTAACGAGGTCCACCTCCTCGACGATGTTCTGGCCGATCTCGGAGAGGAACATGCGGCCGTCCTTCGGATCCCAACCAAACCGCTGCGGATTCCGAAGTCCGTAGGCGTAGATCTCGCCCAACGTCTGCGCATTGTTGTCCGCCATGAAGGGGTTGCTCGCGGGGACTCCGTACTTGCCGTTCGCGCTGTTGTTGCCAAGCGGGTCGATCCGAAGCAGCTTTCCGTACGGCGTTCCGAGATTCTGCGCCATGTTCAGCGGATCGCCGCCGCTGCCGCCGTCGGCGAGCGTGAAATACAGCAGGCCGTATTCAGGCGAGCCCGGTGTCGCGAGCGGATTGAAGGTGCTCAGCCCGGCGTTGTGATTGGCGAACGGCTGGCGGAACCGCACGATCTCGCGCGGCGGGCCACCATCGTAGGTGGCGGCTGCCGGATTCTTCGCGGTCCACTCGAACAGCACCGTATCGTGTGTGTTCATGCCGCCGGCGGGAACGAAGTCCGGCTTCGGCTGCATGTTGCTCGAATCGGTGTAGGTGTAGAACTTGCCGTAGCCGCGCGTGCCTGGCTGGTTGAACTGCGGATGAAACGCGAAGCTCTGGAAACCGCGTTCGCGTCCCTGCGACTGGACGTTCACACCCCAGCTCGATGCGTTGATATCGAGATAGGGCGTAACCGTCTTGCCGTCGTAGCTGACGGTATAGAGAGGCCCGCGCATGTCGTTGACAAAGAGCCGCCTCGTTCCTGGCTCGTTGACGAGCAGCATCATCCGCGCGGCTTCACTCCCAACGTCAGGAAGGGTCGCAAACTCCGCGAGGTTCACGCGAAGTGGCTCGCCGTTGTCGGCGATCGGTTTCGGAAACGGATCGATCGTCTGCGCCAGCGCACAGCAGGCCATCAGCAGCGTCAGCGTCGCGACGCGCAGCGAATGAACCATTACTTAGCTTGGAGTCGAACCAACGGGCCTGTGACGCTCCACGCTTTTCCGTTGGCGTCGGTACCGCTGAAGGAGGACTGTGCAGCGTGCGCAGACGAGGCGACGCTGCACCACCGCGTGCGGATCGAGGTCGAGCCGTTCGCCGCAATCCGCAAATTCGGATTTGTCGCTGAGCCGGCCGCCCCATCGAACGTGTCGACGCGACGTGTCACCGTCACGGCCACACCGCCTGTTTCTCTCAACACTTGATCATAGAACCACGTATTCGGTCTGGTCGCGCAGCTCGCGATATCGGTAATGGCCTGTCCGCTGAAGGGAACGGGATTGGGCGAGACCGTGACCTGCACCGCTCCGGTGCCGCTTCCAGTCGAGGGGCTTGGCGACGGCGTGGGAGCGGGCGACGGCGTCGGTGTCCCTCCGTTGTTACCCGAGCGCGACGGAACACCGCCGGTCGTCACTGGAGAAGGTGAGGTTGGGTCCGTAGAACCGCAATTGATGGCAACAAATGCGGCAAAACACAGGAGAGCGACGAGAATCCAAGCTCGCATGTTCCTCCGCAACACTCGGGGGCAGTGTCGCGAGGGGCCTTTACGCAAGACGCGCACCTGTTTTTGCACTCGGCGGGCCCCTGCGTGCGTTTCTCTCTGACGCGCGCGATCCGGTGCAGTGACAACGGACGCACCGTGCCGAAATGTCTGCGCGGCCGTCAGGCCGTGACGTGGAGGAACGCATGTTATCGACGACAGCAGTGCGGACTGCCATGGCTGTGTTAGGCCTGGTGGCGGTTCACTCCTCGAGCGCCGCGGCGCAGGGGACGACATCAAACCAGAGTGGATATATCCAGCTAAGCGCGTACTTCGAGATTACCAACGCGTATCTGTTTCGCGGTCTCCTGCAGGCTGACAACGGATGGATCATGCAGCCAGCGGCCGACGCGCGTGTCCGCCTCTCCGACGCGACGGGTCCGGTGGTGCACGTCGGCACATGGAACAGCCTCCAGACCGGGCTGACTGGCTCCGACGGGCCGACCCACCGCCTTTGGTACGAAAGCGATTTCTACGCCACGTTCTCGTATCCGCTGACGAAGGACTACGCCGCGAGCGCGGCCTACACCGCGTACACCAGTCCGAATGGCTCGTTCAGCAGCGTGAAGGAGCTCGCGTTCAAAGTCGGACCGAGCGACGGCGCCGACACAACCCTCTCTCCGTACGCGCTCGTCGCCTTTGAGCTGGATACGCATCCGGGGCTCGGTCAGGCCGACGGCGGGTTGGAGGGCGGGACATATCTCGAGCTTGGCGCCGCCCCTCGCTGGATCGGCGAGCCGGTCGACGTGTTTTTTCCGATTAGAGTCGGACTGAGTCTCCACGACTATTACGAACTGGCAGGCGAAGATCACCCGTTCGGGTTTCTCAGCCTCGGGGCGCACGCGGAGGTACCGATCGGTCGGAGGGGCAACTACGGCGCGTGGAACGTGCACGGCGGCGTCGACTTTTACTCGCTTGGCGACACGCCGGAGGCGTTCAACGGTGGTGACCAGACGAAGCTCGTGGCCTTCGTCGGCATCGGCTTCACCTACTGAGCAATGTGGTATGTTCCTCGACACACGATTGATGCCGAAGGGGGTCACGATGAAACGGATTGCCTTATTTGCGCTCGGTGTTTTTGCCATGTTCGGCGCCGCGTTCGCGCAGACGCCCGACATCGACACGCCTGTGCTGGCGCTCGCCCCGAACCTCCGGGCCGACGCCGGCGTGATCAAGTGGAAGCCGGATCACACCTACGACACGTTGCGGCCATCGAAGAACGGGCTCGTCTGCTACGACCGCTCCGGTTTTCCCACGCAGCAGCCCTTCTCGCTCGAGTGCACTGATCAACGCAACCTCGATCGGGTGAAGCAGAACCTCGAAGCCGAGGCGCTCGGCGACAAGATGAAGTCCGAAGCGCGGCTCGCCGAGCTCGAAAAGAGCGGGATGCGCGTCAAACCGGCGTTCGGCACGGTCTGGTATCACCTCATGGGTCCGAGCAAGGACATGGCGCGCTCACACATGACGATCGCGGTGCCCGGCGCCACGCAGGCATCGATGGGGCTGCCGGAAAACGGGCGAGGCGGCGGTGTGTGGATCATGAATGCGGGGACGACCACGGCGCATCTGATGACGCCGGGTGAATAGGAATAGAGGCAGGTGGCAGATGGCAGCAGGTCGCAGCTATACGGCGGCAGGCTTCGTGATTGCGGTGCTCGCGCTGACGTCACTGCCTTCCGCCCAGGCGAAGCCGCAGACGTTCATCGGCACCATCACCGACAACATGTGTCCGATGGCGAACCACACGCAGATGCAGATGGGGCCGACTGACGCAGAGTGTGTCAAGGCCTGCGTCGCCGCGCATGGCGCTGCCTACGTGTTGTACGACGGGAAGAAAGCCTACGAGCTGAGCGATCAGAAGACGCCGGAGCAGTTCGCAGCGCAGCGTGTGCGCGTCACCGGCACGCTCGACGCGAAGACGAACAAGATCGCGGTGCAGTCAATCACCGCGGCCAAGTAACCCGCAGATACGCAGGGGCCGGCTGAAGCCGGCCTCTACGCACGAAGCTGAAGCCGGCCCCCACGCGCGAAGCCCGTCCCCGGCACGGTTACCGTCGACTTCCGGTGATCCCGCCGAGTACTCCCCGCAGAATCTGACGACCAAGCTGACTACCGACGGTGCGCGCGGCCTGCTTGGCCATCGACTCCACCATTCCCTGCCGTCGACCGGTTCCCCACAGCCAGTCGTGCAGCACGTCGCCTCCCTGCTTGGCCGCCGGAGCGGCAGCAGGCGCGGACGCCGTGGCCGTCGTCGCCGCTGCCTCCGAACGCCGTTGCGTGAGGATCTCGTACGCGGATTCGCGATTGACGGCGCGATCGTATTTCGCGCCAACCGGACTCCGCGCCAGGATCGCCGCACGTTCCTCGGCGGTGATCGTGCCCATCCGGCAGTGCGGCGGCGCCATCAGCGCACGTTCGACCGGCATCGGCACGCCGTTTTCCTGTAGCGTCGACACCAGCGCCTCTCCGACACGCAGCTGCGAAATCGTCTTCGCCACGTCCAGTTTCGGATTCGCCACGAAGGTCTCCGCGGCCGTCTTCACCGCCTTCTGATCCCGCGGCGTGAACGCACGCAGGGCGTGCTGCAGGCGGTTTCCAAGCTGCCCCAGGATCTCCCCCGGCACATCGTCAGGAAACTGGGAGCAGAAGTAGACGCCGACGCCTTTGGATCGAATCAACCGCACAACCTGCTCGATGCGCTGCATCAATGCGGGCGGCGCGTTGTCAAACAGCAGATGCGCTTCATCGAACACGAACGCCAGCTTCGGTTTCTCGAGATCGCCCATCTCGGGCAACTGTTCGAACAACTCGGACAGCATCCACAGCAGGAACGTCGAGTAGAGTCGCGGTTGCAAGACGAGGCGATCCGCGGCGAGGATGCTGACGACGCCGCGGCCGGTCAGGTCGGTACGCATCAGGTCTCCGAGCTCCAACGCCGGCTCGCCGAAAAACTGCTTGCCCCCCTCGTTGTCGAGTCGCAGCAGTGCGCGTTGAATCGCGGCGATTGACTGCGTGCTGACCAGGCCGTAGCGCTGCGACACCTCGTCGCGTTTGTCGGCCACGAGCGTCAGGATTGCGCGGAGGTCGTCGAGGTCGAGTAACAGCAGCCCTTGCTCGTCGGCCAACTTGAAGATGATGTCGAGCACGCCGGACTGCACGTCATTCAGCTCCAGCATGCGCGCGAGCAGCGACGGGCCGACTTCGCTGATCGTCGTTCGGATGGGATGTCCGGCCTTGCCGTAGAAGTCCCAGAACACGACGGGTGCCGCTTCCGGGGCGAACCCGGCGAGCCCGATATCGTGCGCGCGTTTCTCGATCTCAGGCGTCACTGTACCTGGCATCGATAGGCCCGCAACGTCACCCTTGACGTCGGCCATGAATACCGGCACGCCGATTCGAGAGAGTCCCTCAGCCATCACCAGCAGCGACACCGTCTTACCGGTGCCGGTCGCGCCCGCAACCAGGCCGTGGCGATTCGCGTATTTCGAACGAAGGTAAATCTGATGCTCGCCCTTGCCGAGAAGAATGTCGGTCACACGCTATTTATACCGGTTTCTTCCCCTCGAGCGCGTTGCGCTGGTAGAGGAAAGACACCACGAGAAGGATGAGTCCGACGACGACAAACCCGGCAATGCGATAGACGCCGCCGAGCGTCTCCAGATCCACAACGAACACCTTGATCAGCGCAACCCCGAACAGCACGATCGCGAAGTAGCGGATCGGGGCGTATTTCGTGCGCATGCCGAGCACGACCAGGAGCGCGGCGTACAGCACCCAGGATGCCGACAACATCATCTCGCGAGCGAGGTACGCATCCGCGCTCGCCGTCCTGAGCTGCCAGAACGAGACGATTTCGGTCGAGATCACGATGACGGTGAGAACGCTCGCCGCGACGATCAGGATTGCGCGCTCCTGCGCACGGGCCCGTGATGCGTGCGCATCTCTCGTCGTCATCCACGCGGCAAGATACAGCAGGGCGATGAGGTACATGCCCGTCATCGCCCGGGCGTTCAACAGCACGTCGTACGACAGCGTGGTTGTCTGGATGTCCGACTGCGCCCATCGCAGCGCCGCCATCGCAAACAGAACCCACGCACCGACACGCAACCACTGACGATCGGCGTTGAGCGCGATCCAGAAGACCGCGGCGGCTTCCGTCGCCCAAATGGCGACCGCCCAGGGACCGCCGAATTCCAACCACACCGCCGCCGCGAGCAGCGTGAACCCGACACCCAGCCAATGAAGCGCGCCGACAGGAGCAGTGCGGCGAGTGATGAACCAGATGCCGGCGTTCAGCAGCGCTAGCAGGACGCCCACGCCGGCGAGCTGTTCGATCGATAACGTGTCGCTGAGCACCTCGTACAGCGCCACATACACGCCGATGCCGTTGGCGTGGACGAGCGCGACCTCGCGTTCGTCGAACTCTCTCTCCCGGGCGACGCTTCGCAGCTGCGCGGCAACGTGCATCGCGTAGATGCCGACAATCGCAATCGTCGACGTGAGTACCCAGTCGCGCCAGTGGTTCGCCTGAACCCATGCGCCAAGCGGAAGTGCCATGCCGATGAAACCGGCGGCGCGCAGCAGCGGCGACTCGTAATAGTCGCCCAGCATCACGAGGATCGCCGTGAACGCGATCAGGTAAATCAGGAATGCGAGTCCGTGCGGCGCAAGGATGACGACCGAGCAGATGTGGTATGCGACCGGCGCAAGCAGGAGCAACGCGACAAGCGGCGCTGCATTCCTGCCCGCCGATGCGCGAACCGCGGAGGCGGGACCCATACCGCTCCACGATCGACGGAGCACATCGATGAACATCACGCAGTAGAGCGTCAGGAACAGCTGGGTGCGCAGATACTTCGCGTCGGTGTAGTAGGAGTCACCCCAGGCGGCCACCGTCACGATCGTGAACGCGAGGCTTGCGACGTTGAGCCACGGCCACCTGCGTCGATGGGCGAGATACATCGTGGCGCCGATGAGGAGCGCGATGTACGAGAAGAGGGTGATCTGCTGATCGCCCCTGCCGCCCACGAGAAAGGGCGTCGTGAAGCCGCCGCAGACGGCCATCAGCGCAATCGCCTGCGAGTCTGTCCGGTCGGCAAGCACGGCCGCCGCCACCGTGATGACCACTAACCCGGTGAACGCGACCTCGGGTCCGACCAGCGCGTACAGGTTGAGCGCCGCGTAAAAAGACAGATACAGGGCGGCGATGCCGCCGCCGGCGAGCAGCAGCCCGTACGCGCGGTACTTCGACGCAAGCCTCACGCCTCCCCACGCCATCGCGATTCCCACGACGACGCCGAGCGAAACGCGAATTGTCGGTGATAACCATTCGCGTTCGAACGCGTAACGAAGGAAGAACGCGATTCCGAGCAGCAGCACGATGAGTCCCGCGTGCTGGAGCCAGCGGCCGCCGATCCGAGCCTCCAGATCATTCGGATCGTTCGGATCATTCGGAACGACGTTCGGAACCTTGACCTCGGTCATCTCGCGCGCCCAG
>DASTZI010000384.1:0-27105 GCA_035764385.1 Vicinamibacterales bacterium
AGCACGCCGACGACGCGACGCTGCTGACCGTATTCGATCAGCAGCTGCCGGCGGGACAAAAGCCGCTCTTACTGCAACTGGCAGACGATAGGACCGAGGCTCAGGTTCGGTAGTACGGCTTGTCAGGACCGAGTAGCACGACAAGCAGATGACGGGCGACGTTCATCTTCAGCGCCAGAAGCAGTGAAAACGAAACGAGGCCCCAACCGATTCGGTCCTCTCGCCGCATTCGTCCAAGATTGGCGAGGTAGAAAACCGGCAACACCTTCATCGCCGTCGCAAGCGCGACCAGTGCGTGACTGGCGGCGTGGCCACGCCGTGCGAGGTAGAGCGCAGCCATCAGGACGGTGAGCATGACGAGATAGCTGCCGTCCTGAACGTAGGGGCCGACCGTAAGGTCGGCCCCTACCGTTGTTTGGGCTATTTCGTCGCCGTACTTCGCGGCTGCGGTGCTGCGGGCTTGAACGGGTATCCGGGAGGGCCGTTCAGATAGTACGCACCGAGGGTCGTGATCTTGTCCATGTCCGGGTACAGCACGCCGAACGCCGGCGCATCCAGACTGCCGCGCGGCGAGTACCACACTGCGCCGTCTTTCGTCACTTGAATCTTTGGCGTGTCCGCGGTCTTCTGCGGCTTCGGATACATCGTGAACGTCTGGTCGCGCGGGTTGAACTTCCAGATTGATGCAGCCGTGCCACCGACGTCGGCGCACCAGATGTTCCCTTCAGCGTCCTGCATCACATCGTACGGGTTCGAGTTGCGCCGCGGAATCGTGTACTCCGTAATCCTCCCGGTGGTCTGATCCAGTTTGTCGAGTTTGGCCGAGCGATTACCCGCTGACCAGATGCCGAACCAGATGTTGTTCTGCGCGTCCACGTTCAGCCGACGAACGTGTCCTGGGTAGGTCGGCGGCGTGAAGATGGTCCATTCGTTCGTGGTCGTGTCGAATTTCGCGATATTGCCCGAATCCCACAACGCCATCCAGATGTTGTCGTTCCGATCGGCAACCACGCCGTAGACGATGGCGTTGTGTGTCGGCACCGGAAACACGGTGACCTTCTTCGTTTGCCGATCGTATTTGCTGAGCGCCCCACCCATGATCCAGCCGACGTAGATGTTGTCCTTCGAATCGAACGCGATCGACTGTGCCCACTTGATCGTGTTGCGGACGACGTTGTCTGGATCGAGCGGAATCTGCTCCTCGAACTTTTCCGTCTTCGCGTTGAAGCGAAGCAGGTGCTTCACAGCCGACGGTGTCTGACCTCCGTGTTCGGGCAGCCAGATGTTGCCGCTGCGATCGATGTTCACCTCATGGATGCCGTTGATCGAACCATTCGGCAGCATGAACGACTTCTGCTCGCCCGTACGTGGATCGAGCTTGACCAGCCGGTGCGGATAGCCGCGATCGGTCAGCCAGACATTGCCCTCCTGATCGAAGCGGACGTCCTGGCCGGCGCGCCTGCCGGTGAAGCCGCCCGTGAGCTTGCTGAATGCGGGGGCGTGGATGCCCTGCCCGGGCGGATCGGGCGTCAGGTAGTACTCGATGTACTCCGCCTTGGCGAGCTTCGCCTCGTCGAGCGGCATCTCCTGGTCCACGCGTACGGCGCGTGGCGGCTTGTCGGGCCCGAGGTTCTTGGCCAGATACTGCACGAGCGTCTCGCGATCCTCGCGCGAGAACCGCAGCGCCGACGCGCGAAACGACAGGAGACCTTCGGCGTAGGACGCCGCGGTCTTGTCGAACAGGTTGCGCCCCTGCATCCGATCGAGCCGCAGGTTCCACGTGCCGATCGTCGCTGGCTGCGTGGAGAGGAAGTTCTCGCCGTGGCAGATCATGCAGGTCCGTTCGGCGATCTCGCGGCCCGGACCGGGCGGAAAGATCTCGTCGTAGCTGGCTTCCTGCGTCACGGTGTGATCGCCGCTGTTCTCACCTTCCAGCGCGCCAACGATCGTGCGCTTCCCGTCGCTCGCTGCGGCGCGCAGCGACAACGTCACCGGCGTGTTGTCGCCAGCTTTCACCACCAGTTTCTGCACGTCAGACTGCAGCGTCCCGGCGCGTGCGCTCAGCTCGTAGTTGCCGGGAAACAGCGCGACGGATCGGAACTTCCCGCCGTTTGTATAAACCATGTAAAGGACGTGCTTATCGACGTTTCTGATAAGCACCTGCGCCGCTTTGAATGGCGCCGACGCTTGGACCGTCCCCGTGAGGTTGCCCGACCCAGGGACGGCGGCCTGTGCCACAGGCGGCGTGCCGCCGAAGCGGCTGGTAACGGATCCGGCGATGACGAGCGCGAATGTCAGTGCGAGGCTGAACAACAGGAATCGAGGAACCGAGGCGACCCGCTGACGCATGTGACACCTCCAGGCGGGCGCTAGTGTAGCGCAGACCGCCGTATTCGAATGGCACTGCCGAGCAGAATCGGTGTATAGAATGCCCAGCTTATCGGTGCGAAAGGTGCGAGGGGTGCAATTGGTGCGAAAGGTGCGACAGGTGCAATCAGTGCGAAAGGTGCGACAGGTGCAATCAGTGCGATAGGTACAACGCACCGCTGCACCATGCACTCATCGCACTTATTGCACCAATCGCACCCATCGCACCATTTCTGAAAAAGAGAGGCGACCGATGGGGCTGCGGACATCAGGGCTCGCGGTGATCTTGGTCAGTTCCATCGCCGTCATACGGGCGGCGGATACTGGTCCGACAGACTGGCCAAGTTATAACCGGACACTTACCTCCGAGCGCTACGCTCCACTCGATCAAATCAACAAGAGCAACGTCTCCCGCCTGAAGCAAGTGTGTGTCTACGACCTCAACGTGGACGTCAATTTTCAGACGGGGCCAATTGTCGTCGGCCGGACGATGTACGTAACGGCCGACAGGGAAATCCTCGCGATCGACGCGGCGACCTGCCAGGAGAAATGGCGCGTGCGTGAAGAAAGTCCAGCGCCAGGTCAGCGCGTCAACCGCGGCGCCGCCTATCTCGACGGACGGCTGTATCGCGGGACCGGCGACGGCGACGTCGTGTCCTACGACGCCGCGACCGGAAAGAAAGTGTGGACGACGCACCTCGCCGATCCAGACAAGGGTGAGAGCACGCCCGCCGCTCCCGTCGCGTGGAACGGGATGATCTTCATCGGCACCGCAGGGAGCGAACGGTACGGCGTGAAAGGGCGTGTCTACGCGCTCGATGCGGGCACAGGCAAACGCATCTGGGAAACGTACACGGTGCCGACGGATGCGCCCCAGCCTGGCAACGAGACGATGCAGAAGCAGGCACGCGGCACATGGGGCAACGCCGAGGGAGTCCCGATTACCGGCGGCGGGACCTGGACAACCTACACGATCGATCCGGATCGCGGGCTGCTCTACGTCCCGGTCGGCAATCCCGGTCCGGACTTCGCAACGGACGTCCGGAAAGGCGCCAACCTGTACACGAATTCGATCCTGGTGCTCGACGCCAAGACTGGCGTCTATCGAAGCCACTACTCGCTCGTCCCCGCCGATTTCCACGACTGGGATCTCGGAGCCGCTCCAGTGCTCGCCACCACGAAGGCTGGTAAGCGCGTCGTTGCTGGCGCGCCGAAAGACGGCCTGCTCCATGTCTACGATCTCGAAAAGAACGCCAGGCTCTACGCAACGCCGATCACGACACGACTGAACGACACTGCGCCGCTCTCGACGATGCCCACACGCTTTTGCCCCGGTGCGGCTGGCGGGAGCTCGTGGAATGGACCGGCGTACAGCCCCGACACGAATCTGTTCTACGACGGCACCGTCGACTGGTGCGTCACGGTCACGCTGGATCCGTCGCAACTTGCTCGGAAGCCGGGGCAGACGTGGACCGGGACTGATGTGGCCGCTCAATTCGGCAGGCGCGATCCCAATTGGGCCGGATGGGTGATCGCGACCGATGCCGATACGGGACAAGTGAAATGGCGGTTCAAGGCAGGCGCGCCCGTGCTGTCGGGGATCACGCCGACGAAAGGTGGCGTCGTGTTCGCGGGCGATATGGACAAACACGCGTACGCCTTCGACGCCGCCAATGGCAATGTCCTGTGGCGAGCGGAGTTGCCCGGTTCACCGGGCGGCGGCGTGATCACGTATGTGGTCGAAGGGCGGCAGAACGTGGCGTTCGTCGCAGGAACCCGATCCGGCGTGTTCCCTGTCTCCGCGGCCAGCGCGAAGATTGTGATTTTCGGTTTGTAATTGATGACGTAGAGGCCGACCTTCAGGTCGGCCTGTGAAAAGAGGACACAAATGCGCCGATTCACGCTGTTGATTGCTGCAGTCGCCGGTCTGCCGCTCTTGATGTCGTCGGGGCCTGCAGCACAGCGCGGCCCGGTGCATCTCAACCCCGTCATCGAGAAACTCGCGCAGGGCAAGGCATTTGTCGGCGTGAACACCGGCGACCTTTCGCTCGAGAACGCACGGACACTTGCACGCGCCCCCATCGATTACGTCTACGTGGACATGGAGCACACCCCGCTCGATTTCCAGGGGCTCCACATGTTCAACATCGGCATGATCGACCGGGCAGCGGCGGCGAAGAAAGGCAGCGTCGCGCCGAACGTCGCGCTCTTCGCGCGCTTCCCGCCCGAGGCCGACGAGGGCGCCTGGGTCGTCAAGCAGGCGCTCGATATCGGTCTGCATGGCGTCATCTTCAACGGCGTCGACACGCGCGAGCAGGCGCTCGCCGCGGTGAAGAGCATGCGGTATCCGCAGCTCAAAGGCTCGAAGTACTTCGAACCGGCCGGCAAGCGCGGCGCCGCGCCTGGACTCGCGACGTGGATCTGGGGCCTCACCACGGAGGAGTACGAGCGGCACGCGGATCTGTGGCCTCTCAATCCCGAAGGTGACCTCCTGGCCATCGCGATGATCGAGTCGGTCGAGGGGATGAAGAACCTCGACGCGATCCTCTCCACGCCGGGCATCGGCGCGGTGTTCATCGGCAACGCCAACGATCTGCGACACTCGATGGGGGTGCCCGCGACCGCGCCCGAAGTCGAAACTGCGCGGCAGACGATTCTCGCGGGTTGCAAGCGCCACAACGTCGCGTGCGGCATCACGGTCGCCAACGGGATGGAGATGGTCAAGCGGCTCGACGAAGGGTGGAAGATGATTCGCGCGACCGTCGAGATCGTTCGGGATGGTCGAGCCATACAGGAAAGGCGATAAGCTGGTGCGAATGGTGCGAATGGTGCGAAGAGTGCAATGAGTGCGAGGGGTGCGAATCGTGCAATGGGTGCAACGGGTGCAATGGGTGCGCGCGCACTTCTACTCGTCGCGCTGTGGACCAGTCCTGCGCTCGCGCAGACGGATCTAATGGGCACGTGGCGTCCGCT
Organism: Vicinamibacterales bacterium; assembly: GCA_035764385.1. Taxonomy (GTDB): domain Bacteria; phylum Acidobacteriota; class Vicinamibacteria; order Vicinamibacterales; family UBA2999; genus Gp6-AA40. The sequence continues at coordinate 5,341 of DASTZI010000384.1, forward strand.
GCCCCGGAATCAGGACGGGAGCGGCATGACCGGCGACATCGCCGGCGTCCCGGTCACTGACGCCGCGCGCTGGCGCGCGCAGAGCTGGTCGCCCGAGGACTTCGACGTCACCGAATGGGCCTGCCGTCCACATGCGTGGGCCTACTCGCTCGAAGGTCCGCTGTCGGCGCTTCGCATCTGGGCCGACATCGATCAGGCCACACAGAAAGTGATCGCGTATCACGGCCACCTCAACATGCAGGAGCAGGAATCGACGATCTGGATGGACGGACGGCCGCATCCGCCCGCCAACGCGCTGCACACGTGGAGTGGGTTTTCGACGGGCGAGTGGGACGGCGATACGCTCGTCGTGACGACTACGCACGTCAAGGAAGCGTACCTGCGCCGCTCGGGGTTGATGCAAAGCGATCAGGCAACCGTGCGCACGCGGTGGAGGAGGATGGGCAACTACCTCCAGGCGACGGTGATCATCTACGACCCCGTGATGATGACCGAACCGTATATCCGCAGCACGATGATGTGGGTCAACGATCCCGCGATGAACATGTCGCCCTATCCCTGTGAGGAGGCGACCGAGACCGCGCTCGCACGTGGACACGTCCCGCACTTCCTGCCTGGCAAGAGTCCGCTGCCCGGCCTCGATCGGAACCTCACCGACAGGTTCGGTACACCGTACGAGCCGCGCCTTGGCGGCGCGGCAACGATGCTTCCCGAGTACATCGAGAAGATGAAGACGATGCCCCGGCCGCCGAAAGTGATGACGGGCGGCGGCGAGGGTGGGAATTAGTCAGGGTGCGAGAGGTGCGACCGACTTACTTGTTACTCGTCCCGCTGCCCGGCTTGAATCCGGCGGCGCTGCCGTACTCGTTGTCCTCGAGGCAGATGAATTCCATCAGTTCACCGCCGCCCACCTTCAGGTTCGGCTTCAGCAGCTTCGCGGTGAACTTCAGCTGAACGGGCCGTGACAACGCGCCCGGGTCTTCGAGCGTGAACTCGTCGACCAGCGTCCCGTAATTGGTGCGGGTCCAGCGCTCGATCGTGTGCAGCTTGTCGGTGTGCGGCGTGCCGCGGCTGTCGAACCAGAACTTGTCGTTGTAGCCAACGGTGTCGATGACGAGTGTGTCGCCTTCCCAGCGGCCGATCGAATGGCCCCACCACGTCGGCAGCAGATCGGCGGGGTGTTTCCGGCCATCCATGTAGACGACGCGGTGCGCACCGGAGTCCCCCGTCTCGTGGAGGATGTAGATGTGCGTCAGACCCTTGTTCGTGTACGACATCGCGAATTTCCACGGATAGGGATTCACGCGGGGCACACTCATCGGCAGGCACGCCGTGTAGGGCTCGTCCTGCTCCTTGCGTTTGTCACGCAGTTCCTTCGCCCATGGCAGCAGCGGCAATTCGCCCGGCTTCAGTCCGCCGTCCTTTTCGATGTCGGCATTCGAACCGCCGCCCACCCACGGTCCGGTGAGATCCACGTGCCCGTCCGGCAATCTCGGGACCGGCCCTTCCGCCTCAGGACCTGTGACGAGTGGACTGCCGCCGGTCTGCACCTGTTGCACACGGCCCTGCGGCTGCCCTGGCTGTGGAATGCCGCTCTGGGCGTAAACGCCCGCCGAGGCCAACACGAGAACAACGAGTATTTTTCTCATAGTCGTTACCACCCTCAGAAGTCCACCTGGACACCGACCTTGACCATCCGCGGCGGCAGCACGCCCGTGACGTTCTGCCACGCGGCGCCGTAGCGCGTCGTCATCGAAACGACATCGTTCGCGTTGGTCAGGTTGAAGACGTTGAACTGCGGCTCGATCCGCGTGCCGTTGCTCAGCGCGAAGCGGCGGCTGAGACGGAAATCGATCTGGTTGCCGCGCCCCTCGGGATAGAACGAGTTCGGGCGAATCAGATCGAGCGTGCGCGTCGGGTTGCCGCCTCCTGACAGTGGGCGTCCGAGTGATCCCGCCACCATCGCGTTGTTGACGACATAGCTCGCTGTCGTCGGAATGCCGCCAATGTTCTGGTAGGTGCCGCTGACGCGCACGTCGCCCGGCAGCGAGAACACGCCCGACAGTCGGTACTGCGTTCCAGCGCCCCACGGCGGAACGATGCTGCAGTTGTCGAGCGGTGTAATCGTGGTCCCGACGATGGCCGCTTCCGGCAGGTTGCGCAGCACCTCGCAGTTGTTCGTGGTCGTGCGGCCGACGCTCAAGCCGCCGATCAGCATGCCGGCGCGCGGCAGGCGGCCGCGCACGTTCATCTCCACGCCGTTGTACTTCTCCGTCTGTTTGCCGAAGTTCTTCGCGTTCCTCACTATGTTCTGCACGAGGCCGAACTTCGCCGGCTTGAGATCGTAAAGGCCGCCGACGGTCTGACTGCCGCCACCCGGCAGACGGGAATCCTGCGGCGCCGTGATGCTGAACACATCGAAGTCCGCGGGCGTCACGAGCACGTTGTCGGTCACCACGAAATTGCCGAACGAGGTCCGGAAGTAGGCGACTTCGACGCCGATGCCGCGCGTCAACTGGTGGGCCACGCCGGCCGATCCCTGCCAGTTGTAGCCACGGTTGCCGAAACCGTGTGTGACGTCATTGTCGTAGGTCGTACCCGGGACGGTCGTGCCGAAGTTGCGGTTGGCCACCGCCTCGCACTCGCCGTTCGCGTTCAGGTTCGCCAGATCGCAATCGGGGACGTAGTTGCCGTTCACGTCGTTCCAGTTGCGAGCGGTATTGGTCACCATCTGGAGGACGGGGGCCTGATTGCGGAAGTTGACGTCCTGGTTCGAGATGATGTTGACGTATCGGCCGAGCGACGCCTTCACCGCGGTCCTGCCGTTGCCGAACAGATCGAATGCCACACCGACGCGGGGACTGAGGTCCTTGTAGTTGAGCGCGTTGTCCACGGCTGGGAAACTCGCCCCCTGCGGCAGGAATCGTCCTCCTGGCAGCGTCATCGCCGGGATGAAACCTCTGAAGTAGTCATAGCGGAGGCCGCCATCGAGCGTCAGCTTGCCCGTCGTCCACTGCTGCTGCACGTAGAGTCCGGCCGCATGCTGCCTCGTCTCCGAATGGAATGGCGAAATCCACTCGGTGAGTTGCGCGGGCGTCGCGCCACGGAACGTGTAGGTGAGGCTGTGATTGATGAAGTGGTTGCGCTGCTGATACGCCTGTCTGAAGCTGATGCCCGCAGTGGTCGTTCGCGATCCCGTGACGTACGACATGTTCGCGGTCTGGGTCACCACCGCGTACGGAAGATTGCCGCCGGTGCTTGGCGGGTTCGCGTAATCACGCGCATGATGCCCGTAGGTGAAATTTCGATCGAGATCGGTAATGACGTAATCCGCGTCGGTGCCTCCGGTCGGACGACGCACCACTTTGCCCCACAGCGCTGAAGATCCGGCGTCGAAGAGCAGCCGGCTGGTGACCGGAAACGTCCACTTGACCTGCGCGCGCGGCGCCGGCGCGAAGTGGTTGTCGCCTGCCGCTTCAGGCGCCAGGGTGCCGGCACGCTGGCCCTGATGACACTGGCAGTTGTCCTCGTTGCTGAACAGCATGTTGATCTTGTGCTTGGCGGAGGCCTGCCACGTCAGACGGAGCGATTCGTCGATGTAGAAGTTGTCTTCGTAGCCCGGCCGGCTGAGATCCTGCGCGTACAGCAGCGTGCCCTGCGGGTTCTGCAGCTTGTTGAAATAGAGCCCGGCCAGATTGCTGGTGGTAATCCACCGCCGGAGGCTGACGAAGAACCACAGTTTGTTCTCGCGGATCGGACCACCGATGCCGCCCTCGACGTCGTACAGCGTCTTGATGTCTGACCCTGCGGTCGCTCCGCGTGCGTGTAAGGCGGCGTCGAGGTTGTCGCTCTGCAGCTTCGCGTTGGCGTAGTTCGACTGGAACGTCCCATGGAAGGTGTTGCCGCCCTCCCGTGGGATGGCGTTGATCTGCACGCCTCCGCTTTCCGCCGCCGCGGAGCTTGCCGTCTGCACGGTCGTCTCGGCGACCGCGGCCGGGTTCATGCTGCTCGCCTTGTTGCCGCCCGAGAAGAACTGGTCGTAGTCGAGGCCGTCACGAAGCATGATCATGTCGGCGGTGTGGCTGCCGTGAATGCTGAAGGCCTGCGAATTCTCGCCGCGGATGCCGCCGACGTCGCGATCGGATGCCACCTGCGTCGCCGCGGGAATCAACGCGGCAAACGCCGCCGCGTTGCTGGAGAGCGGAATCGCGTTGCGCACCTCGCTCGGAATGGTCTGCTGCGACTGCGTGGCGGTGTGCACATCGACGAGCGGAGCTTCACCGGAGACGGTGATCGTCTCGGAGATCGAACCGAGCTTCATCTCGGCGTTGACCGTGGCCGTGAACGACGCGGGCAGTTCCACGCCCGATCGCTCGAAGGTCGAAAACCCCTGCAATGTGAAGGTGACGGTATAGGTGCCTGGGCGCAGGTCGATGACCCGGAAAACGCCCTGACTGTCAGTAATGGCGGTACGAACCTGTTCGATGAGTGCTGGACTTCTGACGTCCACCTGGACGCCCGGGAGAACGGCGCCAGACGTGTCTTTGACCACGCCTGCGATGCTGCTCTGGGCCGACGCGGCGGCAGGCAGCAGGAACAGCCCCAACGATAACGCGATGACCAACGCCACGATTCGATTCCCCATGATCGAAACCTCCTCGCGTGTGTCGACGGACCGCCAGGCCGGCGGGGTGGAATTACTTGGTCACAGGAGCTACCGGCGCGGGCTGCGCGAAACGTGATGCCTCGATCGCGACATTCGGTTGGACTTGGCTCAGCAGCACGTGCGCCTGCATGTATGTCTGCGTCACCTTGCGGTCGAACGGCACCTTCACGCCGGCAACGTCGCGGTAATCGGCGAAGTCGACCTGCGTCGGAATGAACCCGACGGGCGTGCGAGTCCACCGCACGAAGCGGACAAGCAGCCCCGCCTGATCGAAGTAGAAGTTGGCGAGCGCCTGCGCGGCCCCCATCCCTTGCACGATGTAGACCTCATTGCCGTCGATTGCCGTCCGGCCGACGCGCCACCGCGGGAACGTCTGCTTGATGCCGGTGGGAAACGCGACGATCGCCTCGAGCCGTGCGCGATCGAGGTTGCCTTCCGTGAGCGTCAGCAGCGGCACCGGCTGATCGCCGCCGGCCATCCATCCATTGCGACCGTCGAAGACGCGGGTGCTCCGACCGGTGGCCAGCTGCACGACCATCGTCTGCTGGTTCGGCGCTTTCGCGTAGATCTCGACGGGCCGCTTTTCAAATGCGGTGTCAAATCCTTCATAGGTGCCGCGGGCGACGTAGCTCGTGAGGCGCCCGAGCCGGTCGGCGCCGCCGATGGCCTGCACGTACTTGTCGAAGAGCTGATCCGGGGTCACGCGTGTCTCGACGGCGAAGTCTCGAGCGTTTGGATCCTCGAACGGTTCGCCATATTGAATCGACAGATCGGGTTCAGCCACCGGAGCCTGACTGCCGCGATGGCAGGTGAAGCAGGTGACTCGCGTCCGCCCGGCAAAGTACTTCTCGTTGAGTTCGTTCATCATCGTCAGCATCTGACGGGCGCGCTGCATGCGCGCTGTGACCGTCGCGAACGCTGTTTTGTCGAAGTACGCTTCCTTCACGTGACAGAACGTGCAGTCGTTCCCCATGGACGAGGCGAACATCCCCATCGCCTCGAAGAAGGTGTCCACCGGAATCCCTTTGAGGATCTGAACGCTCTTGAACACTTCGTCGCTGAGCGGGACCTTGTCCGCCGCGGCCGGCGGCGGCGCCGCCTGAGCAACAAGGCCGATCTGGACGATCAGACAGGTGGCGGCCACTGCCGCGGTGAACACGAATGCCTGTCGCGAACTAGCCATGCCTATATCACTCCTGTATGAGCGGCGAGGATCCCGCAAGCGCAGTGGAGCATACACCCGGCGGCGCGCCCTTGCAGCTACTCTGAACGGGTGTTATTGTTCTGCCCTCGCGGAGGTACATAGCGATGAGAACGAGATTCGTCTCGATGCTGGCCGCGGCACTCCTGCTCGCGGCGCTCCCCGCACAGGCGCACCATTCGTTTGCCGCGGAATTCGACGAAAAGCAGCCCGTCACGCTGCGCGGCACGCTGACCAAGATGGAATGGTTCAATCCGCACGGCTGGATTTACATCGACGTAAAGGAGCCGGACGGCAAGGTGACCAACTGGGGAATCGAAGCCGGATCGCCGACGACGCTGCTGCGCCGCGGTCTACGGAAAACGGATTTCCCGAACGGGACCGAAGTGATTGTGGAAGGCTACCGTTCGAAGAGCGGCGCACCGCGCGCCAACGGCAAGACACTCACCTTCGCCGACGGCCGCAACTTCTTCCTCGGCGCCTCAGACAATCCAGCCTCAGAAGGCGCTAAATAGACATCGCGATTGCTCATTGCGCATTGGCCATTGCTCATTGATTGAGCACTGGGCATTGCGCCTTGAGCATTGAGCTTTACTTCGGTCCGAGTTCACCCCGTCGGGCCGCCTCTTGCTCCGCGTACGCGTAGCACTCGTATTCGAGCACGCGTACGTTTTGTTCCTTGCGGCGGTAGAGCATCAGGCTGATCTTCCATGGCCTGGTGAACACCTTCGGATCCTCGAGCGTCGCTTCGTACTGGATGTGATCCGGCGTGGTCATCGTGTAGCGCTCGACGACGTGCAGGTCTTCGCTGTGGAAATTGCCGGCGCGATCCAGCCACGTCTGATCGGTGAAGTACTTCACGTCGACCACCAGCGTGTCGTCTTCCCAGCGGCCGCGGGAATCGCCCATGAACCATTCGATCGGCCCCGGCGGGTGCTCGCTGTTCATGAAGATGCTGCGCGTCGTGTGCGCGTACTCGCTGAACACCGCGATGTAGCCGGGCGAGTGGATGATCTGAAACGGAAACGGCGCGTACATCGTCCGCGGCACGCCGAGCAGGAAGCACTTCTCTTCAGGATCGGCCGTCGCGCGGTTCTTGAAGTTCTCCTGCCTTTTCGTCAGCGCCCACGCTTGATATGGAATCTCGTTACCCTCGACGACGCCCTGCCCGGCGGGCACACCCAGGCGTGCTGAGTGATCCTGCAGATCGACGTTGGCGGTCGTCAGCGCCTGCCATACGCCGTTGAGATCGGGCTTCCCGTCCCACATCCGCGGGAGCCCGCCGCGCGCGGCAGTCGGGGTCTGCGCCGACGCGGGAAGCGTCGCCGCCAGGAGCAGCGCCACAACCGCGGCCGTCAGCTTTCCGAATCGATCGTAGAGGCGGACCTGCAGGTCCGCCGTCACTTTGGAGGAGTGAGACCGATCCACAGCTTGTGTTCGCGAAGGAGATAAGGAAGATCGTGATCGCTCTCGAAGCACGGCTCCTCCCACACTTCGTGTCCTTTTTCGAACCGCACAAGCGGCATCGCCATCGTCCAGGGCTGTCGGTACACCTTCGGATCTGTCAGCGTCGTTTCGTACAGGATCGTGTCGGCATCGACGAGCGTGAAGCGTTCCGTCACGCGTAGCGCGTCGCTGTGGAAATGCCCGGAGATGGTGAGCCACGTGCGGTCCGTCAAGTTTGTCGTGTCGACGACGAGCGTGTTGCCTTCCCAATGGCCGCGCGCATCGCCCATGAAGAGCCGAATCGAGTCACCGATATGCGGGCTGGTGTCGGTCGGAATCGTCCGGTACTGATGCGCGAATTCGCCGACGAACGCGAACATGTTTGGCGTCTGGATGATCTGGATGCCGCGGGGGGCGAACACCTGCCGCGGAACGCCCGTCAGGTAGCACGTGCCGAGCGGATCGATATAGTGATCCCAGTTGTCCTGCCGTTTATTCGCCCACTGCGGCAGATACGGAACCTTCCCGTCGGACGGATCGACGATCAGCGTGATCTGCGGGTTCAGGAACGCGTCACCGGGAAAGTCCTCGATGTTCTGACTTCCGTTCGCCGTCGCCGGGTTCCATGCGCCGTTCATGTTCGGCGTGCCGTCGGGATTGCGCGCCGGCCTGAACGCGGCGGCCTTCGCCTTCGCACATGGCCAGAAGTCACGCGACACAGGCGGGCAACCCGCAATCGGCGTCTTTCGCGGGCCGCCGCCTTCCTGGGCGATCACGGTTGCGCCCACTCCGAGCGCAACCACGACCGTGAGTACGAGTGACAGACGCACGCGCATGTTCGTCACCTCGTTCGATTCAGGCGGACCTGAAGGTCCGCCCTGCGTCAGAAGGTAATGTTTGCACCGAATTGAATCAAGCGCCCTTCGACGATCGTCGTCGGCAGCAGCCACCGCGGACCATACACGTTGGTCCCCGTCAGGATCGCGCTTCCGTTCAGGATGTTATAGACATCGACGTACCCGTCGGCCCGCATGCGCCGCGTAATCGCCAGGCGCTTGCTGACGCGTGTATCGAGCCGGGTGATGCGTCCTTCGAACATTGTCCCAAGCGGGATGAGATTCGCCGCGACCGGCGCGGTGCGCGCGTTCCCCGCCAGATTGCGGCCCAGCGTCGGCGCGATCTCGGTGGTGGTCGCCGAGTAGCTGGCGTCGATCTCAGGACCGGACATGTTCTGGAACACCGCGCTCACGAACACCTCGCCCGGCAGCCGATAGCTGCCGTGCAGCTTCACCTGCGTCTGCGCGCCGAACGGCGTCACCACCTTGCAGTCACGAAGCTCCTGCGGTGAATCGACCACGAAGCAGCGCTCGGTGACGGAGCGGCCCGTGTCGAGACCGCCGCCAACGTCGAGTCGCGCGCCGAGGCGGCCCGTGAACGTCACGTTCAGAAAATCGTTCACGCGGCTCTGCTTGCCGAACTTCGATGCCTTGGTCACGAGGTTGTTCGCGAGCCCGAACTTCGTCGGCGTAATGTCGTACAGGCCGCACATCTGCTGACCACCGCCGCCCGGCAGTCGCGAATCCGACGGCGCCTTGATGCAGTACTGGTCGTAGTCGGACGGCCCCACTGCCAAGTTGTCGGTCACGCGGAAGTTGCCGTACCAATTCCTGTAGTAGCCCGCGCTGACCGACATTGCCGGCGTGAACTGCCGCTGTATCTCAGTCGAGAAATCCCAATTGAACTCGCGGCCGTGTCCGCGCAGCACGTCATCCGCCCACTGCGTGGTCGGCTGCAGGCCACCAAAGTTCTGATTCGCGAGCGGGCCGCATTCGCCGTTCTGGCCGCGGTTCAAGAGATCGCAATCGGGGATGTAGTTGCCGTTGCTGTCGGTCCACGAACGATTCACCTGGTTGACCGACGTCGCCACGGGATTGTTCGCCTCGGGAACGGCGAGCGTGTTCTTGGCGACGTAACGCCCGAGTGAAAACTTGAGCGCGGTCTTGCCGTTGCCGAACAGGTCGTAGGCCGCGCCGAGCCGTGGGTTCCAGTCGTTCCAGTTGGGCACGTTATTGACAGGTGCGAAGGTACGGTCCGGAACGAACCGCGTGGCCGGAATATGCTGCGCCGGGATGTAGGCGTTGAAATAGTCGAACCGAACGCCGTAGTTGAGTGTCAGACGACGAATCGTCCACTGATCCTGCGCGTAGATCCCCATGTCGGCCTTCACGCGCTCGTGATTGTTGTACGGCGTCGCGTATTCGGTGATGCTCACGGGAATCGGCAGGCTGTTCGGCGTCGGTGTGTTGAACGTGTAAGAGACCTCGCCGGCGTTGGCGACGACGATGCGATCGGCGGTGCTCTTTTCGAGCTGCACCCCTGCCTTGAACGCGTGCGAACCGGTGACGTACGACGCGGAGAAGCGTGACGTGTAGCGGTTGAGATCCCACGGCATGCTGTAGGTCGCCGCCGCGTTGTACCTCATCCCCGTGGACTGCTCGAGAATCGAGACGTGAGACGGCAGCACGCCAGGCGCACGGTAGTTCACAAACGACGAGATGATCACGCCGACGCCGGCGTCCAACAGCAGCTTGCTGTTGATCGGGGCGCTCCAGGCGCCCTGGTACACACCTGACGGACGGAAATGGAATGCGGTGATCGATTCCGGTGCCTGACCGATCGCGGTTGACGAACGACACACGCACGTGTCCTGCACGTCCGCGAACGCGTTGAACTTGTGAATCTTCGACGCCTGCCATGTCACGCGAACCGCTTTCGACTCGAACCAGTTGCGCCGGTCGGAGGGGTGGTCGAGATCGGGTGTGTAAAACGGCGTTCCCTGCGTCTTGTTCCACCAGAGGCCTGCGTCGGACTTCGCGTTCCCCCACTCGCGGACCGAGCCGAAAAACCAGACCTTGTCGCGCTTGATCGGCCCGCCGAGGGTCACCGTGGCGTCGTAGACGGAGAGCACTTTGTTGACGGTCGTCAGCTGACGGGCGCGCAAGTCGTCGGTCAGGTTGTCGCTCTGCAGTCCGGAGCCGCTGTAATACCCCGACATGCCGCCGGCAAAGTCGTTCCCGCCCGAGCGAGGCACCATGTTGAACAGCGGACCATCAGCGTTGCTCTCCGCCGATATGCCGCTCGTCTGCATCGTCACTTCCTCGACGAGCGCCGTGTTCGGCTGCGGGCCGATGTCGCCCCGGGGCTGCTGCAGGTTCATCCCATCGAACTGAATCTGCGTATTGCCCTTGCCGTGATACGGTCCGCCGACCTGCGGAAGATGGCCGGCAATGACTTCCGCGTAGCCGCTCACTCCCGGCGTCAGCGACACGAGACTGTTGACGTTCTTTGTCGCGAGCGGGAGCGTCTGGAAGTCCTCCTGCGAGACCTGCGTCTGCCGCCGGACATTCTGCGTGTCAACGAGCGGCGCTTCGCCTGACACGGTAATCGTTTCTTCGACCGCGCCGACCTGCATGTCCGCGTTCACCGCCGCGGTAAAGCCTGCGGTGATGACGATGCCTTCACGCTTGAAGACGTTGAACCCCGCCAGCGTGAACGTCACGGTGTAGGTGCCCGGCGGGAGGTTCACGACGTTATAACGCCCCTCGCCATCGGTCACGGCGGTGCGAACTTTTTCGATCAGTGCCGGACTCGATGCTTCAACGGTGACGCCGGGCAGCACGCTGGCGGAGGTGTCGCGCGCGACGCCGGCGATGCCGCTCGCCTGCTGAGCGAATGCAGTGGTCGAAATGAGCAGGATGAGTGCGAGAGCTCCCGAAAAGAATCCGACGAGTGTCGCCTTCATGACGTCTCCTGATTAATCGCAGATGGGGTCGAACGCTGCCCGATTCTGCTAGGGTGCGGAGACGAATCATATCCATACGACGGTGGGAACGCCTATCGTCGACTCGCGGCGCTCGTGATCAACGATAGGGCCTCATCGGGTCCGCCCCACCCGAGCGCAGTTGCATCCTTCCCGTCCAATGCGCCGGAAGCAGTCGTGAACTGGATCCATTCCTGACGTACGCGTTCAGGAATGTCGTCGAGCGTCCGCCAGTCGGCTTGGCGACGAGTCTCAATCGGCAACGCGATGACGCGGTCATTCCGGATTCGACGGGATGCGTCGAAGTTCACGGCGTTCTGCTCGACCTTCAGAACTCCGAGCGCGCGGCAGGTCAACACGACCCCTGGAAACGAAGAGACGTCCCACACGACGAATACATCCAGGGGGTCGCCGTCAGCACTGCGCGTCGAGGGCACGAATCCGCTCTCGAACGGGAACACCAGCCCCGCGGGAAGCGGACGTGAGATTCCCATCGCCTCCCATTCCGCCGAGTACTTGAGCTTCAGTGTCGACCCGCGCGGCGACTCGATGACGACATGAAAGATATCTTCTCGCGCGAAAGATGGAAGTGATTCTAGGTTCATATTGATCAGTCCGGCGTCACAAGAAAGTCACCCGACATTCAGTAGACTCGGGATCCGGAGGCCGTTTATGACGCTGACACAGTTAATCCTGGCCGAGCTCGAACGCGAAGCACCGCGCACCCGCCGAGCGCTCGAGCAGGTGCCGCTCGATCGCGACGATTGGACACCACACCCGAAATCGATGCCACTGGGGCGGCTCGCTGGCCTCGTCGCGTCCATGCCATCGTGGATCAACCTGATCATCGAGCAGGACGAGCTCAATCTGACGCCGCCGCCAGGACAGGGTACCTACCAGCAGCCGCCCACCAACACGCTCGTGGCCGTGCACGACGCCAACGTTCAAAAAGGCCGGGAGGCGCTTTCGCGCACGACGGACGAATTCCTCATGACGACGAACTGGCGATTATTGGCTGGCGGGCAGATCGTTCTCAATCAGCCGCGACACGTCGTCCTGCGAGACACCATCAATCATCTGGCGCACCATCGCGGTCAGTTGACAGTGTACTTACGGCTCACTGATCGGATGGTGCCCGCCATTTATGGTCCGTCCGCCGACGATCAGCAATTCGCGTAATTTCGAATCCATCTCGTCAGCGTTGACAGACCGGGCAGTAATACGTCGAACGTCCCGCTTGGGTGATCCGGCGGATCGTGCCGCGGCAGCCGCGCCGCGGGCACGGCTCTCCCTCGCGATCGTAGATGCTGAACGGATTGCCGTCGCCGGGGCGGCTCTGCCGCCGAATCGCCTCCTTCAGCACACCCCTGATCGCGTTCACCAATTCATGGAGGGCAGGGCGCGGAGCGCCGTTGCTCGTTACCAGAGTCGACGCGCGGCGTTTCGGTGAGAGCCGCGCGCGATGCAGGGCCTCGACGACATAGATGTTGCCAAGACCGCCGACAACGCGTTGATCCGAGAGCGCGACTTTGAGAGACGTCGTGCGACGTGCGAGCGCCATGGCCAACGCAGCCGCATCGAACGTCTTGTCCAGCGGCTCCGGTCCGAGTCGAGTCAGCGATTTGTGTCCGCCATGTTCGTCAGCGTTGAGCAGCGACATGAAGCCGAAGCGGCGCGGGTCGTTGAAGGCCACGACCTTGCCGTTCGACATCTCGAACACGACGTGATCATGGAGCTCGAGCTGCGCCGGCATGACGCGGAACCATCCCGACATACCGAGATGCATCAGCAGTCGATCGCCGGAGGAGAGCTCCACGATCAGATATTTGGCTCGCCGCCCGACCGCGCGAACAGTTTGCCCTTCTAATCGCGCGGCAAATCGTGCCGGCAGCGGATAACGAAGCGTCTGCCGCCGGACGATGACGCGTGTGATGCGAGCCGCTGCCATCGCGCGATGCAACCGGCGGCGTGTGTATTCGACCTCCGGCAGCTCGGGCACGCGACTGAGTGTACAGGCGCGCTCTCGACGTGGCACGCGAGGTGCTGCACCGCCGGTCGGGATCGCCACGTCTGACGACAACTCAGTACGAACGTCTTGATTTGATTCAGGGCGCCAGTCAACCGCCAGCATTTGGTGACGACTCACGACGTCACGGTGTCTCGTGAAGCACACACACTGCCTGTCGCCGATTCGCGCCGGCATGCGCGCCGAAACGCCGCGGTCGACTTCGTACGCTCGTTTGTTTCCCGAGTTGTCCCGGTTCACCGCCGACGAATCATTCCTGTTCGCGCTAGGTCGGGCGGGCGGTCTGTGCGACTGCGGCAACGGCACGGACGAGGCGGGGTCACTCGGCTCGGAAGCGGCTGGGTGGCCATTTCTGGGTCAATTCGTGGCGCACGACATCACCGCAGACCGATCCGCGCTGCGATCGCACGTCGACCCGTCGCGGCTACGCAACGCTCGCTCGCCGCAGCTGAATCTCGAGTGCTTGTATGGAGACGGCCCGGTAGGCCATCCGTTTCTCTACCGGCGCGACGATCCCGCAAAACTGCTGACCAGCGCCGACGGCGGCGATGTACAGCGAAACGGCGAGGGTACCGCGATCATCGGTGACCCTCGCAACGATTCGCATGTGCTGGTGTCGCAGATGCATCTGGCATTCGTCCACGCGCACAATGCATTGGTCGACCGTGCGCGCGACGCAGGAACGGCGGAAGATGAGGTATTCGAGACCGCCGCGCGTGACCTGCGGTGGACCTATCAGTCGTCAATCTTGAACGATTTCCTTCCCCGACTGATCGGGTCGTCGCTGGTGAACGCCATTCTGGAGCATGGTCGCCGCTACTACCGTCCGCGCGGCGAGCCTTTCATCCCCCTCGAATTCGCCGATGCCGCGTATCGATACGGGCACTCCCAGATCCGTCACCGCTATCGCGTGAACCTGCAGGAAGAGCCGGTGCCGTTATTCCCCGATCTGATGGGTTTCCGCCCCGTCTCGCCCAAGAACCGGGTTGATTGGACCCTCCTTTTCGATGCCGACGGACACCCGCCGGCACAAAGGGCCAAAAAGATTGATGGCCGACTGGTATCGCCACTCATCGCGCTGCCTGTTGCGCTCACGGGAGATTCGACGGTGGCGGAGTTTCACTCGCTCGCCGTGCGCGACCTGCAACGCGGTGAAGGCGTCGGCCTTCCATCCGGCGAAGCGGTCGCGAGGCGTGTTGGAGAAGAACCGCTGACGCGGCAGGAAGTTGGCACCGATCGCATCGGGTGGCATGGCGATACCCCCCTCTGGTACTACATTCTGCGCGAGGCAGACGTCCGGTGCGGTGGTCATCGCCTCGGTCCGGTCGGCGGTCGCATCGTCGGCGAGGTGTTGATGGGCCTGATCGATCTCGACCCGTCCTCAGTCTCCCACGCGCCGGTCGATTGGCGTCCGCAATCATCGCTCGCGCAGACACTCGTCGGCCTGTGAAGGCGCGGCCCTTTCCGCGGGAAGAGACTCAGGGAACGTCAACGCCGAGCCCGACTTCGTGGACCTCCGACGACGTCCGGAACGTCTTCGCCGAGAGCAGTGGCCAGATCGATTTGATGATCTTGCTCCTGCACGAGAATTTGCCGGATCTGTTCCGCCATCGCGTATTCACCTAACGCTTCACACTGGCGGATGCGATCGCGGTAATTGCGAATGGTCTCGTTTTCGTTTTCGAGATCGAATCGAAGCATCTCTTTCGGATCGGTCGACGTCCGCACGGGCTTGGCGGTGACCGCCGGCATCTGCCCCAGATAGTCGATTTGCCGCGAGATGATCAGCGCGTGATCCAATTCCTGCTTCGCATGGATTTCGAGCTGTGCCGCAATGTCCATGTACGCGGCGCCGGTCAGTACCTGCGAGTACACGACATACGCAATGATCGCTTGGTATTCGCGCGAAAGGTCTTCGTTGAGCAACTCTGCAAGACGGTCACGAGAAATCGTCTCGTCGTGACCCTGTTCATGGTCGGCCAATTTTCATCCTCCGTCGAAATGAAGCCCGGTCGTGCCGCCGGTGAGATCGTCGCGATGACGAGCTGGCCGTTCGCAAGCCGGCTATCCCAAGCGACGCACCCGTGCACGTTTCCTGCCCGACCATCGCCGGCGGCGGTCTGTCCTATGGACGAGGGGGCTGTACCAGGTTGGAAATGCCTTGTTCGGTATCGCCGGTCGCCCGCGCGAGGCTGAGCTTGGCGAGATAGTACGCATACAGGCTGCTGATGTAGTCCTGCTCGGCGGAGGCTACGGCTTCTTGCGCCTGCACGACTTCAACCGTGTCGGCAACGCCCGCGCCGAACCGGTGCTGCGCCTGTACCAATGTCTTCTGCGCAAGTCTACGGTTGCTGTCCGCTACTGCCACCTGTTCGTTCGTCGCCGCCAGGCGCAACAGCGCGGTCCGAACTTCGGTGTCGACCTGCCCGCGGACGTTTTCGTACTCGGCGCGCCGTTGCACGTACACGGCTTCTGCCGACGCGATGTCGGCTTGGATGCGACCACCGCGCCAGATCGGAAAGTCGACCGTCGCGAACACGGAAAATGTTCCGTTGGACTGAGTTGGTTTCTCGCCCGCCACGAAGTACCCCCCGTTGAGCGTCAGGGCGGGCATGTTCTGCGCTCTCGCTGCCTCACGCGCTTGGGTGGCGGCGCGCAGCTGCGCTTCCGCCGCCTGGATGTCGGCACGACGCGCAAACGCGGAGGTCAACGCGTCCTGCAGTGACATGATCGACTGAGGGATGTACTCCATCGGCGTTGTGAGCGTGATCTCCTGGCCGAGCGGCATGCCGATGACCCGGCCCAAGGACAGTTTCTGAGTCGCCCAATCGCTTTGCAACGAAATCAGACGAAGCTGCTGCCGCTGCAACTCGACTTGGCTTCGATCGACGTCAATCTGCGCATTCACGCCCGCTTCGTGCTGGCGTGTCGCTTGCGCGAAGACGGCACGTGCGGTGTCGACCTGCGCCATCGCCGAATCCACGCGAGCCGCGGCGGCGACCACCTCCAGGTACGATCCGCCTACCGCAAGGACGACCAGGTCGCGGTTGTCGCGCAGCGTGTGTCCGGCTGCTGTCGTGAGCTCCTTGGCGGAGCGATAGTTTTTGATCGCGGTGAGATCGAGCACGCGCTGGCTGACGAGCGCCCCCGCCTCGAAGTAGTGGAAGGGCCCGAGGGTGTTGGCGAACTGGAAACCGGGAGGAAGCCCTTTGGCGGTCTGTAGTCCAAGTGTGGCCAGGCTCACCTTCTGGACTGCGGTGGTGATCGTGCCGGTCACGTCCGGCAGCAATTCGGCGAGCGCCCCGCGCTGAGTGGCTCTCGCGTCGAGAGCGACCGCATTCGCGTCAATCACTCCGAGGTTGTAGGCGACGCCGCGCCGAATCGCTTCGCCGAGATCCAGCATTACCGGGCTCTGCGTCGCAACGCCGACCGGAGTGCTGCCTTGAAATGCGCCGGATATATCGACTATCGCATCGACCGTATTGCTGGTTGTGCCTGGAGTCGCCGTTTGGGTGGTTCCAACGGACCCCGCAGGCGCCGAACCGGAGATAGGCAGCCGCTCTGGCACCGAAGCGGAAGGTGGGGGCGGAGGTTGCTGCGCGAGGACGTCCGTGGGACACCACAACATCGGCAGCGCGATCAGCAGTATCAGCGGTAACGAGCGCACGCTCATGGCGCCGTCTGTTCTCCGCGCGTGGCCATGCCGTTCAGAATCGTTTGGATCACTGCCTCGTCCCCAATCCGCGAATTGATCATCAGGTGATAGATGCCGCGGGACGGCCAGTCGATATCGAAGTACTTCTTGATGAAATCAGCGCGCTCGGTATCGACGACATCAACCAGCCGCGCCGCTTCCTGCGGATTCGTGCCGCCGCTAATCAGTCGTTTGACCTTCTCCTCGTACGGAGCATAGATGAATACGTGAAACGTATCCGGTCGATCTGCAAGAAAGTAGGCGGCTCCACGGCCGACGATGACGCAGTGTCCCGCTTCAGCAGCCGAGTCGATGATGTGCCTCGTGTGCCTGACGATGACGTCGGAATCGACAAGATTCAACCGAGGGACGTTCAAGCTGCCCTCGAAACTGCCGAGGAGAAAGGATTTCAGCAGCCGGTAATACAGGGGATCCCTTCGCTCCTCGCGCTCAGCAACTTCCGAACGCTCGCAACGCGCCAATCGCGCAATCTCGTCGGTCAATCGCTGGTCCCAGAGCTTCCATCCGAGTCGTTCCGCAAGAATCTTGGCAATTGCGGCCGCACCGCTGGCGAATTCCCGGTCAATCGTCACCACGCGTACGTTCATGACCTCACCTACCCTTCCGCGTGAGCCTCACCCCGGCCTGGCTCGTTTTTCTTCAGCGTGAAGGAGAGCGCGAACATGACCGCGGCGGCGAAGGCGAGCACCCAGAACGCGTCGATGTAGGCCAGCGTTGTCGCTTGCTGCTGCAGCGTCCGGTAGAGGGTGGCATGCGCGCGCAGCTGCGCGTCATCGCCGCTGTAACCCGACCGGATCAGTGCCTCTTGCAGCCCGCTGAACCCCTTGAGGAAGATCGGATTCCCCGAGGTGACGTTCTCGACCAGCACGGCCTGGTGATACTGGGCTCGCCTGGCAATCATCGTCGTCACCACGGACGTCCCGATCCCGCTTCCGATGTTTCGCATGAAGTTGATCATGCCGGACACCATGTTGCTCTGCTCTTGCGGGAGTCCGACATACGCGACGAGGGTAATAGGGACGAACAGAAACCCAAGCCCGACGACCTGCGCGGTGCGGACGCGTGCTGCGGACCAGAAGTCGATGAACAGGGCGAACTGCCACGTCGAATACAGCATGGCGAGCGACAGGAACAGCCAGCCGATGGCAATGAGGTAGCGTGCCTGTACTTTCGACGTGAGCCAGCCGACGACCGGCATCTCGAACAGGAGGAGGATCGCGCCGAGCGACAGCACGAGGCCCGCCAGTTCAGAGGTGTATCCCAGGATTGTCTGAAGAAATTGCGGCACCATCACGAGGCTGCCGAAAAACACCGCGCCGGTGAGCAGCATCATCGTGTTCGCCCCGAGAAAATTGAGATTCTTGAACAACCGCACGTTGATGATCGGGTGCGGGGCAAACCACTCCCAGATCACCAGCGAGATCAAGCCGACGGCGGCGAGGATCGCCAATATCAGGATGAAGGATGACTCGAACCAATCATCCTGCTGTCCGCGGTCGAGCATGATCTGCAGTGCCCCGACACCCATAACCAACAGCGCGACGCCGATATAGTCGAATCGCACTCCGCCAAGCTTCGCCGTTTGCAAGTACGGCGGGTCCTCAATCAGGCGAAGGACGAGGAACAGCGTCAGCGCGCCGACCGGCAGATTGATAAAGAAAATCCAGCGCCACGAATAGTTGTACGTAATCCATCCGCCCAGCACCGGTCCCACGGTTGGCGCGACAACGGCGGTGATGCCGTACAGCGCGAACGCGAGCCCGCGCTGCTGCGGCGGAAAGGTGTCCGCGAGGATCGCTTGCGCCAACGGCTGCAGTCCTCCGCCGCCGAGACCCTGCAAGACGCGAAACAGCAGGAGCAGCCCTAGACTCGTGGCAAGGCCACACAGGACCGAGCTCACGGTGAAGAACGCGATGCAGATCATGAACAAGCGTTTGCGACCGATGGCTCCGGCGATCCACGCGCTGGTCGGTAGGACGATGGCGTTGGACACCAGGTAGGAGGTGAGCACCCACGTGCTTTCGTCATTGCTCACGCCAAGATCGCCCGCCATGTAGGGCAGTGCGACGTTGGCGATGCTGGTGTCGAGAATCTCCATGAACGCCGCCAACGCCACCACGACCGCGATCAGCCAGGGGTTGACCGCCGGTGCCGGCGTGTCCGGACTGCTCATCGCAGCCACACTTTCGGGGCGACGTTGACGCCTGGCCGCAGCTCTCGGTCGTGATTCTCCCCAGGCTCGATGACGATCTTGGTGGGAACGCGTTGAACGATCTTGACGTAGTTGCCTGTGGCGTTCTCGGGAGGAAACAAGCTGAACAGCGGTCCCGTGGCTCCGCCAATGCTGTCGACGTGGCCACGGTAGGTACGCCCGGTCGAATCGACGTAAATCTCCGCGCGCTGGCCGGGACGGATGTACCGCAGCTGGGTCTCCTTGAAGTTCGCCGTGACCCACACGTCCTCGAGCGGAACGATGGTCAGCAGCTGCTGGCCAGGCTCGACGTTCATGCCGACGACGACGGTCTTGTTGACCTGGCCCGCGACGGGCGCCGTCACGCGCGTGTAGAGCAGATTCAACTTTGCCTGCTCGAGGGCCGCGCGTTTCTGGTCGATCGTCGCTTTCGCGGACTGCGCACGCGCGCGCGTGGACGCCACCTGCTGCGGCGCCGTTTGCGCGGCGCGGTGGTTGGCTTCGGCCGCTGCGAGATTGCTCTGCGCCTGGTCGACGGACTGGCGCACGGCCTCCATATTCGCCCTTGCGGCGTCGACCGTGGCACTGGCCGCTCTGGCGGCGGCGAGCGACGAATCGTAGATTTGCCGGGATACTTCGTCGGCTTCGACCAGCATCTCGTAGCGGCGCAGATCGTGTTGCGCCTTCACGTCGTTCGCCTGGGCTTGAACCACCTGCGCGTTGGCCGCCGCAAGCTGCTTCTCTGCGGCAATGACGCCCGCGCGGTTCTTGTCGACATCGGCGGCCGTCGATTGCACCTGGCTCGATGTCGTCAAGGAGGTGACGGGCACATCGATGTGCAACGATTCGGAGGTGGCTTCGGCCGTGGCTAAATCGGCCTTTGCCTGGTCGACGGCTACCTGATAGTCAGTCGGATCGAATTCAACGAGGACAGCCCCTTCTTGGACGTACTCGTTGTCGCCGACGTTGACGCGAATCACATGACCGCGAATGCGCGCGCTGACTGGATGGAGGTGCGCGTCAACTTGCGCATCGTCGGTGGATACGTAGCTGGAGAGGTATCGCCACACGGCCAGCGCGCCGACGACAAGGACAAGCGACCCAAAGAGGAGGAGCAGCCTGTTTCTCCACCGCCGACGCCTTGGTCGTGGTCGCGGCTCCTCGATGCTCTCGCGAGCGGCGGATTGATGCCGTCGCCCGGGATCGGGGGCTGCCGCATCACGCGGTGGAGCCGAGTTCGAATCGTTGGCCATGGTCGATGTCCGGGACGTCGCACGGCACGAGTCGTCCAGGAATCCGGAAGGCGGGATGCAACAAATGATTCATCGCGATCGGATGCGTACCCGCTTGGTCTCCAGGTTCGAGGGCGGGCGATCACAGTCGGCTGCCATCAGCCGCAGCCAGCTGTTGGGTGGCGCGTGGTGCGGCGGAGTTCGTCTTTCGACCGCGCGGCCGCGTTACGACTTGCGCTGCGTCGGTGGATCGTTGGTGCTTCGATGGGCCCGGTAGAGATCAATTCCGCGGGCCAGAATCGCAGCGGCGAGCCAGGCGGCGAGGACGCCGACCGGATACGCGAGCGCACGCGGGTATTCGAAGGACACCACGGCGAGCGCGACGAGGATTGCGCCAGCCATGAGGGCGATGTTGGCCTCGACCGATTCGAGTACGCGTGTATTTGTGATAGCCGCCGCAACCGTGTTGCCGACGCGAACGGCGCCGGCGACCATGCGCCCTCCGCTGCTTGATCCACTTGTCGCTGGATGCCGGTGTCCCGAGGGCGCGCCGGGTGCACGCACACGATTGCGCTGCAGCACGACCTCCGTGGCGTGGTTCAGATCGCGAAGGAACATCTCTTCCATCTGACGAGCGAAGGGCTCGTGCTCGATGATGACGTCCAGTTCGCGGTTGCCGAGCCAGCTCGCAATATTGAGGTTCGTCGAGCCGACGCGGGCCCACTGGCCGTCTGCAACGGCGGTCTTCGCATGCATCATCGAGCCGTTCCACTCGTACACCCGGACGCCACCTTCGAGCAGCGGCCGATACCCCGCGCGCGAGATCGGTTGGATCACTGGAAGATCCGAGGCACCTGGTACGAGAAGCCGAACGTCGACGCCGTCCCGTGCGGCGGCGCGCAACGCTTCGACGTACGGGGCGGTGCCACCGTAGTAGGCGTCGGTCAACCACAAGGTTTTGCGCGCCATCGCCGCCACGAGTTGATCCACCCGAAACAGTCCGGCCGTATTGGGAACGGTCGCCACGACACGGAGCGGAACGTCGCCAACATGCCCTGGCACGTCTGCCGAGTGTTCGTCCGGCAGTGGGTCGCCCGCAGCCGCCCAGGCCTCGGCAAATGCGGCCTCGACATCGAGAACCGCGGGGCCGCGCACCTCGATCCCCGTGTCGCGCCACGGCTCGATGTGCCGCGCCGGATCGCCGGCCCACGTTTGGCCCACGCACAAGCCGGTGACGAAGGCGACGGCGCCATCGACGGTGATCGTCTTCCGGTGGTCTCGACTGAGCCACCCAAGCGGATGATCGAAACGCGGCGGGTTATAGCAACGCACATCGACGCGGCCTGAACGCAGACGATTCCAGAATCTGCGCGACGTCTTTCCAAAGCCGCCCATCCAGTCGTACAACAGCCGCACACGAACGCCTTCGCTCGCCTTCCGAAGCAATGCGTCAGCGAACAATTGCCCT
>DASTZI010000385.1:0-2864 GCA_035764385.1 Vicinamibacterales bacterium
AGTGGGCGTACAAAGGAAAGCCACTCTATTACTTCTCTATGGACAAGGCCGCCGGCGACAAGCTCGGAGATGGGCGAGGGATGGTCTGGCACATCGCAAAGCCCTAACCTCGCTGCCGGATGCGCCTATAATCCGTGTTCCGCAGGGCCTGCGCCCGTCCTTGCGCAGGCCCACACCTCACGAAGGAAGGTGCACCGTGCGTACCGTTACCTCCATCGCTCTCGCAATGTCCCTCCTTGTGTTCGGCGCGTGGCGCGCGGTGCTTTCGGCACAGGGCGCAACGGCCCAGACCCACATCGGTCACGTTCTCGATAGCTTCAACGGCACGCCGGACAACATGGGTCTGCTGCCGACAGCGATGGCGGAAGCCAAGGTTGCCGCCGATCATGCGGCGCTCGCCGCGAAGGCGACCTCGCTGCAGATGATTCAGACCCACGCCGGACATGTGATCAACGCCATCGATCCGACAATCGTCGCGCAGGGCCCGGGAAAGGGCTATGGCGTCAAGAAAGCAGCGCAGGGCGTTGCGCAGCATGCCGGCTTCGCCGCCAACGCAGCCAATGCCAACGACATGGTGAAGACCCACTCGATGCACGTGACCACCGCCGCGACCAACGTCGTCGCAATGTCCGACGAGGTCGTCGCGCTCGCGCAGAAGATTCGCATGTCGACGTCTCAGGAAGAAGCGCAGAAGCTCGCCGCCGAGATGCAGACGAAGGCAGAGCAGCTGACCACGGGCGTTGACGCCGACAAGAACGGACAGATTAGCTGGAACAAGCCCGAAGGCGGCCTCACCCAGGCGCAGCAGCACATGAACTTGATGAAGGCGGCTGCCGGCACCCAGTAAGGAAGTTCGAAGTTCGAAGTTCGAAGTTTGAAGGTCGAAGTTCGAAGTTTGAAGTAAGGGAGGCGCCAATGAGGGTCATCACCGCGTCCGCGATCGTCGTTGCACTTGCCATCGTGTTCGTGGTGGCGCCGCAGGCGCAGCAGCAGAATGCTCCCGCCGTCACCAATGCGCCGGGGATTCCAGGATGGGCGTATCCCGTTGCGGCTGGTGTACCGGGTCCGAAAGATGACGGAACCGTGTTCCACGTGCCGAACAGCACGGTCGGGATGACGCTGACGCAGGCACGGAACGCTGCCGACGTTCCGGACTGGCATCCCGACGAACACCCGCCCATGCCCGACGTTGTCAGGCGTGGTCGCATCGCGGAAGGCGTCCGCGCCTGCGCCTATTGCCATTATCCAAATGGACTCGGACGGCCGGAGAACGCGAGCATCGCGGGTCTGCCGGCCGAGTACTTCATTCAGCAGGTCAACGACTTCAAGAATGGACTCCGCAAGACGTCGGAGCCGAACATGCGTCCGCCGCAGTTGATGATCGACACAGCGAAGAAGGCCACCGACGCCGACATTCGGACCGCGGCGGAATACTTCGGCAGCATGAAGTTGAAGCCGTGGATCAAAGTGGTTGAGTCGAAGACCGCGCCGCGCACGCAGATTCTTGGCGGCATGCTGGTGCCGCTCGAGGACAAAAGCACCGAACCGATCGGCAACCGGATCGTGGAAGTGCCCGTGGATGCGCACCTGACCGAAACGCTCCGCGACTCTCAATCGCCGTTTGTCGCGTACGTGCCGGTGGGCAGCATTTCGAAAGGCGAAGCGCTCGTCACGACGGGTGGGGCGCGACTCGCGGGTGGAAAAATCGTCGCGGGCAACACCGCCGCGTGCGGGACGTGCCACGGTGCGGATCTCACCGGCTATGCGGACATGCCGCCGATTGCAGGGCGCTCACCGAGCTACCTCGTTCGGCAGATGCTCGACTTCCAGAAAGGAAACCGCCATGGACCGGGTTCGAAGCTGATGAAGCCGGTCGTGGCCAACCTGACGCTGCAGGATATGACGGCGATTGCCGCATACGTCAGCTCGCGTTCACCGGAACCGTCGAAGTCCACGACAACGGCGCGCCGCTGATCAGAGCGCGGTACATCATTGTCGTAAGATTGGTGGTTCGTGCGATCGGTGATCGTGGAACTATCGTCTTATGACCAACAACTATCGTGCTCTCGAACAACAACTGTCCTTGGAACTTGGTCTGACACGGCGCCCGGTCGCAATTGCGTTTGTTGAGGCGCCTCCCGCTGGAATCTCCAAATTCACCGGATCCGTACCGTCAGGTTGCAGTTTCTGGCGGATCGCATCCGACGGACGCGTCTTCTTCACGGTTCCGGGCGATCACTACAACTGCGCGGTCGGTTCCTATACGCACAACATGCCGCTGCCGCCGTCGCGCGCGGGCGAGCTCGAGCAAACGCTGGGGTTGATGGCGGACGTCGGCTACCTGCGGATGGAGGAAGTCCCGGGTATTCCCGTGTTGCCCACAACGCCGGCCGTCGTCGTCTATGCGCCGCTCGGCGACACGCCCATCGATCCGGACGTGGTGATTTTCATGGCGTCTGCCGCGAGCGTGATGCTGCTGCATGAAGCGGCGATGGCCGCAGGCGTAGCGGCGAACTTCAGTACGCTCGCGCGCCCCACGTGCATGGCCGTGCCCGCGGCGCTCGCCGGTGGGATGGTGATCAGTTCCGGCTGCGTTGGCAACCGCGTGTACACGGATCTCGGCGAAGGCGAACTGTACGCGGCGCTTCCCGGCACGGAGTTGCCGAAGCTTGCGGACAAGGCACCCGCGATCGCCGCGGCGAATGCGAGACTGCAGGAGTACCATCAGGCGCGTCGCGAGCAGCTCACGTTCGCGCCGGTATAAGCCGGTACTCGTAGAGGCGGACCTTTAGGTCCGCCCTAGCCAGGTCCGCCCTAGCGCTTGACTGCTGGTGCCGGCTTCGAGAATTTCGCCGTGTCGACCG
>DASTZI010000386.1:0-4413 GCA_035764385.1 Vicinamibacterales bacterium
GTGGATGTCCACCCCCGTCTGGTTGTCGACTCCGGTCGTGAACATTTCACGGCCACTGGCGGGGATCGTGGAGTTGCGCAGGATGATCTTGGACACCACGCCACCCATCGTCTCGATACCGAGCGACAGCGGTGTCACGTCGAGCAGGAGCATCTCCCGGCGGCCCGACACGAGAATGTCGGCTTGCACCGCAGCGCCGAGCGCCACGACTTCGTCGGGATTGAGCTCGCTGTGCGGCTTGCGGCCGAATAGCTCTTCGACAACGCGGCGGACGAGAGGAATGCGCGTGGACCCGCCGACGAGAACGACTTCGTCGATATCTGACGGCTGTAGCCCGGCATCGGCGAGCGCCTGCCGACACGGCTCCTGTGTTCGATCAACGAGGGGCCGAATGAGCGCTTCGAACTCCGCCCGCGTGAGGGGCCGGCGATAACCGGTGCGCGCCGCCGGTGAGGCCTCAATCCGGATCTCCGTCTCGTCGACGTCGGACAGATCCCACTTGGCCTGAATGACCGCTCGACGGATGGCTTCGACCGTCGCCGCATCCTGCTCCTTCGGTCCTGCAATTTCCGCCAGCACCTGCTCGACCAGGAGACGGTCTATATCGTCGCCTCCGAGATGTGTGTCGCCGTTGGTGGAGAGAACCTGGAAGATGCCGTCCTCCACTTTCAGGATGGAGATGTCGAACGTACCACCGCCGAGGTCATACACGGCGATCGTCCCGCGATTGCGCTTATCTAGTCCGTAGGCGAGCGACGCGGCCGTCGGCTCGTTGATGATGCGCAGCACCTCGAGTCCTGCCAGACGTCCCGCGTCACGCGTTGCCGTTCGCTGTGCGTCGTTGAAGTACGCCGGCACGGTAATGACCGCGCGGTCCACTTCGAAGTCGAACTCGCCCCGCTCGCGGAAATGCTCCTCCGCCCGGTGTTTCAGCTCGCGGAGGATAAACGCCGAGATCTCAGGTGGCGTGAATTCACGGTCGGCAATACCGATTCGGACAACGCCACCAGGATCGCCGGAGACACGAAACGGCAACAGCGCGGCGTCGTGCTCGACGTCCTCGATTCCGCGCCCCATGAACCGCTTGACGGAATAGACGGAGCGCGCCGGCTCGGCCAGCAAACGCCGCTGCCCTTCGCGGCCGACGTACATGGTGTCGTCCTCGCCGACCGACACAACCGACGGCACCAGCGCGTCGCCGCCATCGTCGCGTATGACGATCGGCCGCCCGTCGTCGACGTACGCGACCAGGCTGTTGGTCGTGCCGAGATCGATGCCGACGACCTTGCTCATGGCTTCGGGCTCAGGGAGGCTTCGCGGCTGGTACCGCGGCCCTGGAGCTCGGACGCTTCCCGTTCAATCGTCGCAAGCAGATTGTTGATGTAGTTGCGTTCGAGGAGGCGCTCGCGAAGCGCCTCGAGAATTTCCCGCTTCTCCGCCGCAGACGCGTGCGCCCCTTCGGCTTCGCTCGGGGCACGCTCGCGGTCCCAACGCGCGCTCAGTTCCTGCAGCTGCCGCTCGTGTTCGTCGCGTTTCGCGTCGATCGGTTTGCGGGCATTGGCGAGACGGGCGAGCAACCGTTCCGACTCCTCGCCCGCTTCGCGCAGCTCACGTATCTCGTCGAGTTCCTCATTGAGCGCGAACACTTCCTCGAGCAGCGAGGGTGGAACCTTGCCTGCGCCTGCTCCCGAACCCGTCGACGGCTCTTCCGTTCTCGCGGACGGCAGGCCTTCGATCGCGAGCAGGTGTTCGATTCGCGACACAGGATTCTTGAGCGTGCGGTACGCGTCGTTCAGGTACGACGAGCGCTCCAGGCTTGCGAGCCGCTCGGCCGACGTGGCGTTGTAGAAGTAATCCGGATGGAACTTGCGGCTCAACTCATGGAAACGCCGCTCCAGATCCTGTGGGTGGATCAGCAGCTCGCGGGGCAGACCGAGAAATGTGAAGTAGTCGCCGTGCCGCCCGAGCGCGAGTATGCGGCTGCACTGCGGACAGAAGTGCTCATCGACGGGAGCACCCGCACCGCAATTGCGGCACTCGAGCATCGAAGGTGAGCGGACGGGAATTGGTTCCGGAGTCATTCATGCGCCGAACGAGCTGCCACAGCCGCAGGTCGTTTTCGCGTTCGGGTTGTGGAACACGAAACCCTTGGAGAGCAGCGCCGTGTCGTAGTCGAGCGTCGTGCCGTCGAGAAACAGATAGCTCTTGCGGTCGATGAAAACCTTCGCCCCCTCGGGTCCCTCGAAGACTTCATCGCCGAGGCGCGGCTCGCGCTCCCAAGAGAAGGTATAACTGAGCCCCGAGCAGCCGCCGCCTTTCACGCCCACACGGAGACCGCCTTCGGTGATGCCCTGTTTGGCCATCAACGACTTGATCTTCTTCGCCGCGGTCTCGCTGATCTCGATCATCGCCCTTTAGTCCGGCCGAAGCCGGACTCTCTCATGCGCTCGGTTGCGCGTGCTCGGCGGCAGGCTTCACACCCTTCGCCTCGTCTTGCTTCTTTTTGTAGTCGGCAATCGCCGCCTTGATCGCGTCCTCGGCGAGCACGGAACAGTGAATCTTCACCGGCGGGAGCGACAGCTCGGCGACGATTTCGGTGTTCTTGATGGCAAGCGCCTGATCGACGGTCTTGCCCTTCAGCCATTCGGTCGCCAGGCTCGAGCTCGCGATCGCCGATCCGCATCCGAACGTCTTGAACTTCGCATCGTCGATGACTCCGGTCTCCGGGTTCACCTTCACCTGCAGCTTCATCACGTCGCCGCATTCCGGCGCGCCGACGAGCCCCGTCCCGACGTTGACGTCGTCTTTCGGCAATGATCCGACGTTGCGCGGGTTCTCGTAGTGATCGACGACTTTGTTCGAGTAAGCCATTGGTTTTCTCCATAGCGGGCGTAAAGCCCCGCCCTACACCGTGTGGGGCGCCGCTTAACGCGGCGCCACATGTCTCAATGCGTGACCCATTGCATCTTTGAAAGATCGACTCCCTCTTTCACCATCTCATACAGCGGCGACATTTCGCGGAGGCGCCGCACGACTTTCGTCAGTTTGTCGATGACGTAGTCCACTTCCTCGTCCGTCGTCCAGCGACCGAGACCGAAGCGGATGGATGAGTGCGCCAGATCATCGCCGGCGCCAAGAGCCTTGAGCACATAGGACGGCTCGAGGCTGGCCGAGGTGCATGCCGATCCGGACGACACGGCCACATCGTTGATGCCCATCAACAGCGATTCGCCCTCGACGTAGGCGAAGCTGATATTCAGGTTGTGCGGCAACCGGTGCTCCATCGATCCGTTGATGTAGATCTCATCGAGGTTCTTGTGGAGCTCCGCATTGAGGCGGTCGCGCAGTTTCCCGAGTCGCTGGGCGTCTTTCTGCATCTCCAGCCGGCACAGCTCGGCCGCTTTGCCGAGACCGACGATGCCGGGAACGTTCAACGTTCCGGAACGCATTCCCCGTTCGTGCCCGCCGCCGCTGATCTGCTCCGCGAGGAGCACGCGGGGGTTGCGGCGCCGCACATAGAGCGCGCCAACACCCTTCGGCCCGTAGATCTTGTGACCGCTGAGCGAGACGAGATCCGTTTTCATCGCGGTGACGTCGAACGGCACCTTGCCGACCGCCTGCACGGCGTCGGTATGGAAGAGGATTCCCTTCTCCTTCGCGATGGCGCCGATTTCGGCGATCGGCTGAATGACGCCAATCTCGTTGTTGGCGGTCATGATGGTGATGAGGATCGTCTTGTCGGTAATCACCGCCCGCAGCTCGTCGAGACTGATGCGCCCATCCTTCTGAACCGGCAGATACGTGACGCGCAGTCCCTGCTTCTCGAGCTTCTTGCACGTATCGACCACCGCCTTGTGCTCGGTGACGCACGTGATGATGTGATTGCCCTTCTCGCGGTACATCTCGGCGACGCCCTTGATCGCGAGGTTGTTCGACTCCGTCGCGCCGCTCGTGAAGATGAGTTCCTTCGCGTTGGCGCCAATGAGATCGGCGACCTGCTTGCGCGCGGCCTCGACTGCCTCTTCCGCCTCCCAGCCGAAGGGATGGTTGCGGCTCGCCGCGTTGCCGAACCTTGCTGTGAAATACGGCATCATCACCTCGAGCACCCGCGGGTCAACGGGTGTCGTGGCGTGGTAGTCCATGTAAATCGGCAATTTCATGTCTTTTTGGCCGGGTCCAATGGACCCGCCTCCACTACGGATCTCCGTTCAAGCGGCGCGATCTACGGACGCGCGTGACGTAACACCGCGGCGTGCGAGACCGACACCGGCGACACGTTCTCCGCCGCGATCTCGGCAATCGTCACGGTTACAAGTGCCGCGGCAATCCGCTCGCGAATCTGCCAGAGCGGATCGCGGATGCTGCACTTGTTGAACTGTTCGCAGTCGTGCTTCTCCGTGGAACACGCGGTGA
>DASTZI010000387.1:0-21327 GCA_035764385.1 Vicinamibacterales bacterium
ATTCATCTCCTATCCGAACACCTACGATCAGATCAGGTTCGCCAGCATCAAGCAGGCGTACGACATGGGGTGCGCGGGAGTCGGCGCGACGATCTACTTCGGGTCGGAGGAGTCGAAGCGGCAGATCCAGGAAGTCAGCGAGATGTTTCAGCGCGCGCACGAGCTCGGCCTGTTCACCGTGCTCTGGTGTTACTTGCGCAACGCGGCATTCAAGACGAAGGAGGCCGACTATCATCTCGCCGCGGACCTGACCGGCCAGGCCAATCACCTCGGTGTCACGCTGCAGGCCGACATCATCAAGCAGAAGCTGCCGGAAACCAACGGCGGCTACACCGCGCTCAACTTCGGCAAGACGCACAAGGCCGTCTATTCGCAGCTCACGACCGACAACCCGATCGATCTGACGCGTTATCAGCTCGCGAGCTGCTACATGGGCCGGTCGCCGCTCATCAACTCGGGCGGCGCGTCCGCCGGCGAAACCGATCTGAAGGAAGCGATTCGAACCGCGGTGATCAACAAGCGTGCTGGCGGCACCGGACTGATTTCCGGCCGCAAGGCGTTCCAGCGGCCGGTGAAGGAAGGCGTCGGACTTCTCAACGCCATCCAGGACGTCTACCTCACGAAAGAGATCACAATCGCGTAGGCGGGTCTAAAGACCCGCCTCTACGATCGTAGAGGCGGACCTTCAGGTCCGCCTTACAAGAAAATCCTCGAGGGCCTCCTTCGTACTCCTGAACGCAAGCTCGTCCCACGGAATCTGCGCCGGATCGAACAACTGCGCCTCCAGGCTCTCGTCATCGCACCCGAGGCAGCCGCTGATCGCGGTTGCCGCATACGCGATGATGATGACCGCCACGCCAGGATACGAGTAGATGTTGATCAGGCGATCGAGCCGGATGTCGAGGCCGCATTCCTCGCGTGCTTCGCGCACGGCGGCTGCTTCCACCGTCTCGCCGCGATCGATGAACCCGCCTGGAAATACCCATTTGCCGTAGCCGGGTTCGATCGCGCGTTTCACCAGAACGATCCGCCCCTGTTCGTCGGTGATGATCGTGCCGACGGCGACTTTCGGATCGACGTAATGGACGAAACTGCAGCGCACGCAAACGAGGCGTTCAGGTTCGGTTGTCTTCAGCACCCTCGGTTCGAGCGCGCCGCCGCAGCGCTCGCAGAACCGGATGACCTCGTTGAACACCGTATAATCTTGCTTCATGTCGATTCTGAAAGTCGCGCGCATGGGCCATCCGGTCCTCCGCGAGCGCGCGCGGCCGCTCGACAAGTCTGACATCAGGAGCGCGGCCTTTCAGAAGCTGATCGACGACATGATCGACACGATGCACGAGTACCACGGTGTCGGCCTCGCCGCCCCGCAGGTGCATGAAGGTCTTCGCCTGTTCGTGGCAATGCTCGACGACGATCCCGACGCGAAGAGCGAAGCAGCCGTCATCATCAATCCGGAAATTGTTCCCAACGGCTCAGAGATCGAGGAAGGATGGGAGGGCTGCCTGAGCATTCCCGACATCCGCGGCATGGTTCCTCGATACACGGACATCCGTCTCAAAGCAATCGATCGAACCGGCCGCACGATCGAGGTGCCGCTGAAGAATTTCCCCGCTCGCGTGGCGCAGCACGAAACCGATCACCTGGACGGCGTGCTCTTTTTCGATCGGATGAAGGCGTTCAACACGCTCACATTCCTCGATGAGTACTCTCGTTTCTGGGCGAAGGACGACGAGTAACATGCTCGAGACCGCGCCTCCCCGAGTTACTCTTCGCAACGCGCCGGCTGAACCCTTCGATGGAGCGATCGCCGCCGCTCGTACGTGCTATTCGCCACGCGTCATCAGCCCGCACGAAATCACGGATAAGCAGCGCGACACGATTGGGGCGCTCACGTTCGACGCCGGGCACCACACGGTCTACCAGCACGCAACCTTCGAGTTCGGGCTCGAAAACATTTCACGCCAGTTCGTCTGGACGTTTCTCCACTCCTATCCGTTCTACAACTCCGAGCAGTCCAGCCAGCGTTACGTCAAGCTGAAGGAACCGCGCGCGTTCGTGCCGCCGCTGTCGGGCGAGGCGCGTGCCTTGTACGAAGCGGCCATCGTGCGCGCCTGGGAGCGGTATGCCGAGCTATCAGCGCTCCTCAAAGACGACGCCCTGGCGATTCTGAAGGAGCTGCGATACGTCCGTCCGACGACGTCGCCGGATCGGCTGAAGCAAATCGAGAAAGACGCCGAAAAGCGCGCGATTGAAACGGCGCGCTACGTGATCCCGATTGCGGCGTTCACCTCGATGGTCCACACCATCTCCGGCATCGTCCTTCACCGGCTGCACCGCATGGTGAACAGCGGCGATGCGCCCTACGAGACGCGCCTCGTCATCGGCGAGATGGTGCGCCAGGTGAGGGAGTCGGATCCGTTCTTCTTCGAGAAGGTCGGCCTCGATCCCATCGCGCGCGGTGAGTTGCCGGAGACGAGCTTCCCGAGTCCACGCCACGACGGCGACGAGTACGCGGCGGCATTCGATGCACGGCTCAACGGCCGATGGTCACGCCTGCGCGACGCATCTCCGGAAGCGGAAACGATCGTGGCGGAGTCGGTCCGGTCGGTATTCGGCCTGTTGCCGGACGAGATGAGCGATGACGAGGCCATCGACCGGGTGATGAACCCGGCACAGAACCGCTATCGCCTGGACGTTCTCAACGTCTCGTATCACTCGCCGCTGATGCGTGCGCTGCATCATGCGACCTACGTCTTCGAGAAGCGTCTCAGCCACACCGCGGATTCACAGGACCAGCGTCACCGGATGGTGCCGGCGTCGCGGCCGCTCATGACCTTTGCCGATACGGCCGCGCCCGACTACATCACGCCGCGTCTGATCGCCGGAAATCCGAAGGCCCGCGCCGTGTACGACTGCGCGATGCGCGAAGCGTGGACGACGAAGAACCGGCTGCTGGAGCTCGGTGTGCCGCTCGAGTTCGCGCTCTACGTGCTGCCCAACGCCAAGACGCTTCGATTCATCGAATCCGGATCGCTGCTCGCGCTGCTCCACAAATGGACGCTGCGGACCTGCTTCAACGCGCAGGAAGAAATCTTCCTCGCCTCAATGGACGAAATCGAGCAGGTCCGGGCTGCACATCCGCGCATCGGCCGCTATATCGGTCCGCCCTGCGTCATTCGCAACGGGCTCATTTCGCCACGCTGCACGGAAGGCTCGCATTTCTGCGGTGTCCCCGTGTGGCGCGATTTTCCTGCGGTTGTCAGGCGCTTGTAATGGCGGGCCGTAAAGGCCCGCCCTACACAGCGTGGCTCGCCCACTTTTACACCGCCAGCAGCGCGGTCCTCGCACTGCTCGCCACCATTGCGATTTTCGAATACCGCTTTCGCGACGCTTTCTTCTGGCTGGCTGCCACGATTGTTGTCGACTCGAGCGATGGTGTGCTGGCGCGGGCGGTGCGCGTCAGAGAACGCCTTCCATGGTTCAACGGCGCCAAACTCGACGACATCGTCGACTACCTGACGTACGTATTTGTTCCGGCCCTCGTCGTGTGGCGATCGCTGCTCGTCCCCGCTGCGTGGACCATTCCCGTCGCGAGCGCGATGCTGCTGTCGAGCGCCTACGGCTTCAACCGTGAGGACGCCAAGACCAGCGACCACTTTTTCACCGGGTTCCCGTCGTACTGGAACATCGTGGTGTTCTACCTGTACGTCATGCATGCGTCACAGCTGTTGAACGCCATCATCCTGCTGGCTCTCGCCGGTTTTGTGTTCATACCGATTCGCTATCTCTATCCAAGCCGGACGCCGTACTGGCGTGTGTTGACGATCATCCTCGGTCTCATCTGGGGCGCCATGCTGCTCGTCATGTTGTGGGAGCTGCCCGCGGTGTCTGCGATCTTGCTCTGGGGATCGCTGCTATTTCCTCTCTATTACGTTGTCCTGTCGCTTGTTGTCGGACGCAGACGACCCCTCGCTGAGTCATGAAGCCCATTCCGGTCCACGCGTTCAATCCGGGACCGATGACCGGCGACGGCAATACGACGTGGCTCATTCCCGGCCACGTGCCGACGCTGATTGATGCCGGTACGGGCGAACCAGACCACTTGGATGCGCTCGAGCGGGCACTCGGCGGAGCGCGTCTGGCGCAGGTGCTCGTCACACACAGTCACATCGATCACGCGTCGGGGGCGGTGGCGATTGCTGAACGCATGCCGCACGTCCGATTTCTCAAGATGCCGTGGCCGGAACAGGATGTCGCCTGGCGTGTGCGCTGGCATCCGTTGACCGACGGGGAGCTCGTGCCCGCCGGCGATTCGGCGCTGGCCGCGGTGCACACGCCTGGCCACTCGCCCGATCATCTTTGCTTCTGGCATCAGGAGACCCATCAGCTGTTCTGCGGTGACCTCGCCTGGAAGGGTTCCACGGTGGTGATTCCGCCGAGCCACGGCGGCGATGTGACCGCGTATCTCGCGTCGCTCGAACGAATCCTGCAGCTCGACCCGCGGACAATGCTCCCGGCCCACGGGCCGGTGATCGATCGGCCGGCGGAGCTGCTTCGCGAATATATCGAGCATCGCGCGCTGCGTGAACGGCAGGTGCTGGCTGCGCTGCGAAGCGGTCTCGCGACTCCGGACGAGATAGTCGTGCGCATTTACCCCGAGCTGGCGACGGCGCTCGTCCCTGTCGCGCGCGAGAGCGTGCTGGCACATCTGGTGAAACTCGAACGGGAAGGCCGAGCCGCTCATGATGGTGAGCGGTGGCGGCTCCGTGATTAAATCTCCCTCATGAACGACGTCGTCGACTTCATCAACGTCAACCGTGATCGCTACATTGACGAATTGAAGCAATACCTCGCGATCCCCAGCATCAGCGCGCTTCCGGAACACGCCGCCGACGTGCGACGTGCGGCGCAGTGGACGGCTGACGCGTTGACCCATGCGGGGATACAAAACGTCAGCCTCATCGATACGCCGGGCCATCCTGTCGTGTACGGTGATTGGCTGAGTGCGCCCGGAAAGCCGACGATTCTGTTCTACGGCCACTACGACGTGCAGCCCGTCGATCCGCTGAATCTCTGGACGACGCCCCCCTTCGAAGCCAACGTGCGCGATGGCGAGATTTACGCGCGCGGCGCGGCGGACGACAAGGGGCAGGTCTTCATGCACATCAAAGCGGTCGAAGCCCACATGAAAAAGGCCGGCGGCCTGCCGGTGAACATCAGGTTCTTTATCGAAGGGGAGGAAGAAGTCGGCAGCATTCACCTCGATGACTTCATTCGTTCGCACAAAAGCGAGCTCGCCGCTGACGTCGTTGTCATTTCCGATTCGCCGATGTTCGACCGCGGTATTCCATCGATCTGCTACGGGCTGCGCGGCCTGACGTACTTTCAAATCGACATGCGCGGCAGTAAGTCGGATCTCCATTCGGGTTCCTTCGGCGGCTCGGTGGCGAACCCGGCATTCGTGCTGGCCAGTGTGCTGGCGCAAATGAAAGACCGTGGCGGGCGCGTCAAGATTCCGGGCTTTTATGACGACGTACGGCCGCTCAGCGACGCGGAGCGCGCGGAATGGAAGAAGCTGCCGTTCAACGAAACGAAGTACCGGAAGGATCTCGGTGCACCAAAGCTGCACGGCGAGAGCGGTTATTCGACGCTCGAACGTATTTGGGCGCGCCCGACGTTCGAGGTCAACGGTCTGTTGTCAGGCTTCACCGGTGAAGGCGCGAAGACCGTTCTGCCGGCGGTCGCCATGGCAAAGGTGAGCATGCGGCTTGTTCCTGATCAGAATCCGAACAACATCGCGGATCTGTTCGAGAAGCACATCAACAAGATCACACCAAAGACCGTCGAGCTGAAACTGACACGCATGCACGGCGGCAAGCCGTGGATGACGGAATTCGACAACAGGTATGTGCGCGCGGCGGGACGCGCCATCGAAAAGGGGTTTGGGAAAGCTCCCGTCTTCAACCGGGAAGGCGGATCGATTCCCGTCGTGTCGACGTTTCAGGAGGAACTGGGGCTGCCGAGCGTTCTCTTCGGTGTTGGTCTACCAGATGAGAACGCTCACGCGCCGAACGAAAAGCTCGATCTCTCGAACTTTCACAACGGCATCATCGCGTCGGCGTTTCTCTACGATGAGGTTGCAAACGTCACTTCGTAGATTGCGTTTCCGCTGTTTCGAACGCCAGCAGCACGTTGCCGCCGCGGCCATTACCAAGGCCGGTGTACCCGGAGCCGAGGAACAGCATTCCACCGGCGATTGTGGGGCCCGGCGCACCCATTGCGCCGCCTCGTGCCGCGACGCCGTTGACCGTCGTGAAGTCGCGCACGGTGTCGAATTGCCACAGCTGCTTGCCGTCGGTTGTTGACAGCGCTCGCAGCACCCCGTCCTGACCTCCGGAAAACACGACACCTGGGATCACGGTGAGTGCAGCCGTTTGTCCCGACTGCCGCTGCGGCGTCGGGGCGATTGGCGTCGACCACTTCTTCTCGCCGCTCTTCAGATCGAGAGCCCAGATCGTGCCGCTTCGTGTCCCGAAGTATGCGTTCTGGTCGTCGGCGGCACCGCCAAAGGTAATCTCGCCCCGTGCAAGACGGTCCACGAGCGTTGCTTTCCAGATCACCTTGCCGTCACGCACATCCTCTGCGAATACATCGCCGCTCTTCTGACCCGTGACAACAATCGTGCGGCCGTCGCCGAGCGCTCGCATCATCGGCGACATGCCGAAGTCGTAATCCGGGCCGATGTTGCTCGGGCAGTTCTCCGATGGCGTGTTCGTTTCGCAGCCGACAAGCCACGCATCGTCTGGTGTGTGCTGCACGGCCCAGCGCGGCTTCCCAGTGGCGAGATCGAGCGCCATGATGGCGTCGGTGTTCATCGAGCTCACCGGCCTGCTGTAGGCGTCGCCGGTACCGATGTACATCATGCCGCGCGCCTCATCGATCGTCGGTGTATCCCAGATACCCGCGCCCGACGGCGCATAGAGCTGCACGCCGCGGGAGTTCTTCTTCGTCGGCTTCGGCTCGTCACTGATGATGTGCGTCTTCCAGACCTGTTTGCCGGTGTCGGCATCGAGCGCGACGATGCTGCCGCGGAACGTGCAGCAGGGATAATCGGGGCCGCCCCCTGCCGCTTCTTCGCGTGAAGCGAGCGGCACGTACAGACGTCCCTTGAAGAGAATCGGCGAACCGGTGACCGCCGTGAGCGGATGCGGATCGGCGCTCACGATCCACAGCGCTTTGCCGGTTGCCGCGTCGAGCGCGTAGACGTTGCCGCGGAGATCTCCGAAGTATGCGGCGAAGGCCGATGAGCCGTGTCCTTTCACGGGGCCGACACTGACGGCGTTGCGGACGCCGGCCGCGGCCTGGAAGCCCCAGGCGACGCATCCGCTTTTCGCGTCGAGCGAGTAGACGTAGCCCGTATCGGCGCCGAAAAACACGCGGCCGCCGGCAATGGTCGGCTGGCTGTACATCGAGGCGGCGTTCGGCAGTCCGAATGCCCACTTCAACTTGAGATTCGGGACCTGCGCAGTGCTGAGACCTGCGGCCTTTGCCGACTGGAATCGCGCGTTCGTCGCGTCTGCACTCCAGCCATTCCATGACGGCGCGGCGGAAGGATTGGCGAACTTTGCCGCGGCGCTGCATTGATTCGGCATCGCCTTCGGATCACCGGACGGCACGCTTCCCAGCTTGCGCCCGCCCACGAACTCCGCGAAGCCGCGCTTGACGATGTCCATGAGGTCGGCCTGTGCCTGCGCGTGCGCCGGCGTCGGATTCATCGTCATTGCGGCGTAGACCGTGTCAGGCGACAGCTTTCGCAGCGCCTCGATGTCCGGAGCCTGCTCGGCGCCTGCCGCTCGTGCCACACCAGGAT
Source organism: Vicinamibacterales bacterium (assembly GCA_035764385.1). GTDB lineage: Bacteria > Acidobacteriota > Vicinamibacteria > Vicinamibacterales > UBA2999 > Gp6-AA40. The sequence goes on from DASTZI010000387.1 coordinate 7,874, forward strand.
TGCGGTGACACGTGGCGCACCGCTCCTCGAAGAGACGAATCGTGCCGGATGCCGTCTGCGCGGACGCGCCCACCACGAAGACGAGCGGAGCGGCAACGGCAATGGCGAACACAACCGGACGGATTCTCATAACCATTCCTTCTGGTATCGAAGTCAGGCTGATATCTTACGCCCGACCCCCGTAGCGACGCGCCTTGATGATTACACCGATGAGCGTAATCACTACGCCAATCAGCGTAAGGGAGAGCCACGGATGGTAGTAGAGCGCGGCGGCGAGAAGAGCGAGCCAACCCATGGCATCGAACGGTTGACAGAATACTCGTGCTGGGCGAACGAGGCCTGGATCAATTTCATCGAGAAGGTCGGACCAGTGGACCAATTTCTCGTCAAACGAATGAGTCACATTCTGCTTGGCGAGGATGCGTGGTTCCAGCGCATCGCATGCGTCGTCGTCGAACGGGACGTCTGGAGCATCCTGACGTTCGACCAGATGCGCGAACGGCTCGCGCAGCACCGCGACGGTTACGACTCGCTGCTGCGAAGTGATCTCAGTCGTGTCGTGGAGTATGTGCGTTTCACCGGCGAGCGGTACGCCTCACCAATCTCTGACATCCTGGTACATCTAAGCCATCACGGTGCCCATCACCGGGCCCAAATGGCGACGCACCTGTCCGCTCAGGGCGTGACCCCCATCAACACAGACTTCATTCAGTTCTGCCTCGTGAATCGGCTGTAAGCGATTTTGTGATCTGCGATTGGTGATTGGAACTAATTGAGCGCCGCGACGCGGCGGCGGAGCGTCTTGACGTGCTCCCAGATCTGGTCGTGCTCCTCGCGCGCTTCCTTGTCCATCTCGCTCATGCTCGAGAGCTTCAAATAGGTCTGCAGATCGCGAAGCGCGCCCGTGACGTCGTTGAGGTGGTACGCCAGCAGCCCGCGATCCCGCAGCTCGCTCAGCGCCGACGGTGTCAAGGCCACCAGCAGCTCGGTGACCGTGCGCGCCTGCGGGAACGAGCGCATGTGGACGTAGATGCGTTTCAGGTTCAGCAGCATGCGGACGATGATTTCTTTGCGCGTCGCCGGTGCCAGCAGCGACTTGCTGAACGCGATTTCGCTGCGCACATGTTTCTGCAGCAGCACACGGCAATCGTGTTCCGACAGCAGCGCGCCGGCATGAAATGGATCGATCAGCAGGCCACTTGTCGCGCGCTTGCCGACGTCAGGACAGCGCACCAGGAAATGGCCCGGGAAGTTGATGCCGTCGATGTGCAGGCCGGCCCGCCGCGCGATCTCCATGTAGACAATCGAGAGCGTGATCGGAATCCCGGTCCGGTGATCGAGAACCTCATTGAGGCAGCTGTTGCGCGGATCCTCGTATTTCTCGCTGCCCGAAAATCGCTGCTCCTGGAACAAGTACGTGTTCAGCGCACGCACGCAGGCAAGTGTTGAGGTATCGCCCGTTTCGAGCCCGCGGTTGCGGATGAAATCCGCGGCGACCGCACCCATGCCATCGAGCTGCGAGAGATACGGCTCGGGATCGAGCCGGGGATATTCGATGCTCGCAATCACGAGAGCCGCATTCGCCAGCGCGGTCCCGGGCGCATTCGATGCGGCGGTCAGCGCGTCAACAAGATCTTTGCGCATCTCTCAATCGCGGACCTGAAAAGGTCCGCGCCGCATTTCACCGCTCGTGTTCGCGCAGCAACCATCACACGTGCCCATTCCGTACGAGCGCATCAAGCATCGGCAGCGTCAAGGCGTGCAGACCTTCCACGACGAGTTCGGCGCCGGGTAGCTCGGCTGCGTTGTAGCTTGTCGTCACTCCCACACAGCGTAACCCGGCTTGCCGCGCCGATTCGAGTCCCCACAACGAATCCTCGATCGCGACGCATCGCTGCGGGTCGAGCTGCGTTGCTGCACGCTTCTGCAATCGCTCGAATGCGAGCAGATATGGCGCCGGCGACGGCTTGCTCGCCGGCGTGTCGCCCGAGGCAACGATCGTCGCGAACAACTCATCGAGCGCGGCCGACTCGAGAATCCGCACGATTTCGTGACGCAGTGCTCCGGACGCGATGGCGACTGGAACTTCCGCAGCGGCCGCGCGGATGAACGCCGGCGCGCCCGGAAAAAGAACCTCGCCGCCGGAGATGAGCTCCTGCAGCTTCATGCCTTTGCGCGCGACGCGGTCGGTGACGTGACGGGCTGTCCACGCCAGCCCGCGATCGCGCGCGATCGCCTCGAACACGCCGACATCGTCGTACCCGAGGTAACGGTTGAAGTATTCGTCCTCTCCGAGCGTCATCCCTTCCTCGGCAAGCGCGCGCTGGAAGGCCTTCAGGTGAAGCGGCTCGCTGTCGGCGATGACGCCGTCGAAATCAAAGACGATGGCCTGGAGGGCGGAGGTCACGCGCCGGCGGGTTTTGCGGCTGCCGCTTCGGGTGGCGCCTTCTCTCCCGCGCGGATAGCAACTTTGAGTCGGTTTTCCGCCGGCGGGTACGGACACTCCCACGTCGGGTTGTACGCGCACGTCGGGTTGTACGCGCGATTGAAGTCGATCACGTAGAACCCCGTCGCGGTTGGCGTCAAATCGAGATACCGCCCCGCAGAGTAGGTCTCCATCCCCGTCGTGAGATCCGCGAAAGGCACAAAGAGCGACGTGATCTGCTGGGTCCCGTCCTCGACGAACGCGGCGAGCGCCATCTGCGTTCCCTGGAGCGTGAACTCGAGCACGCCGACGCGCTGCATCTTGCGATTGGTTCCCGTCGAGGTCGGCATGTCGAAGACCGGACGGTCTTTGGACAACCTGAGCGCGGCCGGCACCTTCAGCGCGGGATCCACGGAGTAGTACTTCAGCGGAAGAAAGGTCGCGCGCTTTTCGGCGGGAATCGTCTGAGGGTCGGCGCCGTAGATACGGTCCTTCTCCGCACGCGCGTCCTCGACCTGCTTGACGTAGCTGCCCGTATCTTCGTCAGGCGCGGGCGGCCCCGACGTGCACGCGCACGTCAACGCCGCGATGAGCAGAGCGATGTGTAGTGTAGGCCGGGTCCTTTCCGCCTTCGCCACGTCGGGTCGTTCGCGACCCGACCAGCCAGTGCTGACTGGACGGACCGCTATGCGGTCCGTCCCGGCGGACCGCCGCAGCGCGAAGCGCGGAGGCTGGTTGGACCCGGCAAGTCCGAGCGCAGGCAACACTAACTAACACTATAACTGCCGCGTGCGACTGTTGCATCGGCGAGCGTTCGCCGCAGTGCCACCGTGTTGACGGGGGTTGCCTTCAACACGCGTCTGAGTGCCGCGAGCAGTGTCCTGAGGGTGTCGCCTTCGGCCATCGCGGCAAGCGCATTGGTCGCCGATCCCTGGACCCGCTGCGCCGCGTCGTTGACGAAGGTGCGCGCCGAGGCCTCATGCAGCGCGGCATCACCGCGACCGCTGGTGACCGCCTCACGGGCGCGGAGCACCGCACTCTCTGCCGCGTAGGTATCGATCAGAATGTCAGCGGCGGCGCACAGCACTTCCTGTTCATCCGACAGCTTCGAGCCGTAGGTCTGCATCGCGGTGCCAAGCACCATCAGGGCGACCTTCTTGAATGAGCCGACGGTGCGCAGATCCGCGTCAAGCCCCTCGTCCATGGACAGCGATGCGCCCGTCGGCGACAACAGTTCGTCCTGCAATCGCTTGGCAGCCGGAATCAGGCCGATTTCGCCTTTCAGCGCCCGTCGGATCAGCATCCCGGGAATCAGCATCCGGTTGATTTCGTTGGTTCCCTCGAAAATCCGGTTCACTCGCGCGTCCCGATAGGAGCGCTCCGCAGGATAGTCCTTCACGAAGCCGTTGCCGCCATGGATCTGGACGTTCTCGTCCAGCACGTAGTCGAGCGTTTCGCTTCCCATCACCTTCGCAATCGACGCCTCGACGGCGAACTCCTCGAGTGCCGCAGCGATGTCGGGGCCGCCGTGACCGCCACCTTCGGCGACGGTACGGTCGATGAGACCCGCGGTTCGATACATCAAGCTTTCGAGCGCATAGGTCCGCGCCGTCATTTCACCGAGCTTGTATTTGATCGCGCCGAAATCAGCGATGGGATGGCCAAACTGTTTCCGCTGCTTCGCGTATTTCGCCGCCTCGCCGATGGCCGCGCGGCATCCTCCGCTGCACATCGCGCCCAGCTTGAAGCGGCCGAAGTTCAAGGTGTTGAGCGCAACCTTGTGCCCCTTGCCGACCTCGCCGAGAAGATTGTCTGCCGGCACTTTGACGTCCTGCAGCAGGATCGGCGTGGTGGACGATCCATGCAGCCCCATCTTGTGCTCTTCGTTCCCCGATTTCACGCCGAACGCACGTTCGACGATGAAGGCGGTGAATTGATCGGCCCTCGACTCCGCTCGGGCCGACCCTGAGCCTGTCGAAGGGTCGTCGGCCTGCGCAAAGATGATGAACACGTCGGCGAAGCCGCCGTTGGTAATCCACATCTTTTCGCCGTTCAACACCCAACTGCCGTCGGCCTGTCTGGTTGCGCGCGTGCGCGCCGCCAAAGCGTCCGACCCTGAACCAGACTCGCTCAGCGCGTAGGCGCCGATCTTCTCACCCGAGACGAGCCCTGGCAGGTATTTCGCCTTCTGGGCATCGGTGCCGAACAGGACGATGGGAATGATCGTGAGGTTCGCCTGGGCGCCATACGCGGCGGCGATTGAAGGGGAGCGTGCGATGCGTTCGGACACGACGAGAGCCGACACTTTGTCCAGGTCGAGGCCACCGTACTGCTCCGGAACGCTGATGCCGAGCAATCCCAAATCGCCGGCGCGGTGGATGAGATCGCGCGCAAGATTCCAGTCTTTTGTTTCAAGCTGATCGATCTTCGGCAAGACCTCGGAGGCGACGAATTCCTCCACCGTCTGCGCCATCAGCCGGTGCTCGTCCGAGAGCTTTTCGGGTGTGAAAACGGACGCCGCTTCCGTTTCCTCCAGAAGCCAGGAGCCGCCCTTGCGCACATTTGCTGCGACAGCCATTTGAGTCTCCTGGGCCGGCTAAAGCCGGCCCTGACCGTGGCGTCCGGCTTAAGCCGGACCTACAATCGCTCGAAGATTCCAGCGGCCCCCATGCCGCCACCGACGCACATCGTCACCATCCCATAACGTGCCTGACGCCGGCGCATTTCATGGAGCAGCGATGTCGTCAACTTCGCCCCCGTGCAGCCGAGCGGATGCCCGAGCGCGATTGCTCCTCCATTGACATTGAGACGTTCCGGGTTGATGGGGAGTTCGCGGAGGCACGCGAGTACCTGCGCGGCGAACGCCTCGTTCAGCTCGATGAGGTCGATCTGGTCAAGCGAAAGGCCGGCAATCTTCAGCACCTTGCGAATGGCCGGAACCGGTCCGATGCCGAACCGCTCCGGTTCGACACCTGCGGTCGCGTAAGCGACAAACCGCGCCAACGGTTGAAGACCTCGTTCCTTCGCGAATGTTGCCGACGTGACGAGCACGGCTGCCGCGCCATCGCTCGTCTGCGAAGAGTTGCCGGCGGTGACCGTACCCGACGTATGGAATGCCGGGCGGAGTGCGGCGAGCGCCTTCGCGGAGGTATCGCGCCTCGGACCTTCGTCAACCGTGAAGGTGAGCTCGCGTGACGTCGGCTTCCCGGTCCCGTTGCCGGGCATCACGACGTGGTAGGTGAGCGGTGTGATTTCTTCCGCAAACCGACCACCATCAATCGCCGCTATCGCGCGCTGATGGCTGCGGAGGGCGAAGGCGTCCTGTTCCTCGCGTGAGATGTGGCTTTCGCGCGCGTGATTCTCGGCGACGAGGCCCGTGCTCAGATACACGTCCGGGTAGCTGTCGACGAGCGCCGGATTGGGCGAGACTTTGTTGCCTCCCATCGGCACCATGCTCATCGACTCGGTGCCGCCGGCCACGACTGTGTTCGCGAATCCGCACATGATTCGCTCGCCTGCATACGCGATCGCCTGAAGACCAGACGAGCAGAAGCGGTTGATAGTCACGGCGGACGCGCTCACCGGCACGCCGGCGCGCAGGCTCGCGATGCGCGCCACGTTGAGCCCTTGTTCCGCCTCGGGCATCGCGCAGCCGAGGATGACATCCTCGACGTCCGACGGCTCGACGCCTGGCGCGCGGCGCAGGATCTCTGCGATGACCGCCGCCGCCATCTCGTCTGGCCTCACCGTCTTGAGCGCCCCATTGGGCGCCCGGCCGACGGCGGTTCGAGTCGCTGAAACGATTACTGCGTCCTGCATGAGAAATCCGCCAGCAGATCCTCGAGCGCATCCGCCACCTCGCCGACCTGCCCGTCGAAGAGGTGATTGGCGCGATCGATCTCTACCAGCTCCTTCGGGTCGGCGAGCTGCGCGTAAAACTCGCGCACCTGCTTCAGCGGAATCAGCTCGTCGGCCTCACCATGAATAATGAACTTCGGCTTCGTCGATCGTTTCGCGGTCGAGAAGTCATACCGGTTGACCGGCGGCGCGATGCCGATCAACGCGCACATTCGATCATCCTGTGCGCCCGCGGTCAGCGCAACGTAGGCGCCGAAGGAAAACCCCGCCGCCCACAGCTCGACGCCAGGATACTGAGCCGCGATGAAGTCGACGGCGGCCCGGAAGTCATCGCATTCGCCCCGTCCTTCGTCCCATGCACCCGCGCTGCGACCGACACCCCTGAAATTGAACCGCAGCACCGCACAGCCGATGCGAGCCAGCGCCTTCGCCCCTTGGAAGACAGCCTTCGTGTGCATCGTGCCGCCCTGCGTCGGCAGCGGATGCGCGAAAACGACTGCCGCCCGAGGCTCTCCGGCAGGCTTTTCGATCAGGACCTCGAGAGGCCCAGAAGGCCCGGGGATCTCGCGAACAGTCTCAGGCACTTTTTCTCGCCGCGTGGGCAGACACGAAGCCGCAGATGAGTGCCGCAAACTCCTCAGGACGCGTAATCATGCCGAGGTGACCCGTGCGGGCGAGCGTTTCGACGCGCGCATGTGGCCAAATTTCGAGATATTCGCGCGTGATGCGCGGCGCAACGACCCGCTCCAGCGACTCTTCGCCTGTCACGATCATCGTAGGTACTTTGACGTTTGCCAGCTCCGTGTCGATCCGTCCAGGACCGAAGACCGAGCTGAGCAGATGCACACGCCGCGCCATACGGGCCGGGTGAAACATGTGCAGAAGGGCGTTGATTCCGACACGGCATGATGACGTCACTCCGCGCCACCATGTGTCCTGTGCTGTCGCAAATTCACGATATAGGCGTACCGACCCCAGACAGAACAGCGGTGAAAGCAACCACGGTGATCGCAGGAAGAACCGAACCCGTGCATCAGGCCGCCACGACGGCGGCAGCGCCGATACCAGAATCAGCGACGCAACCCGGCCGGGGAAGCGTGCTGCAAATGATGCGGCGATCAGACCGCCGTAAGACACGCCGCAAATCGCCGCTTTGTCTATCCCCGATTGCTCCAGCACACTCCGCACCTGCTCGACATAGTTCCAGAAGCCGGCGGACTCATCGAAATCCGCACTGGACGAGGGCTCGTCCGCAAGCGAGAAGGTGATGACGCGAGTGCGGCGCGCGAGCGCATCGATGCCAGGCTTCATCCACTCCCATCGGCCTTGAACGCCGGGAATGACGACGATCGGTTCACCGGCACCGCGGTCAATGATGTTCATCAGTGTCGAATCCCGAATCCCGAATCCCGAATCCCGAATCCCGAATCCCGGCTCAGTTCCTCAATGGCTTCCCGGTCTTCAACGTGTGCTGAATGCGTTCCTGCGTCTTCCGTTCGGCAACAAGGCTCAGAAACGCCTCGCGTTCCAGATCCAGTAGATTCTGCTCGGTAAGCGTTGAGGGATGGGGCAGCGATCCACCGGCCATGATCGTCGCGAGCTTCCGGCCAATGAGCGCGTCGTAATCGCTGATACGCCCGGCACGCCAGGCGAGGTGGATGCCGAGTTTCAACGGCGCGAGGACTGCGTCGCCCCCGACGGGAATTGCCGTGCGCGGCGCGGGTGGTTGATAGCCTTCGGCGACGCGCTGCAGCGCTCTCGCCTTCGCGTCCGCAATCAATCGCTCGCGGTTCATCGTCACTGCATCCACCGAACGCAAGTACCCGAGACGCTGAGCGTCGGGTGCGCTAGCCGAGACTTTCGCGAAGCCGATCGCTTCGAAGGCCCGCTGAATCGGTGGCAGAAAATCGGTCGAGCCCGGCGGCATCTCGTCGGCCGCGCGCGCCACCATCTCCTTGGTGCCGCCGCCGGCCGGTATCAATCCGACCCCGACTTCCACAAGACCGATGTAGCTTTCGGCCGCAGCCTGCACGCGGTCCGCGTGAAGCACGATTTCGCAGCCGCCGCCGATCGCGAGGCTGGCGGGGGCGACGATGACGGGAACGTCCGCGTAGCGCAGCGCCAGGGTCGCGCCTTGGAATGCGCGAACCATCAGATCGACCTCGTCCCAGTTCTCCTCCTGTGCTTCGAGCAGCAGCAGCATGATGTTCGCGCCTGCCGAGAAGTGCTCGCCTTCGTTGCCGACGACAAGCGCCGCGAAGTTCGCCGATGCTTCTTTGAGCCCCGCGTGGAGCATCTGAATCGTGTCGCCACCGATGGCGTTCATCTTCGAATGGAATTCCACGCACAGCACGCCGTCGCCAAGATCGACGAGACTCGCGCCGGCGTTTTTCTTGACGATGCGGCTGCGATCTTTCGATGACTTGAGAAGCTGGAGGTCTGGCGCGGCTGGCGGCACCGTACGCGGCGCGGACCCTTCCACCTCCGCCAAGGCTTCGGTGGACTCGCCGAAGCGCGAAGCGCGAAGGCGGTCGGGTCCGCCGATCGCGTCCAGAAGTTCGAATGGACCGAGCTCCCAGCCAAATCCCCAACGCATCACTCGATCGACGTCGTAGGACGAATGCGCAATCTGCGGTGTGACCTTCGCGGTGTACTCGAGGGTCGGGCCGAGCGTCTGGCGAAGGAATTCGCCGACGCGGTCCTTGCCTTGGTACAACGTTCGAACACGCTCACGGACGTCAGGGATCGCGGCCGCTGCTTCAAGCGATGGAAGACGTGGCGCCTTGCGGGGACGGTACTCGAGGGTCGCCGGATCGAGCGTGAGAATCTCTGATTCGCCGGTCGGCGATTTCACGCGCTTGTAGAATCCCTGGCCGACCTTCTCGCCGACCATCTTCCGTTCGACCATTTGTTCGACCAACGCGGGAAGCACGAACTCGCTGCGCGCGGCTTCGTTGGGAAGACGCTCGTACAGGTTGTGCACCACGTGCGCGAGGATATCGATGCCCGCCAGGTCGAGCGTCCTGAACGTGGCGCTTTTCGGCCGCCCGAGCGCGGGGCCTGTCATCGCATCCACCTCCTCGACGGTGAAGGCGCCCGACTCGACCTGCTTGAGGATCTGCACCACACCGTACAGCGCGATGTGATTGCCAATGAAATTCGGTGAATCCTTTGCGATGACCACACCTTTGCCGAGATGGTGGTCGGCGAACGACCGCACAGCGTCGACCACTTCGCTGGCGGTCTCGGCGGTCGGAATCACCTCGAGGAGATGCAGATATCGCGGCGGATTGAAGAAGTGTGTGCCCAGCCAGTGCCGGCGGAAGTCAGTGCTGCGTCCTTCCGCCAACGCCGCAATGGGAATACCCGACGTGTTGGAGCTGACGATTGAGCCCGGACGACGTACGGCGTCAACTTTCTCGAGCAGCGCCCGTTTGATCTCGAGCTGCTCGACGACCGCTTCCATCACCCAATCGCTATCCTGCATGCGTGCGAGCTCATCGAAGCTGCCGGTCGAGATCAGTTTCCATGTGTCTGGAGTGAAGAATGGATCCGGTTTCAATGCGCGGGCGCGCTTCAGTCCCTCGCGTGCCGCATCAGCTGTCACGTCGAGCAGGAGCGCGGGAACGCCAGCGTTCGCAAAATGCGCGGCGATTTGTGAGCCCATCGTGCCTGCACCCAGGACCGTCACATGGTGGATCACCATCTCGTGATTCTAATGGTTGGTGGTTGGTGGTTAGTGGTGTGATTCCGTTGCCGTGTGTCGCGCAATGATGCTTCGTGCAGCGGTTTGATATCGTAAGAACCGCCGAACCCTTAACCACGAACGACTAACCACCGACCACCAACCACGTGAATCCTGCCTTCGAGATCCTCGCCGCCCTCAGCTTCTGTCATCTGCTCAACGACATGATGCAGTCGCTGATTCCGGCCATTTACCCGATGCTGAAACAGAACTTTCAGCTCGATTTCGCGCAGATTGGCCTGATTACATTCGTCCTGCAGCTCACGGGTGCGTTGTTTCAGCCGGTCATCGGTTTCTATTCGGATCGCCATCCAAAGCCGTACGCGCTTGCGCTCGGAATGGGCTTCACGCTGTTCGGAATGATTCTGCTCTCCAGGGCGGCCAGTTTCCGGATCGTGCTTGCCGCGACGTCGCTCGTCGGTCTCGGCTCATCGGTGTTTCATCCCGAGTCGTCCCGAATGGCGCGCGCCGCATCAGGCGGCCGACACGGCTTCGCGCAATCGTTCTTTCAGGTCGGCGGCAACTTTGGCTCCTCGCTGGGTCCGCTGCTCGCGGCGTTCATCGTGCTGCGCCATGGTCAGGCAAGCATCGTGTGGTTCTCGCTGGCGGCACTGGTGGCGATGGTGCTCCTGGCACACGTGGGAAGCTGGTACAAGGGAAGCGGCGCGATGCATGCCGCGCGACACGCGGCGTCCTCGCGACAGAGCGTCGTCTCTTCACGTCAGGTCGTGATGGCGATCGGCATCCTGCTGGCGCTTCTGTTCTCGAAGTTCGTGTATCTGGCGAGCCTCGGCAGCTATTACACGTTCTACTTGATCAGCCGCTTCGGGCTGTCGGTGCAGAGCGCGCAGGTTCACCTGTTCGTCTTTCTGGGAGCCGTGGCGGCGGGGACGATCATTGGCGGGCCTGTTGGCGATCGCATCGGCCGGCGTCAGGTGATCCTGGCGTCGATTCTGGGTGTGCTGCCGTTCACGCTGGCACTCCCCTACGCCAACCTGTTCTGGACACGCATTCTGACTGTGATCATTGGCGTCGTGCTGGCATCGGCCTTTTCGGTCATCGTCGTCTATGCGCAGGAGCTGATGCCGGGGCGTGTCGGGATGATTGCGGGTCTGTTCTTCGGCGTGGCGTTTGGCATCAGCGGCATCGGCGCCGCAGCGCTCGGCGAACTCGCCGACCGCACGAACATTTTCTACGTCTACCAGCTGTGCTCGTACCTGCCGGCGATCGGCGTGCTCGCGTTATGGCTGCCGCGTGTCGAGACGCTGGCCCCTCACCCCGAACCGGTCAGCCCGGTCGTACCGGAACTCGAGCCAGCGGCCGAGTAAGGCAGGTTGGTCCGCCTCCGCCTTTGACGCTGATTTCGTGGCCCGCGTACTCGCGAACGCGCGCGCCGGCTCGCTCGAGCGCTTTGCGCGTCTGCGGATTTCCCGCGAGCATCAGGCAGTCGCGCGGGCCAAGGGCGAGGACGTTGGTGCCCATTGTCTCGAATTCTTCGTAGGGAACTTCAATCAACTCGTAGCCGTGCGCGACGAGTCGCTGGCGAAACGCGACCGGCAGGAGTGGCGAATATACGACCGCCAGGTCTCGGTCGACCGGGCTGATGAGCGACATGAGATGCAGGACCTCGCCGGGTCCGTGCCAGTGCGGAAGTGACACGACAATCAGTTCAATCGAGTCGCCGAGCAGCCCCCGCAGCTGCAGGATCCCTTCCTCGTCAGTCCGATAGCCGTGTCCCACGGCGATCGTGTGGTCGTCGAGCCAGATGACATCTCCCCCCTCGAGGCATGCCGGTTCCGTGATTTCACCGACGACGGGGATGCCGAGGTTTCGGTACGCGGCCTTCTGCGCAGCCGGTTCGGCAATGCGAAGGCGTTTGCCCATGCGGCACAGGATCACGCCGCGTGAGCAGACGATCGAGGCATCGCGAACGTAGAGGGAATCGAGGTTGGTCTGCTCCGCCGCCGGCAAGCAGTCTATCTGCACGCCGGCGGTCCTCAGGATGTCGACCAGCGCGTCGTATTCCTCGATGGCTCGCGCGAACGACGGCGGCGCGCCGAAGTTCAGCGCCTTCCATTCACCGGCGATCCCCTCATCGCTCCGAAATGCTTCACGTGGATGCTTGAGCATCACCCGTGTGAGATGCGCGAACTCGGCGAGCGTGTTGGTCTGCGGTGGCATCCGTTGCTATTTCCAGCGCGTCAGGATCGATTCCCTGTCGAACAGCCGTATCGCAATCGACATCAGAACGGCATTGGCGGCGCAGAGCAGGAGCGCGAGCGCCAGCATCATGCCCGTGGTCAGCACCACGCCGCCGACGAACTGCGCGATCTGGAGCGCCGCGATCGGCAGCACGATGATGAGCGCGCCGAGCTGCTGGGCGCTGCGCGGATCGTTGACGCGAGACGATGCGCAGACCGCCAGCTGGAGGCCCAGCAAGGCCGCCAGGGGGCCCATGATCAACACGAGGGCCAGCGAATGCGGGGTCAGCATCATCAGCCATACGCCCCGTTCGGCAAATATCGCCACCGCGCCGACATAGACGGTGAAGCACGCCACCATGAGCGCAATACCGGGGAGCGCGGCCCCAAGCACCTTCGCGGTCAACAGTTCGAAGGTGGTAATCGGGGTCGCGAGCAACGGCTCGAGTGTCCGCGCCTGCTTTTCGCCGATGACGCTGTGTGCGGCAACCGCCATCGAGCCGGTCACGGTGGTAAGCCCAACCATCAACACCAGCGCATATTCGAAGATGTACGCCTGAATGGCGCCTTCGGCCGTGAGTCTTCGCGCTTCGGGCTGGGAGCGGAACATCTGCGTGGCCAGCTCGAAGTCTCCCGAGTTAGACAGGCGCTCGCCAGCGAAATAGGGAACGATGATCGCGATGATGAACGGATAGAGAATCGCCGCCGCGCCGGTCAGCAGGGCGGGGAGGAAAATCGAAGGACTCCGCCGCAGTTCGGTGAGCTCCTTTGCAACGAGCGGCGGGATTCGCTTCATTCCGGCTCTTCCAGCAGCCGCAAATAGACGTCCTCGAGTGATCGCTCTTCCGGAATCACGGCATTGATGGCGGCGCCACTTTCAATCAGCCTCCGCACCAGCCCGGCGACGGTGACGTGCTCGTTCAGCCCGACTGAGATGACTGCGCCGTGCACCATCACATCATTGATCCCTTCGGCCCTGAGGAACGACACGTGCGATGCGGCGTCGCGCGCAAGCTCGACGCGAACGCGGCGGCCAAACAGCCGGGTGCGCAGTGCCGTGGGCGTGTCGAGTGCGACAAGCCGCGTTCGCAGCACCGCGACACGATCGGCCACGCGATCGACCTCGTCGAGATTATGCGTGGAGAGCAGCACCGCGCGCCGCTCATCGCGCATCCGAAGGACGAGGTCGCGAAGGTCGTGAGCGCTCTGCGGGTCGAGACCCGCG
>DASTZI010000388.1:0-19100 GCA_035764385.1 Vicinamibacterales bacterium
TACCCGGTTCGAATGCCGCATCCGACAGGTCGATGGAAACCGATCGATGAATCGACGCGCCGTAATTAATTCGCAGGGCTTTGCCGCGCGTCGCGCGCTGGATCTGCACCTGGTCCGTCGTCAACCGGAAGCCGCTCGGCAGCGTTCTGTCATCGAGCTTCAGCACGAAATTGCTGCCGCGGTTCTCATTGGGCGTGACGGCGCAGGTGATGTGATATCGGCCGTACTGATCGGTCGTTGCTTGCAGACCGCGTGCTGTTACCACACGCACACCGGCCAGACCTTCTTCACCGTCGTCCTGCCGCCCGTTGCGATTGACGTCGTTGAAGACTTTGCCGGTGACGTCGGTGCAATCGAACGTAACATCAGGCACGATCCGCACGGTGGCGGTCGCTTCCCCTGACATCGCGTTGCCGGTCGCGCCGCTCAACGCCTGGGCTCGGTTCACAAATTCGCCCTCGTTGATGCCGGCACCGGCCACGACCAGCAGTTTCAACGCGCGCGCTTTGTTGCCGTCGATGATAACGCCGTTCCAGGTGAGGGTCCCGCTCGCGATGACCGGTTCGCTCGGTATGCCATCGAGAAGCGCAGAGCCCTTGACGTAGGTGAATCCTGCAGGCAACCGATCCACGATGGTCACATCCGTGGCCATCAGGTTGGTACGGTTGGTCGCAGTGATCACGTATGGGACTATTTGTCCGCGAGTCACGTTGAGTGCCGGCGTCGTCTTGGAAAGCGAGAGCGTGCCGGCCACTTGCGGATCGATCGCAATGTGGTTGTTAAAGATCTGACTCGTGCCCGGAATCTGGCTGCTGTCCAGCGTCAGGTGGACGTAGTAGGTTGTGCCAACACTGCCTGCCGGTACGGATGCTGCCGGCGCAAACTCGGAAGGCTGAACTTCGCAGAATAGCGAGGTGCTCGGAATGACATCGGCTGCGCTGCCGGGGCACGAGGGCACTGAGAACGCTGCAGTCGAAGCATTGGACTTCGGCGGAATAATCTGCGAATAACCCGCAACGTAGTTCGCTCCGGCGGGCGCCGTCACGCCGATGAGGTAATCACCGCCGCTCGGGCAGGCCGGGTCGCTGAAGTTGATATCGAACCTGTAATAGCCGTCTGCGAGCGTGATCTGCCCTTGCTGAGCCGCATCGTCGAAGCAAGCGGCCGGCAACGGCGAGGCGCTGCCGGCATCCATCAGAGTGACTGTCGCGCCGACAATCGGAGCTCGCGTGCTTGAGTTGTAAACGACGCCGTTTGGACGAATCGGCAGGTTGAGACCCTGCAGATTGGCATTCGACGAAACGATGATGTCGCTGATTCGCTGCAGTCCGTTCGTGAACGGCGATGCGGCGCGACCTAACATCGCGGTGTTCGCGCCTGCTCCCGGCGCAAGGAACCGCAGTTCGTAATGAACGCTGGTCCCACTGTTCGGGTCGATCGCGGCGATGCTATAGGCACCGTTTGCGTCTGTCTGCACGGATTGCGACAGCTGGTTATCCTTATACAACTCCACGGTCCAACCGGCTAGTGAACGCTCAGAGGAATCGTGGACCTGGTCAAAGTTGGCGTCATACCAGACTGATCCGCTCAGCGAGCCCAAGCCGTTCGGGGGTGGGACGCTGCCCACCGTGATCGAGACACTGGCGCTCACCGTCTGTGTGGGGTCGTTCCAAGCCGCCACGGCCGTATTCGTCACTACCGTACCAGCTGTAAGGTTAGCGTTGAGAGTCGCACGGAACCTGTACTCCACGACTGCGCCCGGTGCTAACGGTCCGCTGACTGCGCCATAGTTGCCTGTGATCGTCGAGCCGGCAAAACTGATGCCCGTCGTCGAACCGTTCATCGTTGCGGACTGGTTCACATAACCGAGTTGGTTGGGTTGCGGCGCGTTGACGTCATCCGTCATAACGACGTTGTATGCCGGCACGCTGGCAGTATTCGTGACCTTCACGACATATTCCAGCTGGGCTCCGGGGACGGCAGGGCCGCCGCCGACAACGGAGACCTCGTTCGTAATAGAAATCTGTTGTCCCGCACCCACCACGATTACTGTCGGTTCCGGGCCCGTAGCGGGGTTGCCATCACCGTCGGTCAGCACGTTCGGCAGTCCGGTGCTGCTTACGACAGCCTGGTTGCTGATCACGGTTCCTGCCGGCGTACCGGCGTTGACGAGCAGGTCATACTGCAAGGTCGCCGTGGCGCCGGGAGCGATTGTGCCGATGTTGATTCCCGCAGCGAGTGGCGAGGCGCCGTTGTCCGGTTGGCCGAAGGGTGATCCATCGAGGAGCGTCGAATTCGCGACGTAGGTCGTATTCGCCGGCACCGCGTCTTTCAAGACAACAGCCGTCGCGGGGGTCGCGGTGGAATTCTTGATCGTGATCGTGTAGCGCAGCACATCGCCCGGATCGACGATGCCCGGCGAACCTTTATCACCGAACAGAGCAACACGCTTCTCGGCGTAGAGTCCAGCTGGAGTGGCTTGTTTGCCGACGATGTCGATCGTTGGATCATTAAGAGCCGGCGTGCGGGGGTCATCCGATGGCTGATCGGTGATGCCGGTGGCACTCACAAAACCCTGGTTCGAAATCACCGTACCGTTAGGAGTATTCGCGTTCACGACCACATTGAATGTGATGGTCGCAACGTTGGCTGTGCTGCTCGACGGGTCGGCAGGCATCAATCCCGGCGTCGCGTTGGCCGGCGAATTGATCATCATGCCGTTCACGAGCGGCGACACTCCTGCGACATCCGCGACCGCGGTGCCGTTCAGAGTCGTACTGCCCGCGACGTAGGCCGTGTTCGCTGGAATGGCGTCGCGCAGCATGGCGTTCGTGGCATCTGCATTACTGATGTTTTTCACCGTGATGGTGTAGCGCATCGTATCGCCGGCGAGCAGGATGTTCGGGTCGCGCAGATACGCGGAGATCTTCTGCACCCGGAAGATGGAGGACGACACGATCTTCACGCGCGTCGGGTCTTCGTCGCCGGAAACATTCGGATCAGCCACGCCGTTAACGTTCGGGTCATCGCTAAGAGCGAAGACTGTGCCATTAGCGAGACGGAGCGTCGCCTGATTGCTGACGATCGTGTCGTTGGCGAGAGCCGACTTTAATGTGATGTCGAACTGGATCGAGATGTCACCGTTGATCGGCACGGTCAAGTTACGAATGTCGATAACGCCCGTGCCCTTCGTGCCGCCCGTGCTGCTGGTGGCACTGGTGTCAGCGCCGGCTGGAGTCGCAACGAGAGTAAGCGAGCCAGGCGCGAAATCTGCTTGTGCGTTGAGAGCATCCATCTCGTCAACGATGCTGAAATTGCTGAGCGCCTGACTGCCTGAGCGGAAGCGCAGCGTATAGCGCAGCTTGTCGCCCGGCACGGCCGTCGTGGTGGGGTTTGCACCGCTCCTGAGATTCTCAACGGTCTTCTCGAAGAAATATCCCGAGAGCGCCACCGTCACGGTGTGCGCGTCCTGATTGTCGGCGACGCCGGGCGTGCCGTTGGTCAAAGGGCCAGTGGAGGTTTTGCGGTTAGCATTGCTGCTGTCGGCATTGAACCACTGGATGGCGCCCGCGATATTCGTCAGCGCGACACCATTCTGTGTGCTGGCGTCGAGTTGTGTTCGATAACGAATGATTAACCGCTGATTCGGACCGATCGTTCCGGCGGCCGTCAACATTGTGATATCGAGCTGACAGTTTGGCGCAGCGGTGTAGTTCAAAGAGTAGTCGCTGCCTGCTGTGAGCGCGCCCTTGCCGGGAACAGGCGTGACGCCGTCTGCCGCAAAAACCTGCGCGCTCAGAATTTCGGGTGTCAGGTTACACATGCCGCCCGTCGTGCCGTGTGGAAGCAGGTCACGGATCGTGGCGTTCCATGCGTCGCTTGGCGCGGTGTTCTGAACATCGATTCCGAAAGTGCCCCATTGTGCAAGATTCATCGTCGCAGGGCCTGACTTCGTAACCACGAGCTCCGGTCCTGCGAGACTGCCGACGATGTTGATTGTTGGATCATTGGGCGCCGGCGTGCGCGGATCATCGGATGGCTGGTCGGTAAGACCCGTTGCGTTCACGAAGCCCTGGTTCGAGATCACTGTGCCGGCGGCGGCATTCGAGTTCACGATTACATCGAAGGTGATGGTGGCAACGTTGGCCGTGCTGCTCGACGCGTCCGCAGGCATCAAACCCGGCGTCGAATTTGCCGGCGAGTTGATCTGCATGCCGGTCGGGAGCGCCGACTGGCCAGGTGTGACATCCGCGACCGCAGCGCCGTTCAGAGTCGTGCTGTTCGCGACGTAGGTTGTGTTCGCTGGAATCGCGTCGCGCAGCACCGTGTTCGGCGCATCTGCAGTACTGATGTTCTTCACAGTGATGGTGTAACGCAGCCTCTCGCCGGGGAGCAGGACGTTCGGATCGCCGGTCAAGTCGGTAGAAATTTTCTGCACACGGAAAGCGGCGGCCGACACGATCGTCACTTTCGTCGGGTCTTCGTCGCCGGAAACAGCCGAGTCGGCGGAGCCGTTGACGTTCGGGTCATCGCTCAAAGCGAAGACCGTGCCATTGGTGAGGCGGAGCGTTGCCTGGTTGGCGACAACAGTATTGTTGGCGAGGGTGGACTTCAGTGTGATGTCGAACTGAATCTGGATATCGCCATTAATCCCTACGTTCAGGTTGCGAATGTCAATAATACCGGTGCCCTTCGTGCCGCCGGTGCTGTTGGTCGCACTGACATCGGCGCCGGCCGGCGTGGAAACGAGCGTGAGCGTGCCGGGCGCAAATGCGCCTTGTGCATTAAGAGAATCCATATCATCAACGATGCTGAAACTGCTGAGCGCCTGACTGCCTGGGCGGAAGCGCAGCGTATATCGCAGCTTGTCTCCCGGCACTGCCGTTGTGGCGGGGTTTGCACCGCTCGTGAGATTCGCAACGGTCTTGTCGAAGAAATAACCTGAGAGCGACGCCGTCACTGTGTGTGCGTCTTGATTGTCCGGGGTGCCTGGCGTGCCGTCGGTTAAAATGCCGGTCGATGTGTTGCGGCCGGTGTTGCTGCTGTCGGCATTGAACCACTGGATAGCACCTGCAATATTGGTGAGCGCGACACCATTCTGCGTGTTCGCATCGAGCTGAGTCCGGTACCGGATGATCAGCCGCTGATTCGGAGCAATCGTTCCGGCGGCCGTCAGGATCGTGATGTCGAGCTGGCAGTTTGGCGCAGCGGTGTAGCTCATTGAGTAGTCGCTGCCTGCGTTGAGCGCGCCTTTGCCCGGGGCGGGCGTGACGCCATCTGCCGCAAAAACCTGCGCGCTTAGAATTTCAGGGGCTTGGTTGCACATGCCGCCCGTGGTGCCGTGCGGGAGCAGGTCACGGATGGTGGTATTCCACGCGTCGACGGTTCCGGTGTTCTGGATGTCGATGCCGAAAGTGCCCCACTGCCCCAGATTCATCGTCGATGGACCCGACTTCGTGAACATGAGGATCGGTAGCGGAACTGTGCCGACGATGTTGATCGTCGGGTCATTGGGAGCCGACGTGCGCGGATCATCCGATGGTTGATCGGTGATGCCGGTGGCGCTCACGAAGCCCTGGTTCGAGATCACCGTACCGGCGATGGCATTCGGGCTTACCGTCACATCGAACGTGATGGTGGCGACGTTGGCCGTGCTGCTGGACGCGTCCGCAGGCATCAACCCGGGCGTCGCGTTTGCCGGCGAGTTGATCAGCATGCCGTTCGCGAGTGGCGACAGGCCTAAGACATCTGCGACAGTGACACCGTTCAGAGTCGTGCTGCCCGCGACGTAGGTCGTGTTCGCCGGAATCGCATCGCGCAGCATTGCGTTCACCGCATCTGCACCGCCGATGTTCTTCACAGTGATCGTGTAGCGCAGCCTGTCGCCGGGGAGCAGGACGTTCGGATCGCCGGTCAAGTCGGTAGAAATCTTCTGCACTCGGAAGAGTGGAGGAGTCGTTACGATCCTCACACGCGTCGGGTCTTCGTCGCCGGCAATGTTCGGATCGGCCTGGCCGTTGACGTTCGGATCATCACTCAAGACGGTTGTGTTATTGGCGAGGCGAGCCGTCGCCTGATTGCTGACGATCGTGCCGTCCGTGAGGCCCGACTTGAGTGTGATGTCGATCTGGATCACCGCTTCGCCGGTGGCCGCAATGTTGATGTTACGAATATCGATAATACCGGTGCCCTTCGCACCGCCTGTGCTGCTGGTGTTGCTGGTGTCGGAGCCGGCCGGGGAAGAAATGAGTGTGAGCGTACCGGGCGCGAAATCTGCCGTCGCGTTGAGAGCATCCATCTCGTCAACAATGCTGAAATTGCTGAGTGCCTGACCGGGCGAGCGGAAGCGCAGCGTATAGCGCAGCTTGTCGCCAGGTTTGGCCGTTGTGGTCGGGTTGACACCGGTCGTGACGTTCGCGACAGTCTTGTCAAAGAAATAACCTGTGAGCGCCGTGTTAACGGTGAAGGCATCCTGAAAGTCCAGGACGCCGGGTGTGCCGTCGGTCAAAGTGCGAGTGAAGCCCTTGCGGTTGGAATTGCTGCTGTCGCCATTGAACCATTGGATGGCACCTGCGACGTTCGTGAGCGCGACACCGGTCTGGGTGTTCGCATCCAGCTGGGTCCGATAACGGATGATCAGCCGCTGACCTGGACTAATCGTGCCAGCGGCCGTCAGCATCGTCATGTCGAGCTGGCAGTTGCTATAGCTGAAAGAGTAGTCGCTGCCCGCGGTGAGCGGGCCCTTGCCTGGTACCGGCGTGACGCCGTCTGATGCGAAAACCTGTGCGCTCAGAATTTCTGGTGTCCGGTTGCACATGCCGCCGTTCGCGCCACTCGGGAGCCGGTCACTGATGGTGGTGTTCCAGGCGTCGCTTGTACCGCTGTTCTGGGCGTTGATGCCGAAGGTGCCCCATTGCGAGAGATTCAGTGTCGCAGGGCCCGACTTTGTGACAGTGAGAGTCGGTGCGGCAATCGTCATCGGTGGCGAGATGCCCCACTCGCCTGGCAGCGGCTCGTAAAATATGCCGTCGATAAGTCGTCCGAACTGCCATTTGGCCGTGTTGACGAATTGTTTTCCTGGAGTGTTGTTCAGCGTGTCGGGGAGCACGACCGTGATTTCGATGACGAACTGCGTTCCGGCAGGAACGATGGGGAAGCCGCCGAAGCTGAGAAAACCGCCGGAGTTGGAAAACGTATGCGGAATCGCAGCGCCGCTACCGAGCCAGTACGCTCTCTCGCTCACAAACGTCATATCCACGCCGGTGGCGTTGAGGTCGTCTGTGACTGAAATGTCGTGGAGGTCGTTCGCCGAGCCGCTGGAGTTGATGACTGTGCCCGATACCGGATCGAACAGGACCGGGATTACCAATCTATAAGTAAACGGGACGCCGATGGAGGCCGTGGGCCCCGGAGTCAGTTTGCTGATTTTCTCAACAGGTACGAACTGATTCTGACAGCTCGGCTTGATCCCGCTCGACGAACTGTTCACGAACCAGATATGGTGACCCTGAACCTTGTCGCACGACATCTGGCCCGTGTGCACGACGTTGTCGAAGATGAGCAGCCACCGCTCGTTGTTGGTGCCCGGGCTCGTGTAGAAGCTGAAGTTGGTTGTCAGCGGATTCGATGCGGGAAAGTTTCTGATGGTGCAGTTGCCGTCGACCTGGATCTGCGTGGGAGGATTTGGCGTGACATAGCCATCGAGCAAGCCGCCGAGATCGGCAACGCAACGGACCTCCGCGCTCGCCGGTTTGGCGGTCAGCAGCGACAGGAAGCAGGTGAAGAGCAGGATTGCGATCCACTTGAAGCCCACTCTCCCATAAATTTTGCTGATAGAAGTCATACGCCCTCGTTCCCATTCCTAAGCAATTCGTCAACGGGGGACCGAGGCAGTCCACAAACTACGGACTGGATTCCGGCGGTCCCGCCGTCATAGGGCCGTTCTGGCCCGGTAGACCGGTGACTTTGCGTCGCCATCTTTCGATGGCTTTGCCTTTGTCAGAATCGCGTTCGAAAAAATCAGCTGATCACATCAGTTGAAAATTCCTCATTTGTATTTCACGCCGCCGGCAGGAAGTCGATCGGATACACGATCGTCACCGCCGGCACTTCCTTTGCACCGAAGTTGATTGTCTTAACGCGGCTCACAACCTGGTTAGCAAGATCCGGCGCATTCATGTCACTCGACTGCAGCGCACACATCGATACGCTGCCGTCCGGTTCGATTGTCAGGCGCAAGACCATCTGACCTTTCAAAGTCGGGTTATTGCGCAGCTCTCTGTTGTACAACCGATAGAACGACGCCTTGTAGCGATCGAACACGATTTGTATTTCTTCGTCAGTGCGGGCAGCCCCTACGCCGCCGCGCGACTTCGGTCGATCCTCGCCGGTAATAGCGAGGATCGGGCTCGAAACGTGACCTGTTCCTGTGCCTGCTCCACCGCCGCTGCCACCGAGTCCGCCGGCGCCGTGTCCACCGGACCCACCACCGCCGGTACCACCGCCTCCTGCTCCTCCGCCACCGCCTCCCACGTTGCGGACCAGCGAAGCCGAGTTGATGCCACCCGATCCCGCCTTACTGTTCGACAACGTGGAGCCTGACGATGGCCGGCCGATGTCATCAGCGGCACCGACCTTCGCATCAGCTCCAAGAAGCGGAACGACCTTATCCTGAGCTCGACTCGCGAACTGGTCCTTCAAAGCCAGGATGCCGAGGGTTCCAACTTTCGGCGGAGGTGGAGGCTGCGGCTCCGTGCGAAAGCTTTCCTCCGGACCTTTTGGCAGCTCTGGTCTACCAGGACCGTCTGGACCTGGAGGCAAGTCCGGTCTCGGATGCGCCGCGGGTGCAGGCGCGCCGCCTGCAGGGGCGCCGCCTGGAATCGTGTTTTTCGCCACTACAGGAAGCGGAACCGCGCGCGGCGGAATCTTGACCTCCGGTGGACGATAGAAGACAACGTCGATTTCGTTCTTGGGCGCGCTTTTAAGCATCGCATGCGCCGGCAAGAGCAACAGCACGGCCACGATGGGGATATGGATCGCGAGGCTCGTCGCCATGCTGCGGGTCGACAGAGTTCCAGATGTTTTCGACATGCTCTTTTTTGTTTCCATGGTCGTCACCAAACAACCTCATCACTTAATGGCTGCGCGCATCGCGTTAGATTTCGCGCTATCGCGCTCACGCTTCGCGCGCGCTTGTATTCGCAGCCGCTCATCACTGGGTCGCGACAAACTCGACCTTCAAATCCTCAACACCGGACTTGGCGAGATCGATGATTCGCAAAACTCCTTCATAGTTCAAAGTGTCGTCCGCTGACAGGAACAGCACGTGCTCTTCAGCTGGCCGGCTGCCCAGGGCACCCGCCACGCGCGCAGGCAATTCCGCCGCAGGGATCGTTTCATCGTTCAAAGTCACGTTACAATCCGCCGGAATCCCTTCCCCTTTCGGCGGCGTGAGAATGGGGCAGGCTGCCGGCGCTATGCTCAAGATCAGCTGCGTTTCGACGGCCTGTGCGGGCTTGATATTTGAGGATGCCCGAGGGATGTTGGCGTCGTAGCCCTGCATGAGAAGGGGTACGATAACCATAAAGATGATCAAGAGCACGAGCACCACATCAACGAGCGGCGTGATATTGATCTCGGAATTCAAACTGGTTTCGCCTTTACCGATTTGCATATTTATTTTCCTCGTTGCGTGGCGCCCTTGGCGATCAGCCCTACACCGTGGAACCCGGACTCTTCAACTGCGATCATGGCCTCGCGGACCTGACGAAAGTTGAGCTTGGCATCTCCCCGGATCACAACTCTGGGGTTCTGCTCATTGCCCACCGCAGTGCGGAGAGCGTCACCAAAATTCTCGGGTGCGACATGCTGATCGTTGACCCACAATTTGCCGGTATCGTCGATGGAAACCAGGATCTTGCCTCTCTCATCACCCTGTTCGGCCGGCTTCGTCGTATTCGGCAGGTTGACTTCCGGTCCCTTCCGCATCTGCGGCGCCATCACCATGAAGATGATCAGCAGCACCAACACCACGTCAACGAGCGGCGTGACGTTGATGGTCGAATTCAAATTGGACGACTCACCGAGTCGCATGCACTACCTCCGGCACCTTACCCTTTACCCTGACGTTCCCGCTCTCGACGTCCACCATCCTGATTTCCGGTATGTTGAACAAGTGGTTCACAAGCTGGGTCGACGCCCGATTCATCTGGACATGGAAAGTCTCGATCTTGCCTGTGAAGCTGTTGAAAGCAACAACAGCCGGGATTGCGACGAAAATACCGAGCGCCGTCGAGACGAGGGCTTCAGCCATACCGCCCGAGACTACCGACATACCGCCGGATCCCGTAGCTGCGATACTTGTGAACGCGTTGATGATTCCGACGACCGTACCGAAGAGTCCGATGAACGGGGCCGTGGAACCGATTGTGGCCATGAACCCGAGTCCCTTCTTCAAATCGACCAGCGTCTCGGAAAGAGAATCCCGCAGTGCGCTCGTGACGAGTTCCAGCGAGGCTTCGGGATTGCCGCTGGTCTGGCGCACTCCGTCATACTCGAGGACGCCCGCTGAGACCACTTGCACAACATACGATTGCTTGTGCAGCGGCATGGCGGCGATCAGTTCCTGGAGCTCTCCACCGTGCATGAATTTCTTAAACACGGGCTTGAACAACTCCGTCTGACGTGCAGCCACGCGGAATTTGCGGTGCTTGTCGACGATCACCCCTATCGAAAACAGGGATATCAAGGCGAGGCAAACCATGACCGCGCCTCCGAACATACCAACATTTCGCAACAGTTCCGTTAATGTCATTACTTCCTCCTATGCGCCGCAGTTGAAGGCTGCGCCGCAGTGCTTTTGGCCGGCGTACCTGAAGGGCGCGCCGTTTCCGATCTGATTTCGTAGTAACTGAGCATCCGCATGAATACTTCTTTATCGATAGGTAACCTCGAGTCATCGAGCATCGTCGAGATGCCGAGTGCGTTGCCGAGCTCCGAGCGTTTCCAGGGAACGATGACCAGTGCTTTCGGTGCTTCCTGGTTACCCAGAATCGACATACCGAGCGCTTTTCCTCCAGGAACGGATTTCAACTTCCCTTCTTCGTCCTTCTTTGGCTGCGCTTCCTCAGTAGTCTTTGGCTCTTCAGTCTGCGTCGTTTGCGCTGCTTCGGCCTGTGCCGGCGCTGTTTCCGGCTGCTGCTGTTCTTGCTGCGCAAAAACAGCAGTGGGCGCCAGGGTAAGGATCCCAAGCAACATCCACTCAGCGCTCTTGAACCGAGCTAGCTGGGTTATCACTGCTTACCTCCTTTGTGCTGGAGAAGGTCGGCAATCCATTTGGTAACGTCGGCGTCGTTCGGCACGAGCTTGCTGTACGCTTCGTAATGCTCAAGCGCACATGAGGAATCCCCCAGATAGAGGTCGCACAGAATGGCAAGGTTCCTGTGCGCATAGTGGAAGTCGGGGAACTGCGCAAGCGCTGTCTCATAACTGGCGCGCGCCTTCTTAAACTCTCCCTTGCGGCGCTGCACCAGACCGAGTTCGTTGTTGGCAACCGGGTGTTGTGGATTCGCTTCCAGCGCTTTCTGCAGGCTGGCTTCAGCGTGTTCGAGGTCGCCGGTACGCGCATACGCGATACCGAGATCGATGTACGCTGCCGTCAATGCAGGCGCCTCTTCGGTCACCTTAAGCATTAAGGCGATGCCTGGCTCGTACTGCGAGTCTTCCAGCTTGCGCCGCGCCGCTTCGTAGTCAGCGCGCACTTGATCTGTGACCGGAACGTTCTGCGTGATCGTAAACCCGCCTGACTCCCGCTGGACGTCGATGAGAGCGGGAGCGGCCGCGACCACAGGTGGCGGTGCGGGCTCCGCCGGCTTGATCGGCGCCGTCGTGGGCGGGGCGACTTTCGCGCTTCGCTCGGCAGGTTCGCAGCCCAATGCGAGCAGCAACGGTATGCCGAGGCAAAGCGTTTTTATGGAGCGGGCCTTATTTGGGATTATTCGCATCTTTTCCCTCTCCTTCATTAACAGGTGTCGGCGCCGGCGGTGCCGTCTGACCCGGTTCGCCTGTCGGCGCGTCGGTATTGGCCGGTGTCGGCGGGACGATCTGCGACGCCGGCGTTCGGTACACATAACTGTCCGCGTCGAGGAAGCCGGTACTCATTTCGCGTTTCGCGTAACGGCCGGGCATCAACTCGCTGAGCCTGGCGAGACTCTTCTCGGTCCACGAGTTGAAAACACCGGTGTGCAACAATTCCATATTCTTTTCGTGTACGTTGATGGCTTTCTCTTCGAAGGGGAACGCCGTTTCATCAAGGGCCGACTCGTACTCTTGCAGGTCCGCGGGCTTCAAATCCGCCGGACGCTCCGACTCCACCAGTGAGCGACTGAAATTGAAGTAGGTCTCGGCCATGTAGTACGTGGCGGCTGCTGTCACGTCGGCGATCTGGTAGTCCACGAGATGGCCCATGGCTTCGATGGTGCCGTCCATGCGCTGCTGCTTCGCCTTCAGGCTGGCTTCGAACGGCAGTCGCAGTTTCACAACCGCGAAGTCCTGATAGGTCTGCTCTGCGAGTACCAATGCCGAACGTGCCGCAATCGTGCGCGTGCGGCCTGTTCTTTCCGATCCGGCGTTCGCGTCGATGCGTACGATTTGCTCCAGTTCCTGGTGATAGAGCGAATCGTCGTGCGTCGCTTTACGAATTTCGGCGATTTTGAAACGGGTCTCAAGGGCCTTCTCCACCGGCTTTGGAAAATCGTTCACGTAGCGGGTGTACGCATCCAGCGCGCGATCTTGCGCCTTGGATTCCGCGTAGAGATCTCCCGCGACGAGAAGCGCATCGCTGCGTAACTCGGGATCTTTGGTTTCGGATGCGAGGCGGTCGTATTCGCCGGCGGCGCGTGCCAGCTGGCCGCTCTGCCGATAAGCGTTGGCGATCTGTTTGCCGGCCTCAAGGTGCAATTCGTGATCCGGGAACGTGGTGCGAAACGCTTCGAACACACCCACCGCCCCGTTCCAGTCCTGCAGACGGATCAGTGCGGCGCCTGCGTCGTACTCAGCTCCAGCGCGGATCTTGGATGTCGGCGCGGCCGACTTAATCCTCAGGAAGTGATCCGCGGCTGCGCGATAGTCCTGCGCTTCGTTTGCGGCCTCGCCCTGCTTGTAAATCGAAGCTGCGAGATTGTCGACAAACCCGGCGTGCGACTCATCGTTCTCCGGCGTGACCGCCAACACCTGGGCGTAAGCGCGTTCAGCCTCCGGATACGCTGCGAGTTCAAATGACCCGTGCGCAACGACAATCCACGCGGAGCGCCGGATAGCGCCGTCCGCTGCCGGATAGTTATCGACGAGACGCTGGGCGGAGGCGATGGCAGCGCGGTAATCCTTCATCTCGTACATGTCATCCGCGGCAGCTCCCAGGATCTTCGCGGCGTACTCGTGATCCGGGAACGTGTCCGCAAATTTAATCGAGCTTGCGATCGTGCTGCGCTTGACGGCGTCCTTCTGATCGTTACTCGCAATCATCAGTTGCTCGCGATACGCGTAGACTGCCGCATAGCCAGCGGCTGCCGACTGAGAATGCGTTGGATATTCGTAAGCCGTGCGCTCGTACTGCTTCGCTGCTTCGCCGAAATCCTTGTTCTCGAGGAAGAGGTCCGCGAGCCGGTAGTTGATCGACGGCGAATCGGCGTCCTCAGGGAAGGACTCGAGGTAGTCGCCGTACCATCGCCGCGCTTCGCCAAAATTGGCGACCTTCTCGGCCCCTTCATCCGCGCTCTGATACTCCGCGTGATAGTGAGTCGCGAGGTCTTTCAGATTGATTTTTAAGTAGGTCAGCACTTCCGGCGACTCTTCCGGTTTGAAGTGTCGCCAGTATTCGGCTTTCAAGCTGTACTTGGACGCGAAATCCCGCTTCGACTCCAACACGAGTTTGGGGAACCCACCCAGCGTGTAAGTCTCCACAACGCGCATGCTGAACCGCGGCGAAGATTTGTGGAATGGATACGTCTTTACGAAAGCCCGATAGGTTTTTGCTGCGTCTTCGTATCGCAGTTTTTCGAGGTAGTGCTCGCCAAGATTGTTGTAAATGCGGTCCTCGTAGGCGCGATCTCCGTACTTGACGAAGTACTCCTGCAGGGCCTCGGTTCCGCCGAGATTGCTGAAGCTCAGGCTGATGACTCGAAATGTATCGGCCACGCGGCGATCGTCATCTTCGCCGTGCGACTGATCGAAGTCGTAACCGATCTTTACCTTGTAATCGAGCAGCGCCAGGTATCTGTGGAGGGCCTCTTCGTAGAACTCTTGCTTGTAGAGCGTCCAACCGAGCTTGTACAGAGCGAGTTCGTAGTACGAAGACGCGGTGCCCATGGTGATGATCGAGGAATACGCGCTTTCAGCGTCGCGATATTTCCGGCGCGTGAAGAAGTACTCGCCCCGTCTGAACTGCACTTCGTCGGCATGCACGGAATGCGGATCGTCTCGGATCAAGCTCTCCATTGTCGCCATGGCCTCTTCGGTGCGGCCGAGTTCGTCGAAGGCGCGCGCCTTCTGATAGAGGACCTGGTCTTTGTGCTCGTAGTTCGGGTACTCGGTCAGCAGTTTGTCGTAGAGCGCGATTGCTTCGAGTGGACCCTGAGGATCCACGCCGCCGGGCACAACATTCGCCGCGTCGGTGTTGGCGTTAGCAAGGAGCGTGCTCTCGGCAGTCGCTCGCTTTTCGAACTCCTGATCGGATTCGCGCACGCCGGTGCTCGTGAGTCCAGCGGTCGGATTGGGCGTTGTGTCCAGCGTGTTCGCGATTGCCTTGCCGGCTTCCGGTGCGGCCATTTCACGCGGTTTGCCCTCGTGTATTCCGAACTGCTTCTCGATTTGCAAGTCCGCAAGACGCCGCATTGCTTCCGGTGTCATCTTGTTCACGGGCGCTTCTTCGAGGAAGCGCCGGTACTGCATCATGGCCTGATCGAGGCCCTGCTCAATCTTCTCCTCTTGCAGGTCCGGACGCACGTTGCGGAGTTCGGCCAGTGTCGTCCCGGGGTTTGTCTTTGGAGCGCGCGCGGCGCAGCCAACGATGAGAGCCGGCGCGAGCAAAAACGGAATGGCGACGCGACGCATTACTGTCCCTCCTCGCCTGTCTGGGAGCGCGTGGCTCGATCGTAACTATCGGCGACGCCGTACCGCGCCTGATTCTGCTGATCAACCAAACGTTCGCGGCGAGTCTGGAGTTGGTCGATCGCAACGGTTTCGATCATGTGTCCCTGACGCGCCATCAAAGTGTCGACACGTTGCTGCGCTGCCGTGACGCGCTCGCGGAGCCGTGAAATCTGCACGTCGTATCCGACGTAGCTGTGCGACGCAGCCTGCCGCGTCCTGACGAAGGATTCGTACTGCTTGGTCAGCGCATCGACATCTGTGTTCAATTCGTTCAGGTGCACATAGGCCGCTGTCAGCCGTTCGGGGTACTCGGTTTCAAGCCGAAATGTGAGCGTGCCGCGCACATGAGCCAGGCGTTCGCGAACCGCGCGCGCTTCGGGCGTGTCCGAGTCGCCGAGTTGCTTCTCGATGAGTGCGATGTGATCGAGGGCATTCCGCTCTTCCGCGGTCGCCAGATACTCCGGCCGCGGCGCGGTCAGCACGCTGTGCAGGCGTTCACTGAGATGCTTGCGTTGTTCGAGTCGCACGTGAATCCGCGTGTCGAGCGCCTGGAACTTCGCGTCGACCTGCGGCAGCAGCGGGTCGTAGTTCTGGCCGCGCAGTTTGATGATGTCGTCGAATGCATCGAGGCTGGTCTTCCACGTGATGAGCCTCGATCGCAGATCCTCGAGGTCGAGGTAGTTGTGCAGCGCCGTCTGGAAATCGTGAGATGCCATCAGCTCCATGAGGTAGTAGGTTTCGGGGGCATCCGGCAGAGTGCGCAGACGGATGACCCAGGTTTCATCCTGGCGGCTCTCCTCGCGGACAAGGGCCTTGAGAAAGCGCCCTTCGCGGATGCTGGCGACGGAGGCATCCACTTTTTCGATTTGTTTGCTGAACTGCTCGAGCGCTCGCCCGTACATGATCGCGGCGCGGCCGTGCAGCTTCAAGCTGGCATACGCGTGCGGCAAAGCGAGCATCGCTTCTTGAACTGCAGCATCGGTCGGCTCTCGTTCCACGAGGATGTTCCATGGAACGAGCGCGCGCTCATACTGCTGTGCCGAATCTTCGGCCCACCCTGCGCGCAGCAAAGCCTGGTTTGAATACAATCCCTCCAGGCGTACGCGGTCCAACGACTGCTTGGCCCGCTCGAAGTCGCCGGCTTCGAAGAGCATGCTGCCAAGAACCAGGTTGGTTTTGTCACGGATCGCAAGCCCGGCAGCATCGTTGGTCGAAAGCCGTCCGGCCTTGTCGAGTTGATCGATCGCTTCCTTCGTTCGACCATCCTGAAACAGAGCGATGCCGAGGTTGTACGCGACAAATCCGGCGAGGTCGTCGTCGCTGCGCACTTGCTGAAGAACTTTCACTGCGTCGCCCGGTTTGCCCGTCGCCATATCGATGTTCGCTCTCAGGAACTCGACGTCGTCTTTGATCTCCACCGGCACCACACCGTGAATCCGACCCAACGCGTTTTGTGCATCGTCGAGCTGATCCTTCTGGAAGTGGATGCGAGCGAGCCTGAACGCAGCCTCGTTTCGCACCGATTCATCGACCGCGCCTTCGAGCACTGCCTTGATGGCGCGCCCTGCGCGATGATGCATGCGGTAGTTGAGTTCGAAATCGCCGACGGAAAATTCCGCGTCGTTGATGTGATAGTGCAGCGTATCGAGTTCGGGCTGGTCCAAACCGCGGTACATCGCGAGCTCAGTGTCGAGCCGTTGGAGTGCATCGAAGAACCGTCCCTGCAACGCGTGATAAAGCGCCTCGCCGAAATGAAGGTCCTTCAAATCGCCGCCCATAGCTGGATGGACCGCAAGCACCAGCGCCATACCGAATCCGATTAGCCGGTATCCAGTTCGCATCGATTACCATTCCCCAAGCGCGATCGGAGTGTTGCCGGAACCCGCCACTGTCAATCCCACCAGCTTTGGCTTCACTTCTTTGTGGAAAGTGAAATGTTCCGTGCGGCTGAAGTCCGCGCCGCCCTCGAGCTTGCCGTCGACAAGTACCTCGAGTTTGTGATCCCCGGTCGACACATTGCCGACGTAGATCCGTTGAACGCCGCCTTTTCGCAGCGCTTCGAGTTCTTTGAAGCTGTAGATGTAATGCGCAACGAGCTGGCCGTCGATCTGAAGCCGTACTGCGTCGAGGCGCATCTGATCGCCCTTCGCCAGCGAGACGAAGACTGCGACTTGTGTGTCTGACGGGTAGAGCAGTTTCTCTTCAAGCTGGCTCAACTCCGCCGCAATGCTGAGAACGTCTGACTTGATTTCTTGAACCTGTTCGTCGAGACCCCTCATCTGCTGTTGATCTTTTTGCTGCTCGGCGTGGACGCTGCCGACACAGAGCAGAAGGACGCAGAGCAGGACACCGAACACGAAGGCACGCGCGAGCAAAACTGGCTTGCGATTCGCTTCACTGACTTTGCGATCGGAGCGCGTCCCAATAACCACAGGCGATTGCTTTATCGGCAATGGCCCGAAACGCAATTTACTTTTGAGCACACTAATACCGTGATGCGTACTGTGACGTATCTTCATCGATCCTCCGTGGTCTCAGGAGAAACCGCATCCTGACGGATCTTCCTGTGGGTTTGCCTTAGCAACTGAGGCGACATTCGTGCCACTTCAATGTTTCGTTGAGGTTGCGGGCGACGACCGTTTTGAATGCACTCAAGTTGGTGGGAAAGTTCAAACTAATTACTCAATCCAGGTCGGAACTTCCAGAGTTCGTTCGAAAGCTTCAAGAAAATTGGTGGACTACATCTAATAAGGTCGATGCCGGAGGTGTCTGGCCGACTCCCAAGACTAGAGGTCTGTTGTTTCGAGCGTTCCCTCTCCCGGGAGAGGGTGGCGCGCAGCGCCGGGTGAGGGTAGACCCGCTCCACGATTCTGCAAAAATCGACAAGATCGTCGGGCGGGCTGCCCTCATCCGGCGCTGCGCGCCACCTTCTCCCAAAGGGAGAAGGACTCGCGTGTTGATTTTTCGCCACAGGTTTTCGGCTCGGGAGGACCGCGCGCCTTTCAACTGGCCATGAGGATCGGTTTCTAGGACGCCACTGTGGTTCTGCAGCAGCAAAAACTCCAGAAGGGTATGCTGTAGTTATTATGCGAACGTCTCGTATCGTGGAAATAATCAAGTCGCGCGAGAACCGGCTTGCCTGGTTTGTCGCGCTTGCTGCCGATGCTATTCAGATTGCGGTATTGCCGCTCTTTGCTGCCGGCGCGCTATCCCCTGCCGATACTCTTGTCGATCTGGCCACCGCCGTGATCCTCTCGAAGCTTGTCGGATGGCATTGGGCCTTTGTGCCGACAATGCTTGCAGAACTTGTCCCCGGACTGGATTTGTTTCCGACATGGACTGCAGCCGTGTTTTACGTCACCTGGCGTAGTGCTCCGTCACCCCAGCCGGACATCCACTCAGCGAACGTGGTCCAGGGACGCTTTCTGAATTCCTGAGATCTATTTTCAGGATCCGGGATGCTCTATGTATCCCGATGTGCTGCCGTCGTTTGCGCGCCCGGGGCAAATTACCTCTGTATCGATCGATGACACGTTGTTAGAAAATCTTGGTTCCCATTTTGTTTTTTTAACCAGGAGGATGTTGTGACCAAGATTCTTGCATCATCGATCCTTGCATTATCTTTAGCGACTGCTGCCGCAGCGCAAGGCCCGCCGGGTCTGGAGAAGAAGGTTCCCGCCGTTCAGTCGAGCATCACGGTGACAATCGGCAGCAGTCTCCATTGCACCACCGAGGAAGGCACTGGTGCGTTCAGCGTCACCTCGTATTCCTTTGGCGCCGAGAACACTGGTTCAACAAGCGCGGGCGGTGGCGGGGGAGCTGGAAAAGCTACAGTTATGCCTCTGAGCGTCATGAAGAAGTTTGATGAATGCAGCCCGCTCCTGTTTGGCGGCGTCGTCACCGGGGAGCACTTTCCGGCTGTGGAGCTCCTTCAGCAAGATGAAAAGCATCAT
>DASTZI010000389.1:0-2690 GCA_035764385.1 Vicinamibacterales bacterium
ACTGGTCGTCACCTTCCTGTACGGCCAGCCGTACGACTGCAACGAGTACTGCAAGTACTACAAGAACGTCGGCAACCTCCACTACAAGTTCATTCCGGCGGTCAGCCGCACGTGTTACGACGGCAGCATCAGCCAAGTGCCGGGCATCGTGACCATCACGGCCGAGGACTTCGAGGCGATGCCGCCGCAGTTCGACGGCGCGTGGCTGCGCGAGCACTTTCCGGAAGTGGCGCAGTCGATGGATCGATTCATCGACAAGGTCAAGGAGGAAACCCACGGCGAGATCCTCGGCGACCTGCAGATCATCCGGATACCGCTGGACCTGTATCGGGCGCGCAATTCCACCAACCGCGCGCTGCGCGGTACGGGTGCCAGCTACCATCCGTTCGCCCGCGCGTCGGTGTTCCTGGTCGGCGATGCGGCGATGGGCTCGCCCTACTTCCAGTCGATCTCGCTCGGCTTCGAGTGCGCGATGTGCCTGGCGGGACTGCTCGAGCAGCGCGACCTGCCGCTGCCGGACCTGCTCGAGCGTTATGAGCTCTTCACGTACAAGGAGTGGCTCCGCGTGTACGCGCGCAGCAAGATGATCAAGCACAACAAGGATCTGCTCCAGTGCGTCGGAGACGACATGGCTCTGCTGGAGAAGCTACACGTCTATTGAGGCACGGCCACTCGTTTGCCTTTCCTTGCGTCGCCATCCCGCCGGCGGCAACCCGAATTCGCGCTTAAATGCGCGATTGAAGGCGGCTTCCGACTCGTAACCCGCGTCTGAAGCCACGTCCGTGATCGGCGCCTCGCCGTCCCGCAGCTGCTGCGCAGCCACGAGCAGGCGCCACTGCGCCAGGTACTGCATCGGGGGCTGATCCAGGAAATCGTTGAAGCGTTGCGCCAGCGCAGAACGCGACAGGCCCACTTCGCGCGCAAGGATATCGACCGTCCACGCACGCGCGGGATCCCTGTGCAGAAGCTGCAGAGCGCGGCCCAGGAAGCGGTCTCGCAAGCCAGCGAGCCAGTTCTTTTCTCCCTCGGGCAGGGTATCGACGTACCGGCGAACGACTTCGACGAACAGCAGCTCGGACAGTTTGGCCAGCACGATGGCACGGCCGGTTCTCGAGGCGCCGACCTCTTCCGCTGCGAAACGTAGCGACGACTCGAGCCAGGCGGAGCCTGCCTGGCGCACGTCGACCTTGAAAATGCGCGGAAGCGAAGCGATCAGGGGATTGCTCAGGACGTCGTCGCAGGCGAGGAATCCGCAGATGATCCGGGTCCTCGCCCCGCCTCCGCCATACGTGAGGTTCATGACCTCGCCGGGACTGGTCTCAACTTCGTCCGCCGCCACCTGGGCGAACGATCTGGGCCGCAGGCCTCCGGAGCTGGCGAGCCGATGCGTCTCGCCTTGCGGTACGACCAGGATCTCTCCGGCGAATACCTCGATCGCGGACGTGTCGTCGTCGCCGATCTGCGCGTGCAGCGAGCCATCCAAGACGAGGTGATAGGCGATCAGGCGCTTGTATGTCGGAAGGTAGGCGGCGAACAGCACCGCATCCACACGGCCTTCCACGCACCACGGTGCGCTGAACTCCGCGGACAGATAAACGGCGCCGCCGAGTTTCACGGCGCGAAGCGCATCGGAGAGTGCATCCATCGGCGACTCGGGTGTCAATTGCGGCGTCCCGGTCAATCAGGCCGGACGCCGAATCAATCGGCCAGGAACTGACGCTCGCAATATTAGCAGCGCCCGAATGAACCAACCAAGCCAAGGGAGCTACTTACAGCATCATGAATGATTCACTCAACAGCCAAGCCGCAACGTCGGCCAAGGCAAGGACGTACCACGGCAGCTGCTTCTGCGGTGCCGTGCAAATGACCGTCAGCGGCGAGCCCGCCGCCATGGGCTACTGCCACTGCGACTCTTGCAGGCATTGGTCGGCAGCGCCGGTCAACGCATTCACGCTCTGGAAGCCCGAATCGGTCCGGGTCACACAGGGCGCGGAGCAGATCGGCACGTTCAACAAGACGCCGCAGAGCTACCGGAAGTGGTGCAGGACCTGCGGCGGCCATCTCTTCACGGAGCATCCCGGCATGGGGCTCATCGACGTGTACGCGGCCGTCATACCGGATTTTCCCTACCAGGCCGGCGTGCACGTCAACTACCAGGAGACGAGGCTGCACCTCAAGGACGGCCTCCCAAAGATGAAAGACGTACCTACGGAGATGGGCGGCTCGGGCGTCGTGATCAACGAGTAATTCAAGGAGAAACCAATGCATCATTTACAGACATCGAGTGGTCCCCTGTTTGTTGCAACCACCGCCTTGGCGGTTGCCGTCGCGAGCGGGCTGTTTACGACTGCGCAGGCCAGCGACGCCGCGCTGACGACGAGGCCGAAACTCCTGATCGGAGCCGACGACGACCGCCAGGACAACGCGGCTCTCCAGGCGGGTGCGGCAACCAACCAGTCGCTCAACCGCACCGACATCATCACCGGCGGCGATGGCAACGACGTGATGTTCGGCTTTAACGGCAATGACGTCATGTTCGGTCGCGCCGGGCGCGACATCATCCTGGGCGGTCCTGATGGTGGCACGCCGCCCGGCGGTCCCCCGAACAGCGACATCATGTTCGGTGGAGCCGACAACGACGTGAATCTCTGGGCTCCCGGCGATGGAAGCGAAGCGTTCATCGGCGGATC
>DASTZI010000390.1:0-13322 GCA_035764385.1 Vicinamibacterales bacterium
TCCCTCCGAGACGCTGACGAACATCGTCAACCTGATTCAGCGCCGCTTCGGCACCGACGTCTGCTCCGTGTACCTCCTGGACGCGGACCGGGTCACGTTGGTTCTCGCGGCAACCGTCGGCCTGCGGCAGGAAAGCGTCGGCCGGGTGCGGATGCGTATCACCGAGGGGCTCGCGGGACTTGTCGCCGAACGAATGAGTCCCCTGAGCGTGGCCGACGCGGTTGCGCATCCGCGCTTCAAATACTTCCGCGACGCCGGCGAAGAGCCATATCGCACGTTTTTCGGAATTCCGATCGTCGATCGGGGCGTCCTGCAGGGGGTTCTCGTCGTGCAGACGGCGGAGCCGCGCTGCTTCGGCGAGGACGATGCGCGGATGTTGACGACGGCGGCGGCGCAGCTGGCGCCGATTGTGAGCGAGGCGCGGACGACGGAGCATCTGGTCGTTCCGGCGCATCAGAGGCTGAAGGAGCTGGCCGGCAATCTCTGGTGGAGCTGGGACGACGAGAGCTTTGCGCTGTTTCGTGAGCTGGATCCGCTGATGTGGCGCGAACTGGATCACAACCCCGTGGCGCTTCTCGAGCTGCTGGAGATGCGCGACCTCGACGAACGCGCGTCACAACTCGCGATGCATGGGCGCATCAATCACGCGTATCGTCGAATGCAGGAATATCTGCTTTCCAAGAGGACGTGGGGCGCCCGGCATGCGAGCGTGCTGGGCGCGCGGATGGTGGCCTACTTCTCCGCCGAGTTTGGTCTCCACGAATCGATTCCGATCTATTCGGGTGGTCTCGGCATCCTCGCCGGCGATCATCTCAAGAGCGCCTCCGACCTGGGCATCCCGCTCGTCGGCGTTGGGCTGTATTACGACCAGGGGTACTTCCGGCAGCGTCTCGACCGCGACGGCTGGCAGCACGAGGACTATATCGACGTCGACAGCGAACGGCTTCCCATCCGTCAGGCGACGGTCGGAAGCGAGCCGCTCATCGTGTCCATCGACACGAAGTCCGGTCGCATCGCCGCGCGCGTCTGGAGGGTCGGCGTCGGACGCAACATGCTTCTGCTGCTCGACTCCAACATCGACGGCAACGGACCCGAAGATCGTGAGCTCACCTCGCGGCTGTACGGAGGTGACGAGCGCGTCAGAATCCGTCAGGAGTTGCTGCTTGGCGTCGGTGGCATCCGGGCGCTTCATGCGCTCGGGATCGCGCCCGGCGTCGTCCATCTCAACGAAGGGCACAGCGCCTTTGCCGCGCTCGAACTCGTCAGATGTCGGATGGAGGCCGAGGGGATCGACAGCGATGAAGCCATGCGGCGGGTGTCTGCGCAGATCGTCTTCACGACGCATACGCCGGTCCCGGCGGGGCACGATCGGTTCAGTGCCGATCTCGTCGAGGAGCATCTCGGGCCGATGCGGGCCGCACTGGGGCTCGACCTGCGCGGCTTGATGGCGCTCGGCAGAACCTACCCCGCCGATTTCGCCGAGCCGTTCTGCATGACGGTGCTGGCGCTCAAACTGTCACATCGAGCGAACGCGGTATCGTCGTTGCACGGACGGGTGTCGCGCGCCATGTGGGCGCCACTCTTTCCTGGGGCCCGTGAAGAGCACGTCCCGATCGGCCACATCACAAACGGCGTTCACGTGAAGTCGTGGCTGGCACCGCAGATGAAACAACTGTACGACCGCCACCTCGGGCCCGACTGGGTGACGCTTGGTGGTGACGCGCGGCTCTGGGACGCGGTTGACGACATCGACGACGGCGAGCTCTGGGAAACGCACCAGACACTGAGGGCACAGCTGATCGCGATGGCACGTCGTCGCGCGGTGCTGCAGGCCGAACGTCGGGGCGAACCGCCGTCGATCATCGCCGCGCTGCGGCGCGCGCTCAGTCCCGACGCACTGACGATCGGGTTCGCACGGCGATTTGCCACGTACAAGCGCGCCAACCTCGTCCTGCACGATCTGGAGGCGGTCGCGTCGCTCGTCAATCAGCCGCAGATGCCGCTGCAGTTCGTGTTTGCCGGAAAGGCGCATCCGCACGATGTCCCAGGCAAAGCGATGCTCCAGCAGATTGCGCAATTGATGCGCGACCCACGCTTCGCCGGGAAGATTCTGTTCATCGAAGACTACGACATCAGCGTCGGGAGATCCCTCGTTCAGGGTGTGGACGTGTGGCTGAACAATCCACGCCGTCCGCTCGAGGCCTGCGGCACCAGCGGCCAGAAGGTGGTGCTGAATGGGGCGCTCAACTTGTCTGTGCTCGATGGATGGTGGGCGGAGGCCTATGACGGGCTGAACGGTTTCGCGATTGGTCGCGGCGAGGTGCACTCCTCAGCGACCGTCCACGACGCGCGCGACGCCGATGCGCTGGGCACCGTGCTGGCCGAAGAAGTGGTGCCGCTCTTCTACAATCGCGACGCCGATGGGCTCCCGCGCGCCTGGATCGCACGTGTCAAGCGCGCGATCCGGACGCTCGGCTGGCGCTTCAGCGCCGACCGGATGGTGATGGACTACGTGACGCGCGCCTACATCCCCGCTGCCGGCGGCAGCAGCAGCAGCGATCCCTGGACGTAGACAGAGCGGCGACGCGCGGCCCAGCGGATCTGCCACGTCCGCTACAGTCTGGGCAGCCTCAACCCTCCGCTCCAGACGCTACACTCCACTCCAGTTCGATCAGGTACGATCGCGATATGAGATTCGCGATCGTGATCGCCGCCACGTTTTTCTTCGCGCTGGGATGTCGTGCACCTGCGACGCAAACCAACACCGGCGCCAACAACACGAACGCGGCGTCCAGCACACCGGCAACTCAGAACGCAGGCATTTTGCCGGGCGTGGGCGCGCACCATCATCCGATCGCGACGACGAATCCGGAGGCCCAGAAGTTTTTCGATCAGGGGATGGCGCTGGTCTTCGGCTTCAACCACGAGGAGGCCACGCGCAGCTTCCAACGGGCGGCCGAACTCGATCCGCGCGCGCCGATGCCGCATTGGGGCATCGCATGGTCGCTTGGCCCGAACTACAACCTCGATATCGACGATCCACGCGCGAAGCGCGCGTTTGAAGCCATCGACGCCGCGACGAAGCTGAGCGTCGACGGCTCTCCGGTTGAGCGCGACTACGTGGCGGCCATGGCAACACGCTACTCGTCCGATCCGAAGGCCGATCGCCCGGCGCTCGCGCGCCGCTACAGTCAGGCGATGGCGGACCTGGTGCGCCGTTACCCGGACGATCTCGACGCCGCTACGCTCTACGCCGAAAGCCTGATGAACCTGCGGCCGTGGAAGCTGTGGACGCTCGATGGGAAGCCGGCCGAAGACACGCCGCAGATTCTCGCGGTGCTCGAGTCGGTCATCACGCGAGCGCCCGATCACATGGGAGCCAACCACTACTACATCCACGCGGTGGAAGCGTCCACGTCGCCCGAGCGCGCGCTGCCGAGCGCGGCACGTCTTGAAACGCTGGCGCCGGCCGCGGGGCATCTCGTGCACATGCCGGCGCACGTCTACGCACGCACCGGCGATCACGCGGCCGCGGCACGGGCCAATCTTGCCGGCGCCAACGCCGACCGTGTCTATCTGAAGAACATGCCGCCCGAGACCTTCTACGGGATGGCGTACTACTCACACAACCTGCACTTCCTCGCCGACTCCGACATGATGCAGGGCCGCTTTGCCGACGCGCAGCAGGCCGCGGCGGAACTGTCGGAGCGTCTGCTGCCCCACGCCGAGATGATGCCGATGATCGAGTCGATGGCCGTCAGTCCGTTGAACGTCCTCATGCGGTTCGGCCGTCATGAAGAGGTGTTGAAGCAGGCGGCCCCGCCCGAGAACCGCCCGGTGATGGTGGCATGGTGGCACTTCGCCCGAGGCGTCGCGCAGGCGCGGTTGCAGCGGGTCGACGAAGCTGAGAAGGAGCGCGCGCAGCTGCGTGACACGGCAAACCGCATCCCCGACGCCGCCCTGTTCGGTGGCACCGGCCTCGAGAGCGCCCGCACGGTCGTCACCATTGCCGGCGTCGTGCTCGATGCGCGCATCGCGGAAGCCCGCCGCCAGAACGATGCAGCAATCGCCGCGTGGACCAACGCGGTGGCTGCGGTCGATCGCCTGCCATACGACGAGCCGCCCGTCTGGTTTTATCCGGTTCGTGAATCACTCGGCGCGGCGTTGCTGAAGGCGGGACGGGTTGCGGAGGCCGAACGCGTGTTCCGAGAAGATCTCGTCCGCCATCCGCGCAATGCCCGATCCCTGCTTGGACTACATGAAGCGCTCGTCCAGCAGAAGAAAGATGCCGATGCCGCATGGGTCGACACGCAGTTCCGCGAGGCGTGGAAGAACGCGGACTCAAACGTGGCGATCAATGACTTGTAGTACGCCTCAAACGACGTAGCTACAACCTCTTTCGACGCCCGAACGCCTGTCCACTCCCGGCTCCAGTTCGACGGATGAGTTCGGACGAGAGCCACGGACAGGCGTGTTCAAGTCCGCGACATTCATGACCCGACCGACGCCTCCGGGCGAGATCAGCGCGATTCGCAGCGCGATCATTCCCTCAGGTGATCGCGGGAGGTGAGATCAAGCCGCTCCCATCAGCTCCCGCCCGCACGATCACCCACGCAACACTGGCACTACCACAGAACACGAGAACATTCCCGATGCGGCTGAACACCACGCGTGCAGTGAGAATCTCCGCCAGCACAAACAGCACACCGATCACGATCAATGCGACCGGCCATCGTAGTCGCGCCGAACCACGCACGAGGGGAATCGCCGACATAAGTGTGCCGACGAAAAACGCGAGGAGCGCAGGCCCAACGGCGGCGGCGACCGGGCCCATGAACAAGTTCGTCCAGAGCGAAATTGGAGCGGCGTCGCCGACCCCATCAAGTACGAGCCGGCTCGCCAGCATTTCACCGCTGATGATCGAGGCGAAACCAGCGGTGCCAATCATCATGAGAACGCGCGCGACGTATCCAAGGCGTGGCTTCAGCATCGCGGTGAGAGCAGTGAGTCCGAGAAATCCTGGAATGAAGAGCAGCATGCCGACAAAGAGCAGGAGATGTGCCGTGTACCAGCGCGATGCGTGATCGACCACGATCGCAATCTGGTCCACCGGCATCATGCGCTCTTCCGGATGCAGCAGATCGCCGACGCTCATCAGAAGCGGCCCTGCGACGAGACTTACCGACGTCGTCACTCTTTCAGTTCTTCCCGCTGCGGCAAGAAGGGTCATGCCGGCCTCCGTTCATTTCATTAGTGTCCTACTGTAGCGGAACGACTTCGGCGTCGAGCATGGAGGCGAACTGCTCGAATCGCGTTTGTCACGATTTAGTGAAGCACCGTTGCTTCTGATCGTTGATGAAGTGAAAGCGAATCTGATCGAGCAAGGACGGTTTGAGCTGCCGAATCGCACGTAGTGGGACAAATCGACAGTACCCACTACGGCGTTTCTCATTACCGATCTGGTTGAAACGCCACATCCCCGTATAATCACGGCGGTTCCAGCTCATTGCCGCTGACGCCCGGTACCCGCGTCGGTCCATATGAAATCACCGCCCTTATTGGCGAGGGCGGCATGGGCACGGTGTGGCGAGCCCACCACATCGCGCTCAATCGGGACGACGCCCTGAAGGTGCTCCCGGACGCGTTCGCGTCGGATCCTGACCGCGTGGCTCGATTTCGGCGAGAGGCGCAAGTCCTCGCGTCACTCAATCATCCCAACATCGCACATATCTACGGTCTGGAGCAGGCCGATGGCGTGCAAGCGCTGGTCATGGAACTGGTCGAAGGCGAGACGCTTGCCGATCGAATTGCGCGAGGCAAAATTCCGGTAGACGAGGCGCTGCCGATTGCCAAGCAGATCGCTGAAGCGCTCGAGGCCGCGCACGAGCAGGGGATCATCCACCGCGATTTGAAGCCTGCGAACATCAAGATCCGCCCGGACGGTACGCTGAAGGTGCTCGACTTCGGCTTGGCGAGGGTGATGGAACCCGTCGGCGGTTCGTCGGGGAGCATGTCGATGTCGCCGACGATCACGCCACCCGCTATGACGCGGGCCGGAATGATCTTGGGCAGCGCGGCGTACATGAGTCCCGAACAGGCGCGCGGGAATGACGTCGACAAGCGCACGGACATGTGGGCGTTCGGTGTGGTGCTGTGGGAGATGCTCACGGGCAAGCGACTGTTCGAGAGCGCGACGGTCTCCGATACGCTCGCGGCAGTGCTGAGGGTCGAGCCGGATTGGGCGATGCTGCCCACCAACACGCCCCCATTGATCCGGCGGCTCTTGC
This sequence comes from Vicinamibacterales bacterium, assembly GCA_035764385.1. Lineage (GTDB taxonomy): Bacteria > Acidobacteriota > Vicinamibacteria > Vicinamibacterales > UBA2999 > Gp6-AA40. The sequence continues at coordinate 6,288 of DASTZI010000390.1, forward strand.
GGCGGTGTCTCGACAAGGATCGCAAGCACCGTCTCGACTCCGCGTCGGTCGCCCGATTGGAAATCGAAGAGACGTTGACAGGAGCGGCGGCGGTTGAAGGGAGTGTCGCGCCGGCCGACACGCTGCCCTACAAGAACGCCGCAGCGCGTTGGATGATCGTTGCGGCGGTGTTGGGACTACTCGTCGCCGGTTTCCTGTATGCCCTCGGTACCGATGGCAATGCGAGTGGCCCTTCTGTGAATGCTGTGCCTGTCGTCGTGCTGATGGACACATCTGCGCCGCGCGGCGTCTACGATCCTCAAACTAGGAAGAACAGCGGAACCAATGCCGACGACATCAGCGATGGTTTGAGGAGCCTGCCGGTTGTACTGCACAAGGAGACCATCGGGGCGACGTGGAACAGAGAAGATCAGGTCGTCAAACAGAATCCCGATCTGGTCGTGATTCACCGCTCTGCCTTCGCTCATGCCATGGTTCTCGAGTTCCAGCTTGGCTATTCCATTCCAAGTGGGCCAAGCGGCGCGCCGACCGGGACCTCCGACCCGCCGCCGTCCGTGGAGATTCTCGAGAATCGCCTGCTTCCCATCGGCATGGACAAGCTGGAGGCGTTTATCGGGTACGTAGGAGGAGCGAATCGCAGAACTCGGTTCCTGGTGTACTCCAGAGAGTGGCCAGATGCGACGCGGGTGATGTGGGAGGAGGGCTTGGTTCGCCGATTTCCTACCATCAGGGACCGCGTGTCCACCATGAGCATCGCGATTCGGGACGGAACGGCGAGCTTTCGTGAGCCGGCGACCATTGAGCAGATGACGCAGTCGGTGCAATTCCTTCTGCGCTTGAAGGCCACTGGTCCTAAGCGATAGCGCCCCGCCTCCAGGAAATCCGGCGGTAACGAGTAGTCGCCTACTGGCGACGAATCGCGCGTCGGGAATCACGAACGAAATCGGCGTTACTCAGGACGCAACGTCGTTCAGACGTCTTGCGTCCCGAAGGACCTGCGTGATCACGATCGATGCCGCGCCATGGGCCGATCGAGCTCCCCTGCAGTGAACCTCCCCAGATCTGCGCAGCGGGTAGTGCACCATCGCAGCCTGCGAGCGGAGATGGACTCGCGCCTTGCCCGCGATCGGAATGGTAGACTTCGTCGCAAGTCGAGATAGTTGCAAGGAGCTGCCCGTGATATTCGACCTTGAAACATGGTCTCTCGTCATTGTGGCAATCGTGATCGTGTTCCTGCTTCTCGCGTCAACTTACAGCATCGGTCCCACTCAGGTCGGACTCGTGCGCAAACGATTCGGAGCCAAACTCCCGGGAGACAATCCCCTCGCATTCCGTGGCGAAGCCGGATACCAGGCGCAATTGCTGATGCCCGGCCTGCGCTTCAAGTTCTGTCTCGTCTTCGCGGTTACGAAGCATCCCTGGGTGCAGGTCCCTGCGGGTCAGATCGGCGTAGTCATTGCCCAGGTCGGAGAGCCGTTGCCCATCGGCGCGAAGTCAGCGGTGTACAAGCCGGAGTTTGGCAACTTCAGCGACCTTAGAACCTTCATCGAGAAGGGCGGTCAAAAGGGCGTACAGAGGCCAGTGCTGTCCCCCGGCACGCTGGCTCCGATTCACCCTGCGGCATTCTTGGTGATCACGAAGCCGGAGGTGTTCGGCGAACCGATCTCTTCGGATCTCAGCGGACTTGCTCACGGGAAGGGCGGGCTGACGTACAAGGCGTTCGGCCTCGAAGAACGGCAACTCGAAGTCACCCGAATCTCTCCGCATCCAACCGAGGCCGGACGAGTCCTCGACATGATTGGTGTCGTCACGACGTTGGAGGGCGAACCCCTACCAGCGGGTGACATCGCTAGTCGTCTGGGCGGATTCGGTGATATCGAAACACTGGAAACAGTCGCCGGCGCGACCTCCACCACAGACGCACGCCTCATCGAGACTATCCTGGGCAACCAGAATGACAAGCACAGCGCCTATCAGGACTTTCAGAAGTTTTTGCACCTGGGTGGCAAGATCGGGCTCCAACACGATCCCTTGCTATACGGCGCTTACAACCTCAACCCTTTTCTGGTTCGCGTGGAAGAGGTGCCCATGCTGGTCGTCGAGCAGGGTCAGGTAGCCGTCATAAAGGCGTACGTCGGTCTTCCCACACAGGATACGTCCGGTTCTGAATTCAAGTTCGGCAGCCTCGTGCGGCCCGGCCATCGCGGCATCTGGCAGGAACCGCTTCGAACAGGAAAGTACCCGATCAATCCTCGCTGTTACCAGGCTGTCATCGTTCCAACCTTTATCATCACGTTGAACTGGGCCGATGTTGTTTCGCAAGCGCACAACCTTGATGCACAGCTGAAGCAGATTGAGGCAAAGAGCAGCGAGGGTTTTCACTTCGCCATCGATTTGCAGGTGCAGATTCACATTCCAGATACTCAGGCGCCGTATGTCATCTCAATGGTGGGAAGCGTTGCGAACCTCGTCAACGAGGTTCTGCAAGCTGCCGTGGGTAACCATTTTCGCAACAAGCTGCAAGGCATGCCCGCCGTCAGCTTCATCGCCACTCGCGAAGCGGTCCAACAGGGCGCATTCGAGTACGTCAAACAGGAACTGGCGAAATATCGGGTCGAGACTCGCGGCGTCTATATCCAGGCCGTGGTGCTCCCGGAGCAATTAGTTGAAGTATTGACGGAGCGGGAGATTGCCAATCAGCAGGTCGCCACGTACAAGATGCAGAAGTCAGCGCAGGACCAGCGCACCGAAACTGAAAAAGCGAAAGGCACCGCGGACATGCAGGCGGACCTCGCAAAGTCGCAGGTAGGTGTGGACATCCAAACCAATCGGACCGCGGCTCGGAAAATGGAAGCTCAGGGAGAAGCCACGTTCATCGAGCAGACCGGTGCGGCCCAGGGCGCGCAGGTCAGATCGGTCGGCCTGGCGAGGGCGGAGGCCTACGAACGGCAAGTCGCGGCGTTGGGGGCCAGCGCCACGGCGTTGGTGAACGCCGTCGAAGCTCTTTCGAAAAGCAATGTGCCGTTCATGCCGAACACGCTGGTCGTGGGCGGCAGCGATGGAAGCGGGGCGCTTGGAGGAGTAATGGCGCTGTTGATGCGCCAGATCGACGCTGGTCTGGCGCAAACCAAGCCCCCGTCAGCCCCCACATGATGGGCAACTGAGCGGGGGCGCCGTTGCGCTCTCGCGGTGACTGTCCGTAGTCGCCAGGGGAATGGCCGCCGTGGCGAGCGTCGAGATTACTCCCGGGTGGTCGCCAAGTGCTGACCAACGCGTTCGCTGAGGATCGGGAATCTGATCGGCGTCTATCGCGACCTACCAGCCCGCGTCAGCGGCCGGCGAAGCATCGCAGCTGAAGACTGTTGTCACGCGCCACCTTGCTGCACTGCACGCTCGGCGAGCTCGCGCAGCTTTTCGTGAACAGTGTTCCGATCTTCATAGGTCAGGCCACGAGTCGGAATCGATTTCAAGAGTCGCTGCTCAATGTGGCCGGGACGAATTCGCCATTCGCCGCGTGGCATGATTTCACGGCCGCCCCTGTAGGGTGACGGCCTCCGCGAGGCTGGACTGATTGAGCCACACATAGAGATGGGGCTTCGGCCCGAGGTCGCCGCTGTTGTCATCGCGCTGCGAGACCGTGATCCGGAAGATCCGGGACGCCGTTTGACCCCAGTGCTCGTAGATAGCATACGCCGCCGAACGCGAGAACGCACTGACAACGAGAAGTGGGACAAAGTGAAGCAGCGAGTTCACGCTGCTCACGATCAAACGTGCGGCGCTCGGTAGGAAAGGAGGACGGTCTGCCACGAGGCGGAGAAGCATAGATCAGCGATCGCGTAGATAACCAGCAGTCGCCAAGGGACGAGCGATGTCCTGTCGCAGATTGATTATCAGTGCGGCGTTTATCGCGAGCTGAACGCCTGCGCTTCAGCCGCGGCCGCTCACGATCCGCGCCAGCCGTCGACGGCTGCAAACGCTGGTTCGCCGGTTCATCACAAGCCAACGAATCGAAAGGTCGCGAGAATCATGTCGAAAAGGGGCCCAGACTGGGGGCTGCCTCTCATCGACCACACGTTGTCGTCATCGTCGCGAAGTACGAGCACGGGTTCCTCGCACAACCCCGCGTTGCCGCCAGCGTCGTGAAAACAACCCACAAGGGCGTCCCCTCTCACTCCGTACCATTGCCCGATCGTGACTACCTCGGCATCAGTCCGCATCCCAAACCTGCCAAGCATCACCCATTTCCCTCTGTAGAAGTCGAAGAAGTTCCGGGCCGCCACCTCGAGAAACTCACCTCGTTCGGGACCGACCTCGAGCGTGTAGACGTCGACATCACGATCCTTCATCCGGCCCACGAAATCACTTGGACGAAGCCAAACGCGACAGGATGTAGGGTCATCAGTCGATTCGATGACCCAATCGCCTGGGTAATCGAATTCAAAACCACATTCCTTCGGGCTCGTGTAATGGATTGGAACCAGTTGGGCCTGCACACTCAGTGTGCCGATGAGAAGACCCCCGACGGTATCAATCAGCCAGCGCATGTACACCTTTTCGGCGCTTTCTCGTGGATGGCTTACCCGTATGGTCACAGACCGCGGGCTCGTGTGAAATCTGATTAGGCCGACCGCAGAACACCGTCCAGGTCGACCGCGTATCGCAGGGGATAGGTCCCGCCTTGTCGCCCAGTGTTGATCTAACTGAACGGCGTCGGCGTAGGCTGCCCGTCGGTTATGAGATGGCGTCTAGTTAAACCGCACGTACTCGAAGTCAATCGGCTGGGTATGGATGCCGCGCCGCGGCGGCGCAATCCAATTGGCGAACTTGCCGGGTTCGACGACACGGCCGGCCATCATCGCCTGGACGAAGGTGTAGTCAGCGGCGCTCGGCATCCACACATCGCGCTTCGCCTTCCACGCCGCCTCGGTCATCACGTCGCCCTCCGGACCGATGTGATGACCGGCGAAATTGCCAATCTGCCGATGGAAACCTTTGTGCGGCAGCCGCAGCCGGAACGGAACGCCCGTCTTTTCGATGATCTTGTTCCAGCGATCGACGCCCGCCTGCACCTCGCCGATGTAATCGTCGCGCAGCCGCTCGTTGAGCGCATTGAGCGCCGGGATTTCTTCGTCGAAGACCCGCCCGGCCTTGACCGTTCCCACCTTGTACGTCGCATCGGAAAGAACGTGGTCGTCGCCGATCTTCGTCTCCTCGTAGCGGCCCTTGAGACCGGTCGTGTAGAAGCTTGCGGCGTTGGATGAGATGTCGCCGCCGAAGAGATCGAGCGTCACGCTGTAATGGAAGTTCAAATAACGCTGGATGGTCGGCAGGTCGATGACGCCGAGCGCGCGCACGTCGTCGGGATCCTCGAGGTGGTGTTCGGCCATGACCTCCGCGGTTCGCTGGACGATGCGCCCGACGCCGGTCTCGCCGACGAACATGTGATGCGCTTCCTCGGTCAGCATGAACCGGCACGTGCGCGCGAGCGGATCGAAACCGGATTCGGCGAGCGACGACAGCTGAAACTTGCCGTCGCGATCGGTGAAGAAGGTGAACATGTAGAACGCGAGCCAGTCTGGCGTCGGTTCGTTGAACGCGCCGAGGATGCGCGGGTTATCCACGTCGCCCGAGCGGCGCTCCAGCAGCGCCTCGGCCTCCTCGCGTCCGTCACGGCCAAAGTAACGGTGCAGCAGGTAGACCATCGCCCAGAGATGCCGTCCCTCCTCGACGTTCACCTGATAGATGTTCCGCAGGTCGTAGAGCGACGGTGCGCACATCCCGAGCATCCGCTGCTGCTCTACTGACGCCGGTTCGGTGTCGCCCTGCGTCACGATGAGGCGACGCAGCATCGATCGATATTCACCGGGAACGTCGTGCCAGGCCGGCTGGCCTTTGTTGATCCCGAAGTTCACCTCGCGACCGGCCGTGGGCGGAGCGAGGAAGATGCCCCAGCGGTACTGCGGCATCTTGATGTAATCGAAGACTGCCCATCCTTCCGGGTCGACGCTGATCGCGGTCCGCAGATACACGTCGTAGTTGTGGCTCTCGGTGGGCCCCATGTCGTACCACCAGCCCATGTAGGCGGGCTGCCAGTGCTCGAGCGCGCGCTGCAGCACGCGATCGCGCCCCAGATCGACGTTATTCGGAATCTTGTCGATGTAGTCGATGTTCGAAGTCATCGTTTTCACCAAGGCGGACCCAAAGGTCCGCCTACACGCGTTCCCAATCGAACTTCGGCTGTGCGCCGCTGCCGTACACCTTCAGCGCACCCTTCTCGCCGGTTGCGTTCGAGCGAATGAAAATCCAGTTCTGCCACGCGGACAGTCGACCGAAGATGCGCGTCGCCTGATTCTCCGGAAGCGGAAACCGGAGGTTCGCTTCCATCCCGGTCAGCGCGTCCGGCGACAGCGCGACCCGCGACTCGATCGCCTGCCGCAGCTCGTCGTCCCAGTCGAGCGCATCGGGCGCGTCGGTGACGAGACCCAACGACTGCGCTTCGGCGGCGCTGAACGCGACGCCGATGTCGTGATGCAGAGCATCCAGCAGCTGGACGTCGCCGTAAAACCGCGCCGCAAGCCGCGACTGACCGGTGACCATCGGCAGCGCGCCGAAATTCATCGGTGACAGCATGAGCGAACCGGCCGGCTCGTCTTCCTCCGTGTGCAGCATGTAGATGCGATCGGAGGCGAACGCGAGCTCCAGCAGCGTGCCCGCAAAGCAGGAACCTGGCGTCACGACGCTGAACATCGACCGCGAGGAGACGTCCAGTCGCGCGAACGTGCGACGCAGCATGCCGAGGACTTCGCGGACGAACCAGTTTTGCTGATGCTCGAGCACGAATCGATCAATCGCGGCGACGGCTTCTGGATCACCAAGCGTCCTGAAGATCCAGAGCCCGAGCTCCAGCTCGTTGGTCCGCAGGCTTAGGATGGCGTCATCCAGCTCGCGCGCCATCTGCAGGGGCCACCAGGCTGCCCCCTGTGAAATGGCTTCCTCGACGCTTATCTGGCTGGTCCGAGAGGACCCGCCCTCCAC